>WFUN01000133.1 GCA_015484905.1 Hydrogenimonas sp. | reverse complement strand
GTTTTACCCTTTCTATTTTGGCAGTGAACTCGAAATGTCTCTTCAGGTCGGTTCCCGTATAATAGAGCAGTGCGAGTGTGGGAAGTATGATCAACAGCAACATCTTCCCTTTTATGGTAAGACGTGACAGAGGGTTCATTCGGATCCTTTCAGCAGTTTGTCTGGCATTTGATCGTAATCGATCAGGTTTTTGTCGCATTCACAATGGTAAAATCCCTGAGAGTCGTAATATTCGATACAATCTCTATATTTTTTTGTGGAGATGCCATCTTCATTGAAATATACGCAGCCATGGAAAAAAAGAATCACAGAAAGAACGAAAAAATATTTCATAACGCTGTCTTATGCCTTTATCTGATTTTACTCCGGCTCAAACTCCGGGTACATTGTCTTCAATAAATCGACGAAAAGGAGAAAAAATTGATAGAAAAAATAGAAAAAATTTTCATCGAAATTACAAAGATACCACACTGCAGTGAAAAGACATCGCAGTTGAAAGAGTATATAAAAAAGTTTGCAAAAAAGTATGGATATTTGGTTAGAGAGGACAGTATAGGAAATGTGATTTCTTATGGCTCAAATAGCAAAATAACTCTTCAGTCTCATTATGACATGGTATGTATCGGCAGAGCTCCAAAGATCGAAACTATGGTGAAAAATGGATGGATGTATGCCAAAGAGAGTTCGCTGGGCGCCGATAACGGCATGGGTGTAGCTATGATGCTCTATCTGATACAAAACAGAATACCTGCAGATTTTCTTTTTACCAATGACGAGGAGATCGGGCTCGTTGGCGCAAAAAACCTGCAACTCGAAATCAAAACTCCCTATCTTCTCAATCTCGACAGTGAAGAGGCTGGCAAAGTATATATCGGATGTGCGGGGGGAGAGGATATTCATCTACAAAAAAGAGCCGACAGTTTCTATCCGGTTGCCGAGGGTACGTACTATAAAGTTTTCGCCGATACGCCGGGGGGGCACTCGGGAGTCAATATTGCAGACAATATACCAAATGCCATTACGGAACTCTGCTCCTTGATTGTAAAAAACAGAACGATGGAGGTGGCTCGTATAGAGGGAGGAGAGAGGATCAACGCCATTCCAAGTCATGCCGAAGCCACTGCCTGGATGCCAAAAGGAGAGGAACCGATCGGTATGGGAGAGTATCTGCATATAAAAAGAGTTGACAGGGTGCAGGGTCCTCTTTTTAAAGAAGGAAGAGAGTTTGCAAAAGCCGTTTTCGGATTTGCGCACGGTGTCAGAGCGTGGAATACAAAATTGGGTCTACCGCAAAGCAGTATAAATCTTGCGAAATTTTCACTCTCCGATAACGTTGCCAGACTCGATCTATCTGCCAGAGCCATGTCGGACAAAGATCTTTGTCGTCTGGTAGAACAGAGTATCGCGGGTTGGGAAGCGTTGGGGTTTAGCGGAGAAACCGAGGGAAAGTATCCGGCATGGAAACCGGAAACGACTTTTTTTTCTGAAAAAATAATTGAACTTTACAAAAAGAGATATCCAGATGCAAGCTATTCGGCCATCCATGCAGGTCTGGAGTGTGCGCTTTTTGCAAAACGCTTCCCTTCCTTGCAGATCGTCTCCATAGGGCCGACAATTCTTGATCCGCACTCTACAAGAGAGCGGGTCGACTTGCACAGTGTAGAAGATGTTATGTTTGTGGTAAAGAGAATCGTTTCCGATTTATCAGGGGTTTAAAGTATTGGTGATATAATTTAATATACGCTAAACAAAGGAGATTTTGATGAAAGTAGGCGATATCGTGATTGTTGGCAACCTTGGGGAGATGAAAATTTACAGGGCCGAGCCTCGCGATCTTGAAGCGGAGGCCGGACTCAAGCCCAACAATGTAAAGCTGGATCTTGTTGACGCTAAAGACTATGTGGCTTCTCACTGGAAAATCCAGGATATAGTAACGGACGAGGCTGGACGGTTCAAAGGTGGAAGCCAGGGAAGAGGAGAGTTTACCCAAGGGAGCGTAGGAGAGCGTCACGAACTTGAAAAACGGGTGGAGACAGATGTAATTGAAACGATTGCAAAAGATATTTCCGATTTGATAACAAAAACCGATTCTCCAAAATGGTTTTTAGGGCTTCCGGAAACGATTTATGACAGAGTGATGGAAAAGGTTTCAAAAGATGCCAAAGAAAAACTTTTTCTTGGGCTACGTAAAGATTTGACAAAAGCGGACAAGAAGGATTTGGTGGACATTTTCAAGAAAAAGCTCTCTTGAAAACGACGGATACAATGTCCGTCGTTCGTTATTTCGCTTTGAAACTCTCTTTGCTTTTACATAGATCTTTCAAAAAACACTCCGTATCGCATTTTGGTTTTTTTGCCGTACATATATAACGTCCAAAAAGCACCATTGCCTGATGCAGACGGTGTAGATCGGTCCTGAATTTCTTTACAAGATCTTTTTCGGTCTCTTTGGCCGTTTTCGCATCACTCAGACCAAGACGGTGAGCCACTCTGAAAACATGGGTGTCGACGGCCATGAGATTTGCCTCTGTAAATTCTATCATTACCACGTGGGCGGTCTTTTGTCCTACTCCTGGAAGCTTTATGAGCTCTTTTTCATCAAGAGGAATCTTCCCATCATACTTTTCCATTACCATTTGTGCCATTTTTATCAGATTTTTCGTTTTGCTGTTGTAAAACGAGCAGGTTTTTATCAACTCCTTAACATCGTCGGGATCCGCGTTTGCGAGAGAGGGTATATCTGGGTATTTTTTAAAAAGGGAAGGTGTTATCATGTTCACTCTCTTGTCGGTACATTGTGCCGAAAGCATGACGGCGACCAGAAGCTCGTAGAGGTTGGAGTAGTGCAGTTCTGTTGTTGAGTGAGGATAGTGCTCCAAAAACCTTTTTCTTATCTCTTCTATCTCTTTTTTTGTAGCGAGTTTCATGCAAAGCCTTTATAATTATTTTATCTGCTTATGAAAGGGCGGATATCGTGCCGGATATTTGAAACTGAAAGGCCATCTTCTTCCAATTGCAAATAATCGGCATATTGACGATGGTTCAATGAAATTATACTCGATAAAAGGTATAATAACGCCAAATTTATCAAGTAAAGAGGTTGTTGAATGGCAGGACACAACAAATGGTCGAAAGTCAAGCACATCAAAGCGAAAGAGGATGCGAAAAAAGGGAAACTTTTCACAAAAGCCGTACGTGATATAACCACTGCGGCCAAGGCGGGAGGTGGTGACCCGGCTACAAATGCCGCACTGCGTCTGGCTATAGAAAGGGCGCGCGCCGTATCGATGCCGGCTGATAACATCCAAAGAGCTATAGACAAGGCGACGGGAAATCTCAAAGGTGTAAACTATGAAGAGATAATCTACGAAGGATATGGTCCGGGCGGTGTAGCGGTAATGGTGGAGACCATGACCGATAACAAGAATCGTACAGTCGCAACCATACGACACGCTTTTACAAAAGCCGGCGGAAGCCTTGGCACCAGTGGAAGCGTTGCCTGGATGTTCGAAAAAAAAGGGATGATAACGGTTTCTCGAGGCGAAAAAGATGATGAGGTTATGGAAACTGCGATGGAGAACGGAGCGACAGATATAAAAGAGTTCGATGAAGTCATTCTGATTGAAAGCGAACCGTCCGATTTTGACTCTTTGTTGCAGGCAGTTGAAAAAACCGGAGTTGAAATTCTGGAAAGCTCTGTGGGGCTTGTAGCGACAAATACAATAGACGTAGACGATAAAACGGCTGAAAAGGTGGAAAAACTTATCGATACACTCGAAGAGGATGATGATGTACAAAATGTATATCACAATATGGAATGATTAACCGTCGTTAATTTTAATTCCAGTACAATTGTCGGATAAAAAGTTTTGAACTGGGTATGAAAACAATAAAACCAAAAGGAAACAGATGAAAAAATTGATTCTATCAGCGCTTGGCGCAACGGTACTGACGCTCTCTCTTTCTGCTGCAGATATACTCGCTACTGTGAACGGAAAACAGATTACGAAGGAGAAAGTGCAGGAGATTCTTGGCTCCATGGGAGCGCAGACTCCATATGACGCTCTACCTGATGAGGTGAAAAAAAGAGTTCTGGACCAGGTAATAGAACAGCAACTGCTTGAGGATAAAGCGATAAAAAGCGGTATACAGAAAGATCCTGAATACCTGAACGCTCTTGAAAAGCTCAAGCGGAAACTTGCGCTTGACGTATGGATGAAAAAACAGCTCGAGTCTGTCAAAGTTACTGATGAAGAGGCAAAAAAAGCCTACGAAGAGCATAAAAACGCTTTCAAGCGGCCGGAAACCGTCCATGCAAGGCATATTCTGGTAAAGACACAGGCCGAAGCGAAGCAGATCATAAATATACTGAAAAAGGCGACGAAGAAGAATCTGAAAACAAAATTCGAAGAGCTTGCCAAATCAAAATCGACAGGACCGAGCGCTTCAAGAGGAGGAGATCTTGGAACTTTTTCAAGAGAGCAGATGGTAAAACCTTTCAGCGATGCGGCTTTTTCGCTTGAAGAGGGTGAATTTACGCATGAGCCTGTCAAAACACAGTTTGGATATCATGTTATATATGTAGAAAAGAAAAATCCGGCTCAGACGATTCCTTTCGAGGAGGTAAAAGATAGAATCAAAGACAACTTGAGAATGGAGAAGTTCAAAGAGAAGGTTCAGGCAATCGCAAAAAAACTGCGCAACAAAGCAGAAATCAAAATCAACTAAACGAGGAAGCTTCAGATGAAAGGGAGGAAGATTTTAGATCTGGTTCAGCCTGGTGTCGTTACAGGTGATGATGTACAGACGATTTTCAGAATTGCAAAAGCCAATGAATTCGCGCTTCCGGCGGTAAACGTTGTTGGAAGCAATTCGATGAACGCGGCTATGGAGGCTGCGAAGAAAGCCAACTCTCCTATAATAATACAGTTCAGCCACGGTGGAGCTTCGTTCAATGCAGGCAAAGGAATAGGGAGTGAAAGAGGAGCGTTTTTAGGAGCTATAAGCGGTGCGAAGCACATTCATACTCTTGCCGAAGCTTATGGTATTCCTGTAATGCTCCACACGGATCATGCTGCACGAAAGCTTTTGCCATGGATAGACGAATTGATAGAAGCAAGTGAACACCACTATCACAAATATGGCAAGCCGCTTTTTAGTTCACACATGATCGATCTTAGCGAAGAGCCTTTGCAGAAGAATATAAAGACGTGTAAAGTCTATCTTGAAAGAATGAGTAGAATCGGGATGACTCTCGAGATAGAGCTCGGTATAACGGGTGGAGAAGAGGATGGTGTAGATAACAGCGATGTCGACAACAGACTGCTCTATACGCAACCGGAAGAGGTGGCCTACGCTTATAAAGAGTTGAAAGAAGTTAGTGACAGGTTCACCATAGCCGCTTCTTTCGGCAATGTACATGGTGTATACAAACCCGGCAATGTGGTTTTGCGCCCCGAGATACTCGGTAATTCACAAAAGTATATCGAAGAGAAATACAAAACCGATGTCAAACCTGTCAGTTTTGTATTTCATGGCGGCAGTGGGTCAGACCTCGAAGATATCAAAAAAGCCATCGGCTACGGTGTGGTTAAAATGAATATAGATACCGATACACAGTGGGCCTTTTGGGCAGGGGTAAAGAGTTACACGCAAAAATACCACGCCTATCTGCAGGCACAGATCGGCAATCCGGAGGGAGAAGATCGTCCAAATAAAAAATATTACGATCCCAGAAAGTGGTTGAGAGAGGGTGAAAAATCGATGGTCGAACGACTCATACAGGCTTTTGGAGACCTCAACTGTCTTGATAGGAACTGACTTTTCACTGAGTGATTCCAAAATTGAGCCTTTCAGCTGGAGAGGGCTCGATTTTTTCGTCAAGCGGGACGATTTGATAGATCCACGCTTTTCGGGCAACAAATTAAGAAAACTCTATTCTCTTTTCAGTGTGGATAGCGGGCGTTTTCACAAGGTTGTCAGTTTTGGCGGTGCACAGTCGAACGCGATGCTCTCAATAGCTTATCTATGCGTTATGAAAGGCTGGGAGTTTCACTATTATACGAAAAAACTGCCTCGATGGCTGGAAAGCGACTTCACAGGAAATCTCAAGCGCGCCATAGAGCTTGGAATGAATCTGCATCAGTTGCCTGCCGGAGACTTTTACGACGAGATAGAAAAGATTGGAAGAGAGATTTGCGATACAGAACTTTTTATACCACAAGGAGGTGCAGATCCAGCAGCGAGAGAGGGTGTGGCGCTGC
>WFUN01000132.1 GCA_015484905.1 Hydrogenimonas sp. | reverse complement strand
ATGTAAAACAGATAGTTATTTTAGCAAAAAATATCTCAGGCATGTCAGCTGAAGTGGTTTTAAAAGATTGTAAAAAACGTGGGAGCAGAAGCCGGAGCTTCTGCAAATTTGGAGAGCTGTTATTTTCTTCGGAGTTCTTTGATTCTTGCCGCCTTGCCGCGAAGCTCGCGCAAATAGAAAAGTTTTGCCCTGCGTACGCGCCCTCGTCTAACGACGTCGATTCTCTCGATACTGTCGGAGTAGATAGGGAATATCCTCTCAACGCCTACATTGTTTGCACCAATTTTACGTACGATGAAGGTCTTTCCTGTACCCTCGCCCCTAATTGCAATACAGACTCCTTCAAAATTCTGGATACGTGTCTTTTCACCCTCTTTGATATTTACGGCGACACGAATCGTATCTCCACTACGAAACTCCGGAATATTCTTGCCGGCAACCTGCTCTTTTTCAAAAGATTCAATATATCGATTTTTCATCACTTTCCCTTTGGGTAAATTTCAAATATCGTTCCGGACGAAAATATTTTGTTTTATACAACGCCATCATTTTTTTCAGGGCGTTAATTTTACTATGATTTCCCTTTAATAACTCTGAAGGAATACTTAATTTATGGTAACTTTTAGGTTTGGTGAATGAAGGAGCTTCCAAAAGCAGGGATTCAAAGCTCTCTGATTCAAGAGACTCCGCATTTCCCAACACACCCGGTACTGCCCTGCTTATTGCATCCGCCATAACAAGAGAGGGCAGTTCTCCTCCTGTAAGTATATAGTCGCCTATACTGAAACACTCATCCGCCCAGGTTTCCACAACCCGTTCATCTATCCCTTCATAGCGCCCGCTAACAAACGCTATATGCCTTTTTTTTGCCAGCCTTCTGGCATCTTTTTGGTCAAAAGGTTTTCCAACAGGTGTTGCAAATACAATATGGACATCATGCGACTCTCTTTTCAGATACTTCAGTGCATCAAAAAGAGGTTGCGGTGTCATAACCATCCCGGCTCCACCTCCGGCCATCGTATTGTCGACTTTTTTATGACGGTCAGCCGAGAAATCTCTCGGATTAAGATGATCTACTTCCAAAATCCCGTTTTTTATGGCTCGATTAAGAATTGAGTCACCAAAATATCCCTCCATCAAAGACCAAAAGAGGGTGACAAATGTAAAGTGCATCAGCTGGCTTCCAGTATCTCTTTGGTGCCTTTTGTATTTATCACTCCAAGCTCTGTATCAACACTCTCTATATATCGATCAATATATGGCACAAGAAAATTTTTTGCATATCCTTTTTTGACGAGAGCGTCGCATGTATCCACCTGCAGGTAGTCTGTACCTGCAAGTCGCTCAATATTTGTGACACGCCCGATTTTCTCATCCCCATCAAGTAGATCGAGGCCTATAATCTGATACCAGAAATATTCATTCTTGCCGAGCTTGCATGCCGCTTCACCCGCCTCTTTCGTCGTATACAGATATGCATTAGTAAGAGGTTTCGCCTTCTCAATACTCTCTATTCCCTCAAAACGGACAATCCCACGGGAGTGGTTGTACGAAGCTATCGTCAACTCTCCTCTGTCACTCATAAAAACAGCTCCGGGCCTGAACTGCTCGGGAAAATCGGATAAAAGATTTAGACGCATCTCACCTTTTAGGCCAATACTCTTTCCTATACGGGCAATGGGGATTCTTTCGGGGCTCACCCCTTTGACTCCTCTATAACCTGTACATTGACACGGTAGCTTATCCCATCTTTGGCCTTGCAGCCACCGATTACCGTCTTAAGTGCATTTATCATTCGCCCCTCTTTGCCTATCAGTTTTCCGGCATCATTTTTATGCGCATATATGACAATCTCATCAAAGTTCTCATCTATATTCTGTCTCTTTACAACGATCTTATCGGGATGAGATACGATCAGTCTAGCGAAGTCGCGCACAAAATTTTCTATCATTTTACTTTTTGGCAAGCTTCTTTACGCTATCGCTCGGTTTAGCTCCGACGCTCAGCCAGTAGTTGAATCTCTCCTCATCGATCTTTACAGTTGCGGGCTCGGTCATAGGATCGTAGTATCCTATCGATTCGATCCATCCGCTATCTCGTCTTTTTCTGCTGTCTGTTACAACTATACGATAAAACGGGCGCTTTTTGCGTCCCATTCGTGTAAGCCTTATTGTGGTCATCTTTTCTCCTTCAAGATATTTTGAATTTCGCTCTGCCCAAAGAGGCATTGACCTAAACGATTGACGGGATCGTTTAGGTCAATGTCCCGGTGACGTTTAACGCGGGAATCCTCCGCCTTGCATCTGGCTCATCATATTCTGCAGATCCTGCATGCCTCTTTTGCCTGAAAACTTCTTCGCCATTTTGGCAGCATTTTTAAACTGTTTGAGTACTTTGTTCACTTCCATCTGATTCAATCCCGCACCTTTGGCTATACGACGCTTTCGGCTGTTGTTCAATAGATCGGGGTTTTCGCGCTCTTTCGGAGTCATGGAACTGATCAATGCCTTGATCTTTTTAATTTCGTCGGAATTGTCAAAATCCATGTCCTTCAGGGCGCTCGCCATCTTTCCCATTCCCGGGATCATGCCTATAATGGATTTGAGGCTTCCTATCTTCTTCATCTGCTCAAGCTGCTCGAGAAAATCGTTAAAATTGAACTGCCCTTTTCTGATCTTCTTAGCTACCCGCTTGGCCTCTTTTTCATCTATAGCCGCAGATGCCTTTTCTGCCAAAGATTCTATATCTCCGGCACCCATCAGACGCCCGACAATTCTCTCCGGAATAAAAACCTCCAGATCCGGCATTTTCTCGCCCAGGCCTATGAAACGCAGGGGAACTCCAACCTGCTTTGCAATACCGAGCGCAACGCCCCCTTTGCTGTCTCCGTCGTATTTGCTCAATATTACACCAGTGAGTCCCAGCTTTTCATTAAAAGTGGCTGCGCTTCTAACTGCATCCTGTCCTGTAAGAGAGTCTGCGACATAAAATATTTCATCAGGTTCCAGAACTTCTCTCACCCGCTTTATCTCGCTCATCAGCTCTTCATCTATGGCAAGACGCCCTGCAGTATCTACTATCAAGACATCGTAATTGCCGTCTTGAGCTTTGCGCAGTGCCTCTTTTGCCACTTTGACCGGATCTTTTATGGACTCATCTGCAAAAATATCGACCTCTATCTGGCTGGCGATCTGACGCAACTGTTCAACCGCCGCAAGTCGCTGAAGATCAGCGGCGGCAAGCAGAACCCTCTTTTTTCTCAGCTTCAGATAATTTGCAAGCTTTCCGGATGTCGTTGTTTTACCCGATCCCTGCAGACCGGCCATCATCACAACAGTAGGAGGTCTGGAGCTGTAGACAAACCCCTGTCTTCCAGGAGCTGTCAGAATTTGTGTAAGCTCTTTTTTCAGTGCCCGAAGAAAACTATCCTTTCCTATACCGGAAAGCTTTGTCTCCCGTTCGACTACATTCAACAACTCTTTGACGACTTTGTGATGCACATCGGCCTTAAGAAGAGATTTTTTCAACTCATCAAGAGCGCGTTTTAGCGCCTTCTCGTCATCTCTTGTCCGTAATTTACCAATGGCACTTTGAAAACTGTTGCTTAATGATTCGAACACACCCTCTCCTGATTTTATAGGAAAAATACTCTTTTGCTTTATCTTAATAAAAGAGCTTTACTCAAAGTCTGGAATTTTAGCTTATAAACACTTTAATTTTAATTAAATATAAGCTCATTATCCACCTGCGAAGACATCAAACCCTTTCGGCTCTACTGCCTGAAAATCGTAACCTAAAAGTTTCAATTCCAAAGCATGCAGCAACATGCGGTTTGTCTGAGCCGATGCAACACCATACTGGTTATCACCGATGATGGGGTGACCGATACTTTTAAGATGAACCCTGATCTGATGGGTCCGTCCTGTCTCTATAACGACTCTCAGCTTGGTTCGCCCTCCTATAATCATTATAGGCTCTATATGTGTAACCGACTCTTTTCCTCTCTTGTCGACTTTACTGTAGGCAACACCGTTTTTTTTGATGGTTTTTATGGGCTTTTCTATAGTCTCTGGCTCACAGACGACTCCTTTCACCCAACATGTGTAGACCTTGTATACCGCTCTTGCTTTGAAAGCCTCTTCAGCACGCTTTTGAAACGACTTGTTCTTGGCAAGCAGCAAAACTCCACTTGTCTCTCTGTCCAGTCTATGAAGCAGTCTGGCATTTTTAAATGAGCCTGCCGCTTCATCACTTGTAAGGAAAGCCGGTTTGTTTAACGCCAACACCTCTTCGTTTTCAAAAATAACTATGGGTTTACCGAGCTTTAAAACACGAAATTTCGTCTCTACTGGCAATTCTCCTCTCGCTATAACAACTTTTCGGTTTCCCACATAGACCACTCCTCTGTCTATCAACTCTTTGGCTTTTGAATTTGACATTCCCATCTGCACTGCAAGAAGCTTATACGCCTTCTCTCTCTTTTCACTGTTCTGCATCTATGAACTCTTCCACCTTCTCATTTATAGGCAAACGTATTCTCTTTCTTTTTGACGTCTCTCCTGAAAGAAAGAGAATCTTGCTTTTGGGTATTTTAAAACTTTTCGAGAGAAACTTTATCAACTCTTTATTGGCGGCGCCATCTATCGCAGGCGCCTTTATATATATCTTCAAAGTGTTGTCATAAATCCCGGCAAAAGCGTTTTTGCCGCTGTTTGGCCTTACGCTTACAAACAGATCCATGCTCCCCTCTTCCTTTATATCATACCACATCAAAAATCCCTTTCAAAATCGGCTCCAAAGAGACACTCTGTTTCAGTTTCGGCGGCTCTGAATCTACAGCTTTGCGAAGAGTTTCGGCAAGCTCAGGCAGATCGCAAAACAGTACTCCTTCCATGGCGGAAAAGATGGCCTCTTGGTTAAAAATCTCTTTTCCGCTGACAAGTCTGCATCCAAAAGGGAGAACTTCGGCCGGATTGTGCCCGCCAATCGGCATGAATGCTCCACCCAATACAACAATATCGCTGATGGCGTATATGTTTATCAACTCGCCCATCGTATCTATTAAGACTATATCGGAGTCCATGCTTTGTGATTTACTCCACAACCCGATACCGACTCCCTCTTCAAGTGCCATCTTTTTTGCCAGTTGATAAACCTTTTTGAATCTCTCCGGATGTCTTGGAACAAGCAGCAGTTTCGCATCCATGCGCTCTCTTTTCCACTCGAGAAAAGAGCGTAAAATGCCCTCTTCTTCTCCCTCATGGGTGCTTGCTGCGGTTACGACAGTGCCGGAAGGTTTCTCATACTTTTTTGAGATACGTGGGGGCCGTACCAGCTTAATATTGCCTGTTACCACTATCTTTCTCGCACCAAGGCGCTCCAGCCTCAACCTGTCCGTTTCACTCTGTGCATAAACCTCGTCTATCTTGTCGAAAACTCTCTTGTAAAACCAGGAAAAACGTCGATAGCTTCTCCATGATCTGTCTGAAATACGGGCGTTTATGAGCATGGTTTTCGCCCCGCGCCGTTTTGCAAGATAAAAAAGCAGAAACCAAAGTTCGGCTTCCATGACCACAAGCGCTTTTTGCGGTCTGACCCATAGCCAAAGCAGCGGTTCAAATGGAAGATATCTGGCTGTGCCGGAAACTTTTTCAGCTTCCGTAAATCCGGTATTGGTTATAACAGTTACAGCGGTTTTATGCTTGCCGACAGCATCGATAATAGGCCTCAGCGCTCTGGTCTCACCAAAGCTGCATGCATGAAACCATACCCTGTTTTCCGGCAGAGGAGGATTCCGCCAAAGAAAAAAACGCGATGGAATGGAGTTTCTGTACTTTTTTTTTAGAGACAGCAGAAGAATAAAAGGGAGGAAAAATATATAAAGCCCCAATCCCAAAAAGGTATAGAGGAGTGCAAATATATTATGCTTCAGCGCGCTCTTCTTCTTTCTGCTCTTCAATATAGAGAATACGTCCACACCGTGGACATGTCGTAATCTCTTCACTTTTGATCACTTCCGCATACGTTTTGTCGTTGATTTTCATAAAACAGCCCATACACGCCTGTTTTCGTACAGGTACGACTGCAGTATTCTTCGCCCACCGGCGGATCTTGTCGTAAAATGCGAGAATTTTCTGGCTCATTTGGGCTATAAGATTCTGTTTTTGCTCAAAAAGGCGCTGACGCTCTTTCTCTATTTCGGCAAGCTCCCTTTCCACCTCCTCTTTGATAATGGAGTTCTTCTCTTTCAAAGCTGCCAGTTCCGCCTCTTTGATCTCTATCTCTCTTTTTCTCGTTTCAATAAGATTGTTGAGCCTCTCGATCTCTTCATTGGCGAAATCGAGCTGCTCCCTTGCAATCTCTTCTTCCAGCTGAAGCGCCTTGATCTCCCTTTCCGTTTTGGCTTCCGCACTCTTTTTTTTGTTGCTCTCCAACTTGTCGCCAAGCTCTTGTATGTGAAGCTCGTTTTTCGCCTTTTTCAGCTCACTCTCCCTAATTTCATCGGAGAGAGACTGTATTTCTCGTTCTGCAGCACTCTGCGCCTCTTCCACTGCGTTAAGCCTGGAGCGCGCCTCCTCTATTTTTGGTTCAAATGCGTCTATAGTCTGATCTATTTTCGACAGTTTGACCAGATCTTCAAGATGCTTGTTCATGGATTTCCTTGATTAAATGTAGGTAAAGGGGTTGATTGATTGTGCAATTATAACCGGAATCGGCAAATTTTTCAAATTTTCACCAAGTGCAGCGGCAAAATGGCGCTCGCTCTCGAAATGTCCTATATCTGCCATCATCAATCCTTTGGAAAGTGCTTTCATCGCATCGTGAAACTTTATATCTCCGGTAAGGAAAAGATCCGCATCAACAGCGTCTTGAAAACCTGCCCCGGAACCGGTTGCCATAACGACACTTCTGATTTTACTCTTGCTGCCTACAACTTTCAGCACGGGAAGTTCCAATCTCTTTTTTATTTTTTGCAGCAAAAACACGCTCTCCCACTCTCCTTCGGCTCGGCAGAAAAAATCTTCACAACAAAAAGTTTCAAAACCGAGAATCTTCTCGAAAACGTAACGATTGAGGTGTGTTCGATCAAAACTTGTATGCATGGCAATTAGAGTATGGTTTTTCCGAATCATTTCACGAAGAAGATTAGCCGGATATTCATTCCAGAGCAACCGTTTCATGCCAGAAAATATGAGAGGATGGTGAAGTACAAAAAGAGTGTTTTCTTGCATCTTTTCGACCATTTCCAAATCTATATCCACACTGAGTACGATCTTTTCCACGCATTGACGTCTCTCTCCAAGAAGCAGACCGCCGTTGTCCCACTTCTCTTGCAGATCGAAAGGGCTGATATGGTTTAAAATATCGTAGACTTCTCCTACCGTCACGCTTTTGCACCCCCGATTCTGGCTCTGCGCTCAGACTCCTGTGCCTTGTAGAGTTCTGCACACCCTCTTGCAAGATCCCGTATCTTCAAAATATAGCTTGCTCTTTCGGTCACCGAAATAGCTTTCCTGGCATCGAGAGTATTGAAAAGATGGGAAGCGATCATGCACTGGTCGTATGCGGGAAGAGGGAGGCCGGCGTCCAGACATCGCCTGCACTCCTGCTGTGCATCGTCGAAATGTCGAAAAAGCATCTTTACGTCGGCTATTTCGAAATTGTATCTGCTAAACTCATACTCACTCTCTTTATGTACGTCGGCATAGGTTGTAATGACTCCATTGTTCTCATTCCAGACAATATCATAAACAGTGTCGACACCCTGAAGATACATCGCCAAACGCTCCGTTCCGTAGGTAATCTCGGCAGCGACAGGATCGCACTGTATGCCTCCGACCTGCTGGAAATATGTAAACTGCGTAATCTCCATGCCATCGAGCCATACCTCCCAACCAAGACCCCAGGCACCAAGTGTCGGAGATTCCCAGTTGTCCTCCACAAAACGTATGTCGTGGCGAGAAAGGTCAAGCCCCATATATTCGAGGCTTTTTAGATAAAGGTCCTGAATATCATCCGGACTCGGTTTTACAAGCACCTGAAACTGATAATATGCCCCGAGACGATTCGGATTTTCACCATATCTTCCATCCGTAGGGCGGCGACTGGGCGCAACGTATGCGGCAGACCACGATCCGGAGTCCAGGCTTCTGAGCAGAGTAGCCGGATGAAAGGTTCCTGCACCGGCCGGGATATCGTAGGGCTGCACGATATTACAGCCATGTTTGGCCCAAAAAATCTGTAGTTTGATAAGAAGGTCACTGAAAGTAATCATCTAATATCCAATGC
>WFUN01000131.1 GCA_015484905.1 Hydrogenimonas sp. | reverse complement strand
TATTTGGAAAGTGCATTTTGAAGCTCTGTTATCTGCTTTTTATAGAGCTTGACACTGCTTTCTACAACCCCCTCATAACGGTTGGAACGTTTTTGCAGCTCTTTTTGCAGCAGATGGACAATCTGCGGAATCAGTCCAAGCCGGCCATGCACATTCAGCACTTTTATGAAATTTATGAGTCTCTTGTCGCTTTTTTTGCCTATTATCGCAAGAACCAGCTCCTCTTTTTGGCTCTTTTTTATTTCAGGAGAGATTATGAGCCTGGCAAATTTTTCGTCTTCGAAAGCCTTCGCGATATTCTCCAGACTTTCGGTCACTTCGACAATCTTCTTTTCACCGACAGCCTCGATCAGAGCTTTGACATAACGTTTCGCTATCAATGTATCCATATCATGCCACCTTTTTTATGATGAGGTTTACAAATTTTTTCTCATCCATACCGATCGCGTCGCCTTTGAAGAGTTCAAAAAGCACTTCAGATACCGTTCTTCTAACAAGCTGACGCTTCTCTATTTCCATCTTTTCTTCCATCAGTTTCTCAAGATTTTCCAATTCGCTCTGCAGTTGCTCGTCGAGTTTTTTGGCAAGAAGCTGTGACTCTTTTTTTGCAGCTTCTATAATATCTTCCGCCTTGGACTGTGCCTCTTCATACTCCGCAAGAGCATCCTCTTTCGCTTTTTTTGTAGCCTTCAGCCGGTTTTGTATCTCTTCGAGTCTCGATGCGATTTCAGCAGTTCTTCCTTTGAAGAAACTTTTGACTGGCTCGGCTGCAAAATAGTATAGTATGGCAATAAATATTATAAAATTGACAACACGTGGAACAAAGTCCGTTCCGCCACTTGTTACCTCGGCCTCCGATGCAAACAGCACCGCAGGAAGGAAAAGTGCCACTGTCAGCAAAATCCTATGCACGTTTTCTCCTTTAAATTTGACTGAACTTGGCTTTCAAAGACTCTTTGAAAAGCGGCATCTGTGAAAGCAGCTCGTTTTTCAGCTGCTCTTCCTCTTTTTTCAGCTCTTCGATGAACTTTTGATATCTCTTTTCAAGCTCCTCTTTTTTCGCCTCGATTTTATTTGCGGCGAGAAGTTTGGACTCTTCTATCGTTTTCGCACGCATTGCAGCAGCTTCGTTTTTCGCCTCAGCGATGATCGCCTCTGTCTTCGCTTTCAACTCTTCGACATCGGAACCTGTAGCATTTACATTTTCAAGATCATTGCGGATACTTTTGTCGCGTTTGTCGATAAACGCCAAAAGCGGCTGATAAAGCCAGCTGTTCAGCAACATCAACAGTATAAGAAAGACTACTGCGACAACCAGCATTAAAGAAGGAACGATATCCAGCATGCTCACTCTCCTTTCAAAAAATTGGGCAATGTTATCATGTTTATCCAAAATTAAAAATTAAGAATAAAAAGAATTCTGCAGCTTCCGTTTCTCTCCTTTAAACCTTACCCATGTACATCGTTTGAAATTTTTGAACTATTCAGTGAATTTTTTCAAAAAAGAGTTCAGCTCTTCTTCGTTTTCAAACCCTATCTCCACTCCCCTTTTTTTCACTTTTACATTAAAAGGAATACTCTTTTTGATGACTTCGGAAAAAGCTGAAAGATCAAATATCGACTCTCTTTCGGCTCTTTTTTTACTTTTTTTCGGACTGTTTTTCAACTTGGAGACCAACTGTTCCGTCTCACGAACACTCAGTTTCCGGCCGATTACCGTATCGCATACAATACGCTGCTCTTTCTCATCGAGCCCAACCATAACCTTGGCATGCCCCTGGGAAATCTGGGTTGATATCAGCTTTTGCAAAACATATTCATCCAGCTGTAGCAGCCTGAGAGTGTTGGTTATCTGGGTTCTGCTTTTGTGAACCCTTCTGGAGAGCTCGTCTTGAGTTATACCATGCTCCTCTATCAACTCCTGGTAAGAGCGTGCAAGCTCGACCGGATTGAGCGCCTCTCGCTGAATGTTTTCAATGAGAGCAAGCTCTCTGAAACGAGCAGGATCGATATCGGCCACAATGGCCTTTACAGTCTCATATCCGGCTGCTCTGCTCGCACGTACGCGTCTCTCACCGGCAATTAAAACATACTCTCCATCCTGTTCGATAACCACCACCGGTTGCAAAAGGCCATGCTGCTTTATCGATTCACAGAGCTCTTTTATCGCATTTTCATCAAAATGTTTTCTTGGCTGATAGGGATTTGGAACGATATTCGAAATCGGAATCTCTACAATTCGCTCCTTGCTGTCCGATGCGGATTTGAGCTCGTTTTCATATGCTTCAGCCACTTCGCCCAGTATGGCACCAAGGCCTCTTCCCAAAGACTTGTTTTTAGTCTTTTTGCCCATTTTCCAACTCTTATGTTGCCAATATTGCCTGCGCGAGATGCTGATACGCCCTCGAACCGGTCGATTTGACATCGTAGAGAATGACCGGTTTCCCGAAACTCGGGCTTTCCGCCAACTTCACGTTTCTTGGAATAACGATAAACTCATCATTTTCAATAGACCTGAACAGTTTGTTCTTGAAGTGCTGCGTCAAATCGGTGAAAACCTGTTTTGAGAGATTGTTCTGTCCACTATACATCGTCGGAAGGAAGCCTTTGATTTTCAGTTTTGGATTTATGGTCTTTTTAATGAGTCGTATTGTATTGAGAAGCTGGGCAAGCCCTTCAAGAGCAAAAAACTCGCACTGAATTGGAATAATCACCGAATGCGCAGCGCTCAGTGCGTTGATGGTAATAGGTCCCAGCGCAGGAGGCGAGTCGATAATTATATAGTCGTAATCTTTTTTTACCTCATCGATTTTACGTTTGAGAACAAGCTCCCGCCCTTTTCTTGTTTCGGAGTCGTAAAACTCCTTTTCGACTCCAACAAGGCCTATGTTCGAAGGAACAAGCTGCAGCGTCGAAAGAGTGGTTTTCAAAATCGTATCCGATATTTTTTTGGCTCCTATCAAAACATGATAAATATTGTATTCATAATCGTTTCTGTGAAAACCGAGACTGGTCGTCGCGTTCGCCTGCGGATCTGCATCTATCAACAACACTCTTTTTTCAGCCACAGCCAGGGATGCTGCCAGATTTACCGCTGTAGTCGTCTTTCCCACACCGCCCTTTTGGTTGGCTATCGTAATAATTTCACTCATCTTAAACTCACTACCCTTCTTTCACCTATCAGTAAAGAACCGTCTTTTTGAAGCATGGCATTTTTCATGTCTACTCTTTCACTCCCCGCATGAGTGTAAAATTTTTTGCTCTTTTCAAATTCTAAACTATAGTTGCTAAAAATCTGCTTCCATGTGGGAGGATTTTTCAGATTTTCCAAAAACCTCTCCAAAAGCACAAAAGGCTCCGTCTTTACATCCAAAACGCCGAAACCACGGGGTGCATCGACAATATTTACACCTATGCCGGCTATAATTGCAGAACCTTTTTTCGAAGTGATGCAGCCTCCTGTTTTGCGCTCTTTTACATAAAGATCGTTGGGCCATTTCAACCACGCTTCCGATCCGATTTCATTGAGCGATTTTTTCATCAGATAGGCGAAATATATCGAGGCGGCACTGAGAGGAAGATCCGAAGGCAGCGAAGCCTCCTTCATTGCGACAGAGGCGAAAAAATTTCCCTTTTTGCCTATCCACCTGTTCTCACGACTTCCTATCCCATCTGTCTGCATCTGTGCAATAACGGCGCATGGAAGCTCTTCTTGTGCAGATGAAATCTTTTCGATAATCCACTTTTGTGTAGATGGAAGCACTTCAAACGAATATATCTTCAACCCCGATCCTTTTTCCCCTTACGTAACTCGCCGCATCCATTCTCTTTTTTGACGGAGGCTGCACTTCCGCTATTTCAACGGCGCCGGTGCCGCACGCCACGATTATACTTTTTTCACCGACGGACAATATTTTTCCGGGCTCCCCTTCTCCTTCTGCAGGCAGAATATCCAGAAGCTTCAGACCACTGCCAAGATAGATACCCGGCCACCCTTCATATGCACGAAAACGGTTGTATATCTGTATTGAGGAAAGATCGAATGTGACAAAACCATCTTCTTTCGTTATCTTTTTACAGTAGGAAGCGTCTGCATCACACTGCGGTATAGCGCATAAAGAGTCGAAGGCGAAAAGTGTCTCTACCGCAAGTTCTCCCCCCATCCTTGCAAGCCGTGCGAACAGGTCGCTTTTTCTATCCACAAGAGTAACAGAAGTCACGCTCCATGCAAGCATAGGTCCGCTGTCCAAACCCTCTTCCATCAGCATGGATGTCACACCGGTAATCCTCTCTCCGTCCAACAGTGCCTGCTGTATCGGGCTGGCACCTCTATATTTAGGCAACAAAGAGGCATGGAGATTTATACATGGGGCAATATCGAGTATGCTTTTGGGAAGCAGCTGTCCGTAGGCAGCTACGACTATGAAATCGGGTGACTCGTCTCTTATCTCCTTTTCTGCTTCGTTACCTCCGAGTGAAAGAGGTTGCCTGCATTTTATGCCGGCTCTTTGTGCAGTTGTTTTAACCGGTGGCGGGGTTACGGTTCTTTTTCTTCCGACCGGCCTGTCCGGCTGGGTATATACGGCTGCGACCTCAATGCTGTTCTCATTTAGCAATCTTTTCAGTATCGTATCGGCATAATCCGGAGTACCCATAAACACTATCTTCATTGCAGACCTCCACTCTTTTGCAAAAAACATGGTAGCACTGAATCATTGAGAAGCAGATAAACCTCTTTATACTCAAAATACAAAAATATTAAATAAATACCCTATTAAGATTCAAATATGTAATATGCAACCCATACCGTTTGGATTCGCTTATGAAAAAACGTTATAATCCAGAATTATGAAAAAGGTCTCTATTGCAACCATTTTACTCTTTGCCGCACTATGGTGGAGTGGATGCGCTACAAAAAGACTACCTTTCGACTACGACCCCTCATACGATATGCAAAAGCTTGCCAGCTTCACCCTGCAAGCCGAAAAAGAGGCGATACCCGATACTCTCAACTCAGATAGAATAAAAGAGGCGATAGAGAAGGTCCTTTTTGAAAAAGGGTATGAAGAGGCTTCCGCACTTGGCGATTTTGCCGTAAAGTATGGAATGAAAATCTACAAAAACCGCCCCGATCCCGTAACTTTCGGCATAGGTCTTGGAGGGATTTCCGGAAACTTCGGCGGGTCGATCTTCACATCTGTAACGCCGAAACATGACGAGATATCGCTCTTTGTCAGAATGGTTGATCCCAAAACGAAAAAGGTGTTCTGGTCATCTTCCGTAACCAAAAAGTGGAAGGGTTCCGACCCTATAAAAAGAGAAGAGACCATAGACGAAGCGGTCAGGCAGATGCTGCAATACTTCCCCAAGAGAGGCCTAAAGGAGTTTAGACAATGAGACAGATCGCCATATTTATACTGCTGCTGTTCTTTGCAGGATGCTCTTCGCTTCAGGTGCGAAACGACTACAATCCCAAATACGACTTCTCCAAGCTCAGAAGCTTCGCTGTACTCACACCCAAAAAAGGGTCGGTCATAACCCTGACTCAGGAGCGCCTGAAAAACGCCATCATAGAGACTCTGGAAGCCAAAGGCTACACTCTCGTACCGAAAGAGGAGGCCGATTTCTGGATAATGTTCCACACGGATATAACACGGATGAAAGAGGTCGTTAACGACTACGAGAGCCTGGGGCTCTACCCTTACGATTACGGATACTGGGGGCCGGCCTACTTACCATCGAGATACGAATATACATACGATGAAGCCAAGATCGTCATAGACGCGCTTGATCCTTTAGACAAAAAGGTGTTTTTTAGAGGCACAGCGACCGATCTTCTTCACGATTTCGACACACCTGCAGAGAGAATAGCCTACATCAAAAGGGTTGTCGAAAAGATTCTGGCCCCGTTTCCGGCAGCAACCGGACACTATCCTTAGCTTGAACTATCTCTTCGCATATACGCTTTATGGTAAAAAGTTTTCATTGCCGTTTACTCATATCTTTTAAACGGGCTTTGGAAAAGTCTACTGTAAAAGCGCTTCCGCTGCCCTCTTTGGAGCTTACCTCGAGTCTGAAACCATATATACGGCAAATAGTCGCAACGATATCCAGGCCGATACCAAGTCCTCCTTCTACACTGTTCGCACGCTCGAAGCGCTTAAAGATCCTTTTGAGCTTATCTTTTTGTATCCCCACTCCACTATCATATACTGTAAGCCTGCAAGATTTTAAAACCACTCTTATATTCCCGCCTGAACGCGTATATTTTATGGCGTTGTCTATAAGATTTTTGATCATCAGCTCTATATGGTGAGGATCGGCTTTTATCATACAAGGCTCTATCGAAGATGTGACATCTATTCGTTTCTGATCGGCCAGAATGGAAAAAAAGTCTATACTCTCTTTCGTCTTCTCGGCGACATCGAGCGGTACAGGTTGACTCTGATCTTTCTGCTGCTCTCTGACAAGAAGAAAAGTGAGGTCCTCATAGACTCTGGATATCAATCTGCCGCTCATTTGAAGTGCCCGAAGATAGGATGGTTTGCACTCGTTTCTGTCGATTTTTTGAAGTGCCAGCAACATTGTGGTTACAGGTGTGTTCAACTCGTGTGTGCTGTCATGTATAAAGCGATCCATAGATTCGATTTTCTCACGCATAGGCCTAAGAAACAGACGACCAAGATACCATCCTACCAGTACCAAAAAACCAAAAGCACCTACCGCCGCAAAAATGACATTTCTTCTACTTTTATCAATATATTCGTCCAAAGAGCAGTCTCTGACGACTATATAATCAATGCCAAGATGCCCTCTCGCGCTTCGGTCCACATAGTAGGCACACCCGTTTTTAACATACTCTTCGCTTTTAAGATCGACATTTTCGGCAATACACCCATCGAAAACTTTTCCATTCCTGTCAAGAAGCAGATAGTCGCATCCGATTGCCGAAGGTATTTCGAAAGCTTTTCCACGCATCTGTGCATCTACTGCGGAAGTAGAAATCTGCATAGCGACCATTCTGAGTTTTGAGAAGATCCGCTCCTTTATCGATTCGTAATCGATTCTGTAAAAAAGGGTGGAAAACGCCAAAACAACTATAAAGACAGCACCAAGATAGATCGACATAAAACGGAGCAAGGAGTGCTTTTCATATGGGCTCAAAGCCATATCCGACTCCCCTTTCAGTCACTATCTGCGGCACATGCCTCCTAAGCACTTTTATATAACTTCTTAGCGTCGCATACGTAGGAATCTCTTCGTAACTCCAGAGGTTCTGGACCAACTCCTCACGAGAGACTATTCTTCCTCTGTTATTGTAAAGATAGTAGAGAATTTCCGATGCTTTTGGGGTGAGCGCCACATACTCTCCATCGACAAAGAGCCTGTGCCGCTGCGGCTCAAAAATCACACCTTCCCCAAGTTTTACGGTTTTGTTCCTCTTTAATCCGTATACGCGGATAATATGCGATATTCTCGCATCCAGCTCTTCGAATTCGAACGGTTTTTTTATATAATCATCGCAACCGATATCGAATCCCTCTTTCAAATCGGCACTCGTATTTCTGGACGTTATCATCAGAACCGGTGTGAAATCTTTCCTTTCTCTCATCGATCTAAGAAGCTCGAAACCGCTTATTCCAGGAACATTCACATCAAGTAAAAGAATATCGAATTTATGTGACAAAATCGCATCTTCCGCATCTTCACCATCGACATAGTGTTCCACCTCGAATCCACTCTCTTCAAGATGTTCTTCAATCAGCTCCGCCAGCAGCGGATCGTCTTCAAGCAGTAAAATTTTCATCTGAAAATTGTATCACAAACTCCTATCCACACTCTTTACACGCTACTTTTTTACAATAACGCTACCAAAAACAAACCCAAGGAGTAAAAAATGAAAAAAATATCCGCACTTTTGCTTAGTATGGCTCTGGCGTTTACCTCTGTCTATGCTGCAGCTTTCGAAAAGTCGCTCAAACAAAAGAGCCTGAAGGTGGAATTGATTTCCCAAAAACCTCTTACCGCCGGCACGAATCATATAAAAGTGAAGCTGTACAAATCTTCCAAACCGCTCGACGGGGCAAAAGTGGCTCTGAAAATATTCATGCCGGCCATGCCGGGAATGCCATATATGGAATCCAGAGCAAAAGCGAAACCGGTCGGCAATGGTGTTTATGAAGCTACATTCAATGCGGCGATGGGAGGCACATGGCAGGTTCACATCTTCGTTACGACAGATGAGGGTAAAAAATATCGTTTGAAAACATCCTTCAATCTATAGGAACAAAATATGCGAAGCCTGTTTCTTCTATCCATAATAGCGGCAGCTCTTCATGCCGTCACGCTGTCCGGGCTAATCGAATCGGCTCGGACAAAGCATCCGACACTCGAAGCTATAAAGTCACGTATAGCTGCGGCCGATTACGCGATTAAACGGGCCAAAAACTTCGATAATCCGGTTATAGGCCTTGGTATCAACGATATAAGACTCGACGAACCGGCAAACCGGTCGCTTGAAAGAATGCAGACACAATCAGTCAGTTTTTCCCAAAAAATTCCCTGGTTCGGCAAGAGAGATGCAAAAAAGGCTATTAAAAAAGCTGAAAAAGAGCTGCTTTTCGCATCTTTGAAAGAGGCTGAAGCGGTACTTTTCGCAAAAATAAAACAGACCGCATACCGTCTTTGGGAAACACAGAAACTTATAGAGTTGACACAACAGACGATATCTCTGACGAAGCAGAATATAGAGCTTTTTGAAGCCTATACCGCATCGAGCAGATCTGGAAATACGCATATGGGAATAATGTCCGCCGAATTGGTAAAATCGAGACTTAAAACATCTTTGAAACGGTTGATTGCCAAAAAAGAGCAGGATCTTGCGCTTCTTGAATATTTGAGTTTTCAGGACAATATAAAAGAGGTAGAGGTAGAGCTCTTTGACAAAAAACTTTTGCCGCTCGAAAAACTGCTTTCTAAAATAGAGAACAGTCCCATTATAACGATAGAAGAGGCAAAAGAAAAAATTGTAATCAAACATATCGAACTGGATAGGCTACAGGAAAAAATTGATCCTGTTATACGTGTTGGCTACTATCAAAGAAGTTCATATGAAGATTATATATCCATGGGGGTAGGTTTCGCTATTCCAATATACGGAACCGAAAAAAATATTGTACAAGAGCGTAGAGCGGCTCTTCTTTCACAAAAAAAGGTACTTTTGGACTCAAAAAGAGAAGTTAGAGCCAAAATAGAAAAACTTTTTGCAAAGGCGAAAAGCAGTCATGAAATAGTGGAAATCATAGAAAAAGAGAGTATTCCACAAATAGATCATATGTTCGATCTCATCCGCTCCAATATTGCAGCAGGAGGTGATCTTTATAAATTTATAGACCTTGTGGAACAGAAACTGAAGCTCGATGCCGAAGCTATCTCCGCACGGGCGAAATACTATATTACTTTAGCTGAAATAGAAGCGATTCTGGGAGAAAAAATATGAAAAAGTTTTTACTGTTTCTGCTGCCGATTTTTGTGATTGCGGCTGAAAAACCGAGCGTAGAACAGCTCTTTAATGTCAAGACCGTTAAAGTCAAAAGAGTAACAACCGCCTTTGAAAAGAGTTTTTACGGACTGCTTAAGGCGGATGAGAGTCTCGTAGTAGATGTAGTCCCAAGATTTGGCGGATATGTTGTAAAGCTCTATGCAGATACTACTTATACGAAAGTCTCAAAAGGCCAGATATTGGCAAAAGTCTATTCGCCTGAAGTGTACAAAGCGAAAGAGGAGTATCTAAACTCGCTAAATTATGCCAAAAGAGGCTCAAACTCAAATATGGTAGAAAGTGCCAAACTCAAGCTCGAGCTGCTGGGTATAGGCAATGAAGAGATATCTGCTGTACGAAACAAGAGAAAAAGTGACCCCTATACACTTATACGGTCGCCGGTTTCAGGATATATTTTCGAAAAAAATCTGGTTGAAGGAAGTGCTTTCAAGGCAAAATCTCCTCTGTTTAAAATCGTGGGACTAAACAGAATCTGGATAGAGGCAAAAGTGAGCGAGCCGGATATTCCTGCTCTTCGGAAAGCGGAAAACTTTTTTATAAAAACCAAAGCGGTACCCGGCAGTTTCGAAGCATCAAAACCTCTGCTCTATCCGCAGATCGACCCGGAGAGTGCACTGGCGACGCTCCGTCTGGAGGTAAAAAACCCGAAATCCCGACTGCTGCCGGGAATGTTCGCCACACTCTACGCCAAATCCGATAAAAAAAGCGTTCTTATGCTGCCGCGTACAGCCGTCATAAGAAAGATGGGAAGCTGGTATGCATTCAAAATGGGTGAGTTCGAAGGCGAGTATGAGCCGGTAGAGGTGAAAGTAAAACCGATAGACAATAGACACTATGCAATCATTTCCGGTCTTGGCGAAGGCGACGAAGTTGTGAACAACGCTCTGTTTATGATCGACAGCGATGCTCAAATAAACGGGCTCTTTTAGGTGCGGCCATGATTGAAAAGATTATAGATTTCAGTGTAAAAAACCGATTTTTGGTCATGATGGCAACACTGTTTATCATCATGGGATCTATCTGGGCCGTCAGAAACACCCCGCTCGATGCCCTGCCCGACCTCTCTCCTCCACAGGTAATTGTGGAAGTGAAGTGGAACGGTCAGAGTCCGAATATTATAGAAGACCAGGCTACCTACCCTCTGATAGCGAAATTTCTGGCCATAGCCGACATAGAGACCGTACGCGGTTTCTCAACATATGAAAATGCCCTGATATACATCATCTTCAAAGAGGGAACCGACCTCTACTGGGGAAGAAGCAGGGTACTCGAACAGCTCGCCGCTATTCAGAGCCAGCTTCCTCCGGGAGTTGAAGTCTCTTTGGGGCCTGACGCATCCGGTGTGGGCTGGGTTTACGAATACGCCCTGGTGAGCAAAACGAAGAATCTGGCCGAACTGAGAACATTACAAGACTACACATACAAATACGCACTTATGGGCGTAGATGGCGTAAGCGACGTAGCTACGATAGGGGGTTTCGTTCCTACATGGCAGGTTACGGTAAGTAACGATGCGCTGATTCGCCACAACCTATCAATAAACGATATAGCGCGTGTTATTAAAAACAACAATAACGATACCGGTGGACGCATTATTATCCGAAACGGTTATGAATGGATGGTGCAGGCACGCGGCTATATACAAAATCTTGACGATATCCGTAACCTTCCGATCAAACAGAGCGACGGGGTGCCGGTTACTATTGCAGATATAGCACGGGTCGAAGTGGTACCCGCACCTCGAAGAGGCATTGCAGATCTCAACGGCGAGGGTGAAGTTGTCGGAGGAATAGTCATGATCCGCTACGGTGCCGATGCTTACCGGGTTATACAGGATGTGAAGAAAAAACTGAAGGATCTTAAAGTAGAGGGGGTGGATATTGTTGAGACGTATGACCGTAGCAGTCTCATAGAAAAAGCTGTGGATACCCTAAAATCCACACTGATCGAAGAGAGTCTTATTGTAGTCATTGTAATTGCACTCTTTTTAGTCCATTTAAGAAGCTCACTTATAGTTCTTATCGTTCTTCCGCTTACAATAGGTATCACATTTTTTCTTATGAAGATGTTTGGTATAGGAAGCAATATAATGAGTCTTGGCGGTATCGCCATCGCTATCGGGGCGATGGTCGACGCATCGATCGTCATGATCGAAAACGCCCACAAAGCCATCCATAAAATTGCAGAAAAAGGCCCCATAACAGACAAAGCACGTATAGCAGCCATTGTAAGTGCTTCCAAAATGGTCGGTCGCCCCATCTTTTTCGCTCTCGCGCTGGTTGTTGTTTCGTTTCTTCCCATATTCGCACTCTCTGGACAAGAGGGGCTGCTTTTTACCCCTCTGGCCTTTACAAAGACCTTCGCTATGACAGCAGGCGCCCTGCTTGCCGTCACACTTGTGCCGGTACTGATGGTCTGGTTCGTAAAAGGAAAGATTCCCAGCGAAAAAAAGAACCCGCTGAACAGATTTTTCATTTGGCTCTATTACCCTATTTTGACTATAGGAATCAGGCTAAAATATCTTGTGATTCTGGCCGCTGTGGCACTGCTTGTATGGATGGTCCCCGTATATCAGAAACTCAAATGGGAATTTATGCCCATGTTAAACGAACAGACATTCATGTATATGCCGGTCACTCCTTATGGAATAAGTGTCGACATGAGCAAAGAGTTGACTCAAAAAACAGACAAAATCATAAAAAGCTTCCCGGAAGTGGATACGGTCTTTGGGAAAGGAGGGCGTGCAGATACCGCAACCGACCCGGCTCCACTCGGCATGCTCGAGACGATCATCACATTCAAACCGAAAAGTGAGTGGCGCGAAGGAATGACTTATAAAAAGTTACAGCAGGAACTCGAAGATGCTCTTCAGGTCCCGGGGCTCGTAAACTCATGGACCTATCCAATCAGAGGTAGGATAGACATGCTGCTTTCCGGTATCAGAACTCCTTTAGGCATAAAACTCTACGGCGACAACCTGAAAACTCTTCAGAGTATCGGCTCGAAGATTGAAGAGAGACTCAGAGGCATGGACGAGACAATGTCGGTATTTGCCGATCAGTCGGATGCAGGCTATTATATAGATATAGAAATAGACGAGAAGGCACTGGCAAGATACGGTATTTCAAAAAATGAAATTCTCTCCTACACATCTTCGGGCATCGGAGGGATGAAAATAAGTACGTTGATCAAAGGGCTCGAACGCTATCCTATAGCCTTGCGGTTCGAAGAGGAAGAGCGCAGCACGATAGAAGCATTGCGAAACATCAAGATCAAAACGCCTTTTGGATTTGTTCCTCTCTCCTCTTTGGCGCAAATAAGATACAAAGAGAGCGCTTCGGTTATCAAAACCGAAATGGCCAAACCGGTTACCTTTATCTACATCACTCCAAAAAGCGGCGTAAGCCCTGCAGAGTATAAACATAAAGCGCAGCAGATACTCTCAGACCTCAAGATGCCTGCAGGTTACTATATCGAATGGGCAGGTCAGTCCGAGTATCTTCAAAGCGCTATGAAAAAGATCTCCTGGATTGCACCTATGGTACTGCTTGTAATTTTGGTTCTTATCTATTTTGCACTGAAAAAAACCGTACCGACGCTGATCGTCTTTTTCACTCTGCCTTTTGCGCTGCTCGGTGGGCTTATTTATATCGACTGGCTTGACTTCAATATGAGTGTTGCAGTAATAGTAGGTTTTCTGGCACTTCTGGGCGTTGCGGCAGAGACTGCGATAGTTATGATCGTATATCTGCAAGAGAGTGTGGACGAATATAAACAAAGACTTGGAGTACTGGATGCCAAAGAGCTGCGTGCAGCTATCTTCGAAGGTGCGGTACAGCGTGTCAGACCAAAACTTATGACGGTCTTCGCCATCCTTGCTGGCTTGCTGCCGATAATGTACAATCATGGTGTAGGTAGCGAAGTGATGCAGCGTATAGCGGCTCCGATGATAGGAGGTGTGGTAAGTTCGGCGCTTTTGAGTCTTTTAATTATCCCGATCCTTTATGAGATATACGAAAAAAGAAAGATCAAAAAGAGTCAGAATACATAAAAAGATATCCAAAAGCATATCAATGAGAGGGCCGCCGGCCCTCTTGAAAATACCATTTAAAAATAGAATGAGATATGGTGAAAAAAATCATCGCAGTTGTTTCAACATCTCTTCCGGCGGAACCGGTTTTGAGTAGTAATAACCCTGCCCGATGACTCCACCCTCTTTTTTGAAAAACTCTTCTTGTTCTTTGGTCTCTATTCCTTCCGCTACCAGATCAAGCCCGAGTGTTTTCGCCATGGCTACAATACTCCTGACAATTGCCGAATCACTCTCGTCTTCAGGCAGATCCGTAACGAACGAGCGATCGATTTTCAGAGTAGAGATAGGCATACGTTTTAGATAACTCAAAGAGGAGTATCCGGTACCGAAGTCATCTATACTGAGCTTTATCCCCTTTTCTGCCAATGCAAAGAGCAGCTTTGTCGTCTCGCTCTCGTCATCCATCACAACCGATTCCGTCATCTCCAGTTCCAGGTTCTCCGGACTTAGTCCATGCTTTGCCAGAAGCCGCATTACCGTAGAGAAGAAGTCTGAATCGTTAAACTGTTTGGAAGAGATATTGACGGCAATTCTCTCCATATTCTTGCATATGGTCAAAAACTCCAAAGCCATATCGAGTACAAGCTCACCAAGTGGTATTATCAAACCGGACGATTCGGCGACCTCTATAAAACTGTCCGGAAAGAGTATTCCCAGTTCGGGATGGTTCCATCTCACAAGAGCTTCTATCGACACTATACGTCCACTCTCGATATCGTACTGAGGCTGGTAGTGAAGAGCGAGTTCGCGGTTCTTTATGGCTGCACGGAGCTGCTGCTCTATGAGATATCTCTCTTTGGCATACCTGCCCATACTGTCAATATAGATACTCCATCTGTTTTTCCCATGTCTTTTCGATCTGTACATTGCGATATCGGCCTGCTTCAAAATCTCTTCAATATCGTCATTTTGTTTCGAAAAGAAGGTTGCCCCTATACTTGCTGTAAGATGATATCCATGCAACCCTATATCTATTTTATCTTTCAGTCTCTCCAGGATATTTTCAGCGAACTGCACCGTTTCGTCGCTGTTTTCCATCTCCTCGGCTACAATGACAAATTCGTCTCCTCCAAAACGGCAGAGCGTACACTTTTTGCCAAGCCCTTTTCCCAGTCGCTTAGCGATCAGACGCAAAACTTCATCTCCCTCCTTGTGCCCCGCTGTATCGTTGATGTTTTTGAAATTGTCGAGATCTATAAAAAAAAGAGCGCCGCTTTCATCTTTGGTGGAGACATTTGAAATAGCCTTTTCCAGTATGCGCGTAAAGAGATTTCTGTTCGGCAGCCCCGTCAACTCGTCATAATATGCCAGATGTTTCAGCTCCTGGACACGTACATCTATAAAGTGAAACAGTCCATCCGCTATAAGTCCCAGCCCCTCCAGCTTTGTAGGCTCTGGAAATTCTTTTTTTCTCATACTACCCGCATCTCCCTCCTTGAGTGCTACGACAGTCGAACTGAAATTTAAAAAATTTTTGCGCCTGTTTCCAAAAAACTCTCCCAATGTAAACATTCCGAAAGTTGGAGCGATGGCGTTTAGAACCCTCTCTTCATACTCCACTACCTCTCTTGGTAAAAAAAGTTTTCTCCCTTCACAATAAA
This sequence comes from Hydrogenimonas sp., assembly GCA_015484905.1. GTDB lineage: Bacteria > Campylobacterota > Campylobacteria > Campylobacterales > Hydrogenimonadaceae > Hydrogenimonas. Next base: position 2,535 of record WFUN01000131.1, on the reverse strand, counting down.
AACTTAGTATACAGTCCGGATCCGGCAACTTCTGCACAACCCTCGAATGCAAACCGTTTTGCCTAAGTATTGAGTATGGATTGCCATATCCGATATAGACCTCATCTCCTACCCTGACATTTCCTGAAACTATGAAACTGTTACCTTCGACTCCTATTATTCCACGCGCTACGAGCATATTGTCCCTTCTTACCATAAAGGGAAAAGCCGAACCTATCCCTGGCATCGCATCGACCACCTCTTTTCCGAGATAACGGGTAAAAAAATCGACAGGTGAGGTACCGGAAACCGAGACTATCCTGTTTCCTTCGGCCGCCGTTATCTTGAACGAGCGTCCCACCGCCTGCCATCCGAAAGAGTAGTCGGTATAGACTGTCAGACTCTTTGAGCTTAGAAAGGCTATAACTGCGCCACTGTCGTATATTTTACCGTTTTGTATAATGAATGTATTCTTGAAATTGGGCGTAGCGGCTACACCACCGCTTATCGGGATGGATCCTGAGACCGAGCGGAGCTCCTGCAAAAAAAGTTCACCGTTCAAGGAGTAAGCCTCGCTGAATGAGATCATGAGCTTTGTATCGTCTTCAATAAATCTTTTGGCAGTTTCAGCAACTTCAGAACTGCATGAAACATAAACAGTATCGACTCTGCTCTCTTCAAACGTCAGGGCCGTCACGGCTACAGCCGGATTTTGGAAAATACCTTCAGGCGATATCCCTTCATCACTGGAAGCGCCTATAATATTTGCATCGGAATATATGTTTTTGAGAGCATCAAGAACTTTTTTAACATAGTCTCTATCCTCTGTCGCAGCAATTACTACAAAAAAGGCGCGACTTTTCGTCGATATATCAAAAACACCCTCTTTCGGTACCCTGTTATCGGAAAAAACAACAGTATGGCTTTTCATTTTCCTATATTTCCCATTTATTTTAAATCATTATAATACACAATATATCTAATATCGGCACTATCTGCAAAAAACAAAACTTTCCATACTCTGTATAATTTGGATTCAAAGCTTTTTTCGTCTTTTACAATCTGTTATATCATTTTTTGAACGATTGTAAAAGAGTTTGGACTCGTAAAAATTATACTTATAAATCGTGAAGAGAGGAAGAGAACCGGACATCATCGGAGTCTCTGTAATAATTTGACAATGGTTCTCAATTGGGATACAATATTCCCATACTGCAAAGATGGAGAGAATGTTGCGTAACAAAACGGTTTTACTGCTTCTGCTGATTTCACTGTTTACCAATATCGCGCATGCAGCCATCATCTACTCCTTTGATTCATGTGAACATGAAACTGTATGTGAGTATGTGGTCGAAACGCAACAGGAGGGTGAGTGTGGAGGCATATGCAATGTACATCACATGTTTCATCTCAGCGCTATCCCCGCACAAAGCTGTATGTTTATTCCATATTTTAAAGATAAACAGATAATTGAATACTACAACAAGGACCACTTCCCTCCCATCAATGACAAAACCTACCGACCCCCCATATCCTGACATCCAAAACTTTCCAGCAGATTCCAAATATAGAAAATAGGGCAGAATCAAATCTGCCTGACAAAATATTCCGCAGGCCGTATTTGACGTTGCTTTGAAAAATTTCACAAAACTTTTCGCATAGCGGCCTGGATTACATAAAAGGAGAGATTCATGAGCAGAGTATTTGTGGTGATACTCACAGCGATATCGCTATTTGGGGCAGACTACATGGAGTTTGAAAAAATGGCCATTCAAAACTCCCCACAAATAGCTTCGATAAAACTTCAGAGCAAAGTTTACAAGCTTGAAGGTGAAATATTCACAAGATACAAAAATCCGGAAATGGAGGCCGAAATAAGCAGCTTTTCACCCGATAACGCTTCAAGAGAGAATGGCTGGCGCCTCGGCTTGTCGCAATCTTTTAGGGTATTCGGACTGCAAGAAGATCTGAATGAGTATGCAAAGAGTCTTGAGCTGCTCGCAAGAAGCGAATATGAAAAGAGCCGCAGCAGCTTTGTTGCGGCACTTAGACGCGGATACACCCACTACGTCATGGCTATACACACCAAAGAGCTGATAGAAGAGGAGATTGCGATCTCCAGACGTCTTGTCTCCATTGCAAAAGAGCGGTATGAAAATGGCGGAGGCACCAAAGCGGCACTCATGCAATCCACACTGGAGCTGCAAAAAGCCGAAAACAGGCTACTTGAAGCCCAAAGAGCCATTACAAAACGCTATTACAACCTTTTGGCTTTCGCCGGAGTATCGGAACATATAAAAATAGAGGGAAGTTTTTTATACGACATTAAATGCCAAAAAGAGAAAATCGAACTCGAAAGTCCCGATATCAAACTGGCAAAAAGTAAAAAACGACTACTCGCCGCAAAAGCAGAAACCCACAGTCGAAGAGTAAAAAGCTATACACTCCTGGCAGAGGTTGAAAACGAACCGGACCAATCGATCGGCAGAATCGGCATGGCGCTCGATCTTCCGCTTTTCAACCGCTCCAACCAGGAGTACAGACTTGCCAAAATAA
>WFUN01000130.1 GCA_015484905.1 Hydrogenimonas sp. | reverse complement strand
ATGTGGCACAGGTTCTGCATGATACCGCTTTAAAATACAAAATCAGCTCTCAGGAGCTGGATATCAGACTTCTTTCGCTCAAAACCCTTATAAAAATGGATCCCAAAGAGGAGGAGTGGACCGAACTCGAGGATGAAGAGTGGGAGAAACTCAATAAGCCGGAAATACTCCTAAACCCTGATTTTCAAATAAAACAGAGTTATGAACTGGAAATTTTCCACTACAAAGAGGAGCCCTGGAAAAACGATCTGCAGCTTCATATCAGCTCCAACAAAGAGAAGAACAGGGTAGTTTGCACCATAAAAGCGGGCTCCATTTTGAGAAAAACATCGAACCTGAAAGCGAAAATCAAAAATCTGGTTCTATCAAAAATGTTGAGATCCCGCATACTTGTCCGCTTATGGGACGTAAATTACGATTCGGCAATAGACGATCTGGTCGCCAAAACCCTCGTTCAGGATCAGTACATACTTCCAGAAGATATAACTTTCGATATCTGTGTCTGCTTCGCATCCCAGCAACCTGTCAACGACGAGCTGATTCTACATTACAAAAAGAAAAACGAAAACCAAGAAGAGGGTGGCAGAATAGACTACTCCAAGAGAGGCTTTATTCAGGCCGTTGAAAAAGGAGAGGTTCTGATAGAGTATATAAAACCCCAACCCGGTAAGCCCGGACGTAATTGCCAGGGCGTCTACATACCGGTGCCGGAGCCTCTTGAAAGATTCAAACCAGAGTTCCGTGTCAGCGACACGATAGAGGTTATAGAAGACGATACAAGAATACTCTATCGTGCAAAAAAGGGAGGATATGTAGTATTCAAAGAGAATACCTACGATATCCAGGACTCCATGGAACTTGATGAAGTCAGTTTCAAAAAAACAGGTTCCATAGACGCCGGAATAGAGACAGAAGTCAAGCTGCACATCAGCGAATCCGATCACATGAAAGATGCCATCGGTACGGGAGTGGAAGTAGAGGCTACCGAAATAAAGGTAGAAGGCAATGTCGGAGCATCGGCTACTGTAACGGCGGAAGATGTCGTAATAGGAGGACAGACCCACCAAACGAGCAAAATTTTTGCAAAAACTGCAAAAATAAACGTTCACAGAGGATATGTCAAGAGTTCCGAGCAGCTTCAGATTACCCGCCTTGAAGGAGGTGTGGCCGAAGCAAAAGAGGCAGAAATATCACAGATGATAGGTGGAGAAGTCCGGGCTATGAGGGTAAAAGTGGATATCGTTGTCTCAAACGTCAAAATATATGCCGCTTCAAATATTACGATAAACAAAATGCTCGGTAAGAACAACAAACTTATCATAGATACATCTGAAATAGAGGCGTATCATAACGAAATTACCGCTTTGGAAGAGAAAATCTCAAAAATAAAAAAAGAGCTTGCCGACCTGGAAGAGACATACGAGCAAAAGAGGTCTATTCTTGAAAAAAATGCAACCGCTGTAAACACTCTCAAACTAAAAATAGCAGAAGCGCAGAAAAAAGGCATCAAACCGCAATTGGCTTTTGTGACGAAAATAAAACAGTATCAAAAAATTGAAAATGAAGCGATCGAAATCAGTGGAAAAATAGCTCAGGCCAGACAATCTTTGAGCGAAGCGAAAAGAAAACTGCTGGTCTATCAGGAGATGGTGGTCAATGCAAAAATTACCAATTACGGAGAATGGAAAGAGTATACTGATATTGAATTTCATCTCCTCTGTCCAAAAATGACTCTTCAATATGTGCCCAAGGCTGGAGCGAAAAACCAGTCGATCTATCTGAAAAAAACTGCTCAAGGAGATGAGGTGAGTTATGAAATAGCTGTCAAAGAGGCAGAAAAAGAGTGATAATAGCTATAACTGGAAAAGTAGAAAAAAAAGAGCCGACACATATTCATCTGCTGACACCTGGAGGGTTGGTCTATGAAGTTTTCGTCTCTTTGCACTGCAGTGCCGCAGTGACTGAAAAGGAGATAAAACTTCATACAACCCACATAGTGAGAGAAGACGCCCAGCTGCTGTATGGCTTTTTGGATTTGAACGAAAAGAAAATGTTCGATACTCTCATAAAAATCAGTGGTGTGGGACCGAAAGCCGCCATGGCGGTCTGCTCTACGTTTACGCCGACATCATTCGCTCAAATCGTACAGAACAACGATGTGGCGATGCTGAAGCGTGTTCCCGGTATAGGCCCCAAAAGTGCAAACCGCATTCTTGTGGAGCTAAGCGATTTCGGTCTCGAAAATTTTGAATCCACAGGCCAAAAGAGTACGAAAACCGAAGCGGCTCTGGCTCTTGAAAGTCTCGGTTTCAAAAAAGATCTGGTATACAAGACTCTGGCAGCCTGTAAAGAGACCCGGACGGAAGCGCTTATAAAAGAAGCTCTTAAAAAATTAAGTAAATAAGAGGATAAAAGTGAAATTCGCATTACTTTTCGGAGGCGCAAGCTTCGAACACGAAATAAGCATAGTGAGTGCCATAGCACTGAAAGATGTTTTAAAAAAAGATCACGTATTTATTTTTCTCGATGCGGACGGAAATTTTTTCCATATCCCTTCGGAAAAGATGAAATCCGACCATTTCAGCAATGGCGAATATAAAAAAGATACGAAGCTTACGCTCGTTAGAGGAGGCTTCGAAAAAAAAGGGGTTTTCAAAACCTCCAGATTTGAAGAGTGGGATATTATCATCAACCTTGTGCATGGCGCACAAGGAGAAGACGGAACACTCTCATCCCTTCTCGATTTTTACGATTTGCCATATATAGGTCCCCGCAAAGAGGCTTCTGTCATAAGCTTCAACAAATGGCTGGGAAAACTGTACGCCAAAGATCTTGGAATAGAGTGTGTCGAATTCGTGCGGCTCAATATAGACGGCAACAGGACTATTCCATTCGATTTTCCTGTTATTGTAAAACCTCTCAGGCTCGGCAGCTCTATTGGAGTTTCGGTAGCAAAAGATAAAAAAGAGTTGGACTTCGCTTTGGATGTCGCTTTCGAGTTTGACGATGAAGTGCTTGTAGAACCTTTCTTGGAAAATATAGCAGAGTACAACGTTGCTGGTTGCTATGCAAAAGGAAAATGGCATATTGGCTCAATTGAAGCTCCAAGCCGAAAAGAGTTTCTGGATTTTGAACAAAAGTATCTTGACTTTTCAAGAACGCACACGATAGAAACAGCTCCCATAAACGAAAAGCTTACAGAGATGCTCGAAGAGGCTTTCAAGCGACTGTACGATCCTCTTTTTGCCGGTGCACTTGTACGGTGCGACTTTTTTGTAAAAGATGGAAAGATCTTTATAAATGAGATCAATCCGATCCCCGGATCTTTGGCCAACTATTTGTTTGAAGACTTCATCTGCGTTTTGAACGATCTTGCGAAAAGCCTTCCCAAAAACAGAAAAATCCGGCCGGATTACGCATACATAGAGAGGGTACAATCTGCAAAAGGTCCTAAAACAAGGTATTCAAGTTGAAGCATTTTTTAAAAACGTACCTTCCATATTATAAAGATTATAGCGTATATATTTCAATGGCCATTGTGGGAATGATAATGGCTTCGGCAGCAACTGCCGGTATCGCATACATAGTAAAACCTCTTATGGACAGAATTTTTGTCGAACAGAATGTACAGATGCTCTATATCGTGCCCGCCTTTATCATTATAGCTTTCATAGCCAAAGGTGCTGGTACATTTATGCAAAGCTACGCGCTGAGCTACATCGGAATGGATATAATCCGAAAGCTTAGAGACAGAATGCTCTCTCATATGATGAATCTCGATATGGATTTTCATTTCCGTTACCACAGCGGAGAGCTTATCAGCCGGATAAGCAACGATATTCTTCGTATCCAAAATGCAATTTCTTCCGAGATGGCTGTCTTTTTGAGAGAGCTCCTTACGGTTGTGGCTCTGCTTGGAGTGGTAATCTACCAAAGTCCCAAACTGGCACTTTATTCTCTTATCATTATTCCTGTAGCTGTGTATCCGGTTGAAGTGATCTCCAGAAAGATAAAAAAACTTTCCCATACAGCACAGGAACAGAATTCCGATCTAATCGCAAATCTCTCTGAAATATTCGCCAACTACGAAATGGTAAAGTCATATAACGCTCAGTCATATGAACTTGAGCGTTTTAAAAAACATAACAGAAATTTTTTTGAAACCAACATTAAAACCGTCAAAATTCAGCAAATGCTCGTACCGATACTCGAGCTCGTTGCCGCTGTAGCGATAACAGCGGTAATAATCATAGGAGGACGTGAAGTACTCATAGAAAAAAGTATGACTACGGGTGAGTTTTTCTCTTTTTTAACCGCACTCTCCCTTCTCATAGATCCTCTGCGCAGAATTTCAGGAGCCTACAACCGTTTTCAGGATGCCATAGCCGCAAACGAGAGAATCGAACAGATATTGAACCACAAGCCCATGATAATAAGCGGATCGAAAACAATCAACAGTGTCCAGTCTATCTCCTTTGAAAACGTAACACTCCGTTATGGCGATACGGTGGCGCTTAAAGGAGTATCGTTCGAAGCAAAAAAAGGAGAAGTAATCGGCCTTGCCGGTGATAGCGGAGGCGGAAAAAGTTCAATGGTCAATCTGATATTGCGTTTTTACGATCCGGCAGAAGGAGTTGTAAAAATAAACGGAACAGACAGCAGAGAAATAGATGTGACCTCTTTACGCAATAAAATTGCGATCGTAACGCAACGCATCTATATAAGCAACGACACCATTGCGGCAAATATTGCTTACGGCGCTGCCGAACCTGACCGCAAAAAAGTGAAAGAGGCTCTTAAAAAAGCGAATCTGTGGGAGTTTGTGGAGAGTATGCCTGAGGGAATCGATACGATTTTGAATGAGGGAGGCACCAATCTCTCTGGTGGACAGCGCCAACGTATAGCAATCGCACGCGCACTTTACAAAGAACCTGACATTTTGATTCTCGACGAAGCGACAAGCGCTCTGGATAACAAAAGCGAAGCGGCTATAATAAAAACAATCTATGCGCTGAAAGAAGATCTTATCGTGTTTATGATAGCCCATCGTCTCTCTACTATCGAAAAAGCGGATAAAATACTTGTCTTCGAACATGGAAACATTGTTTGCAGCGGCAATATAGAAGAGCTCACCACCAAGTGTGAAGCATTTAAAAAAATATATCATATAGGAAGTTAATGGACAGATCTCCAGTCAGGTATGAAACATTCTGGCAAAAAGTCAGAGCGTGGTTTACCGCAATGATAACCGAACACAACTTTACGAACATTTTTCGGCTCAACCTTCATAAAGTAAGCGATAAAATGTACCGTTCGAGTCAGCCGACACCGTGGCAGCTCAAAAGAATCATTAAAGAAAAAGGCATCAAAACCGTCATCAATCTGCGTGGAGCCCAGCCGCACAGTCCGGTGTATATGCTTGAAAAAAGAGTCTGCAAAGAGACAGGGGTAAAAATGATAGATGTAGAAATATACTCAAGGGACCTACCTGACATAAACCGCCTGGAAACAATTGCAAGAGCCTTCGAAGAGGCGCAGTATCCTGTATTGATGCACTGCAAGGCCGGTGCGGACAGAACCGGACTGGCTGCAACGCTGTATCTGTATTTGAAAGAGGGGGTTCCGATTGAAAAGACAAATCAGCTTAAATTTTTCCCCTTTGGCCACATTAAAAGCTCCGACGCCGGAATTATAGATTTCTATTTCGACGAATTTTTAAAATACAAAAAAACCGATCCTGAAGCAGATATATTTGAATGGACCGCAAGACTGCCGCGTGAAGAGATGAAAAAACGTTTCAAAAAGGAGAAAGAGAGCATCTTATCCGATTTTTTGAATAATGTTGTTTTGAGAAGAGAGTGATATGGCACTAAAGCGCATCGTATATAAAAAAGAGACTTTAAGATTATCTTATGATATAGTGAATTCTTCGAAAAAAAAAGATATTCTGTTTCTTCACGGATGGGGGAGCGACAAAGAGCTCATGAAACAGGCTTTCTCTACCGGTTTTGCAGATTTCAGACATATATATTTGGATCTTCCGGGTTTTGGCAAAAGCGACAACCCTCTTGTTTTAAGCACGCACGATTATGCCGAAATAACAAGTATGTTTCTTGAAGCCGTTAAAGCGGATCCGATCGCCATTGCAGGACACTCTTTCGGCGGAAAAATAGCCACACTGCTACAACCGGACCGGCTTATACTGCTTTCAAGCGCAGGAATTACAATACCAAAACCATTGAAAGTCCGTGCAAAAATAGCTCTTTTCAAACTGTTGAAAATTTTTGCAAACGATAAATTGAAAGATTTTTTCGTCTCAGCCGATGCGGCCGGCATGCCTCGAAATATGTATGAAACTTTCAAACGGGTAGTCGATGAAGACTTTAAAAGCAGTTTCGCTTCCTTCAGCTCATCGGCACTTGTCTGCTGGGGCAAAGACGATTCTACCACTCCTCTTACTTCCGGAGAAGAGATAGCCCGGCTTATGCAAAATGCTACTTTTCAGGTTTTTGAAGGGGATCACTATTTCTTTCTTAAGTGCAAAGACAGAGTCATAAAGAGTATGGAGAAGTTTCTTGAAAAGGTTTAGATGTATTGTAAAGGGAAGGGTACAGGGTGTATGGTACAGGAAATTCGTTGCCGATGCGGCGACTTCAGCCGGATTCAGAGGATATATAAGAAATCTTCCGGACGGAAGTGTAGTAGCAGTGGTTGACACACCGCAAGAAGCGTTGGAGGAGTTTAAAACTATTTTGAAAAAAGGTTCGCCAATGTCACAAGTAGAATCGGTAGAATGTGAAGAGATCCCGTTGGACGTTCCATTTCAAGAATTTGGGATCATAAGATGATATGGTTCAAGCTTTTTTCCCATTTTCTGCTCGTTTTTTCACTTGGATGGTATCTGGCTACCAATTTACAGTGGTACAGTTACAAAATCGAACGCGTCGTTTTGCACCATACAAAATACCACTGGCATATTATCTACTTTCTGATTCCACTCTTCGCATACTATTTTACCGGAATATACTTCTGGATATACTTCTACTTCGCCTATCTCCCAACCCTCTGGCTGTGGCATAAAAAGCTCGATAAAAAACTTGTGCTAACAGGCCGTATAAAACGCTTTTTTGGGCTTCTTTTTGCGCTTACGGTTTTCCAGGACCTGCTGATGCTCTCACGAGGCAATGACAATTTCGGAATAATCCTTCCGCTCGCAGTGGCCGTCATAGGGTCAATGGCCATAGAAAAGGTACTGATTCACGGATACCGTTTGCATGCGAAACAGAAGCTCGAAAGCATGTCGGATCTGATTGTTGTGGGTATAACTGCAAGCTATGGAAAAACGAGTATAAAAAATTTTCTTGCCCAGATAGTAGGACATAAAAAGAGGGTCTACGCCACTCCAAGAAGTGTAAATACCATTGGAGGAGTAATAAAAGACATCAACGAAAAGCTTCCTGAAGATACAGAAATATATATAGTGGAAATGGGTGCGAGAGGAGAGGGTGACATAGCCGAAATAACCGAATTCGTCAAACCTCATTATGCGGTCGTAGGAGTCATAGGGCCTCAGCATATAGAGTATTTCAAAAGTCTGGAGCGTATAAGAAATACCAAGATGGAGATAGTTGGGAGTTCGAGGCTGATACACGCATGGGTTCACAAATCGGCCAACGTGAAGCCAGATGAGAAAATAACGATATTCGGAGATGAGATAAAAAATGTCCGTTCGACTCTCAACGGAGTCGATTTCGATATAGAGACGCAAAAGGGAGATATCCTCTATTTGCATATTCCTGTTCTTGGAGATTTCAATGCAATAAACGTCACGGCGGCGCTACATGTTGCGAACGCACTCGGAATCTCTTATGAAAAAGGGGCCGCATACGCTTCCAGACTCAAACCCGTCGAACACAGACTACAGCGTATGGATGCCGGAGGGAAAATCATTCTTGATGACAGCTTTAATGGAAATATAGAAGGCATGATGGCCTCATTCGAGCTTGCATCGCAGCATAGCGGGCGTAAAATCGTTGTAACGCCCGGGTTGATAGAAAGCGATATCTCTTTGAACGAAAAAGTTGCAAAAAGAGCGAATGAGGTTTTCGATCTCGTTATTGTGACAGGAAAGATAAACCGTCCTGTTTTCAAAAAATTTGTCGAGGTCGATAAACTGCTTTTTCTCGAAAAGAAAGCAGAGCTGGAACAGAAGCTGGCTGAGCTCACAAAGCCCGGAGATCTCATCCTTTTTGCAAACGATGCCCCCAACTTCATCTGAAGGAACAAATTGTGGAGTGCAAGAATCAGACTCTGTTGAAAATTTCATATGTCATAGAACAGATAAGCGAATTTGCTGGAAAACTTGGCGCTTTTACAGCTGTAATTTCGGCTATACTCATTGTTTACGATGCATCTATGCGCTATATCTTTCACGAGGGCTCCATAGCTCTTCAGGAGATGGAGTGGCATCTGTTCGATATCCTGTTTTTATTGGGCCTCTCATACGCTTTAAAACATAATAAACATGTACGTGTAGATATTCTTTATGAACGTTTTCCAAAGCGCATCAAAATTTTCATACACATAATATCCATGCTCTTTTTTGTTATTCCCATAGGAGTTTTGATAGTCTGGTTCAGCTGGGATTTTACAATCCAAAGCCTTTTGCAGCATGAAGGAAGTCCAAACCCTGGTGGCTTGTGTTGTCGTTATATCATAAAATTTTTCATTCTGATCGCCTTTTCCCTTCTTGTGCTTCAGGCTACAAGCGAAATAATAAAGGCTCTTTATAGACTTGGAGAAAAAAAATGATCGGCATGCTGATGTTTTTCACCGCATTCGTTTTTCTCCTGCTTGGAATACCCGTCGCCTTTGCATTCGGCGGAGTCGCAATTTTATATGCAATTCTTTTTCCATGGGACGTGGGACTTCAGGTTTTCGAACTGCTTCCGTTCAGAATCTATGGGATCATGCAAAATTTCACCCTTATGGCGGTACCGCTTTTCATTTTCATGGGGCTGGTACTCGAAAAATCGAAAATGGCGGAAGAGCTTTTGGAGTCAATGGGGAAACTTTTCGGACCAGTTCGAGGTGGTCTTGCAATCTCAACCGTACTCGTTGGAACCATTTTGGCGGCCAGTACCGGAATTGTGGGGGCCAGTGTCGTCATGATGGGACTGATCACTTTGCCTATAATGCTTAAACACCGATACAATCCGGCTTTGACAAGCGGAACTATTGTAGCCAGCGGGACACTGGGACAGATAATTCCTCCGTCGATAGTGCTAATTGTACTTGGAGATGTCATGTATATCAGCGTGGGAGATCTTTTCAAAGCTGCGATCATTCCGGGTCTGATCCTTGTCATGCTTTATATTTTTTACATTCTTCTTCTTTCATGGTTGAAACCGGATATGGCGCCGGCTATGGAGAGACCGGATCTTCCGTATGCCAAACTTCTTCTTCAGACATTAAAAGCCATCCTGCCACCTCTTTTGCTTATAGTAGCGGTTCTCGGATCAATCTTCGCAGGGATTGCAAGCCCCACGGAATCTGCAGCCGTAGGGGTTGTGGGAGCGATACTGCTCACCTTTTTCAAAGGCACTTTTTCATGGTCCACGCTTCGTTACGCCTCTTTGGAGACCGTAAAGCTGACAGCAATGATTTTTATGATACTTATCGGCGCTACCGCTTTCAGCCTCGTTTTCAATGCTTTCGATGGGGGAGATTTCGTTCACGCATTTTTCACTGAAGAGATTGGAAACAAATGGACCTTCATAACTATTTCAATGGTTGTAATATTTGTACTCGGATTCTTTGTAGATTTTATAGAAATAGCTTTTATCGTAGTTCCGATTCTCGTTCCCATAGCTGCCAGTTTCGGGATAGATCCTGTCTGGTTCGCCATTTTGATAGCGATGAACCTGCAAGCCTCTTTTCTAACTCCTCCTTTCGGATTTGCACTGTTCTATCTTAAAGGCGCAGCCGGAGATAAAATCTTGACAACCCAGATATACAAAGGGGTCATTCCGTTCATACTTCTTCAGATAACGGCGCTATTGATAATCATGTACTGGCCGAACATTATCTACTGGACAAGATGAGGGAGGGTAGTTACCATTACGCTATTTACGGCAACAAATATCTGAAAAAAAGGAGCTGTTTTGAAACATATATACGCCCCATGGCGAAGCGAGTATATAAATGAAAAAAGAGAAAACGACGGATGTGTTTTCTGTGACATCAGCAAACATCCCCAAGAGGATAGAAAATCGCAGGTACTCTTCAGAGACGAAATCTGTTTCATCGTAATGAACAGATATCCGTACACTCCGGGCCACTTCATGATTATTCCTCATACTCATACCGATACCGTCGAATCTCTTGACCCAAAAGTATGGCTGCGCATAAGTGCACTGGCCCAGATGGGGGTCGGTCTGCTAAAAAAAGGTTTTGGTGCCGAAGGAGTCAATATCGGTATGAATATAGGGGCTGCGGCGGGTGCAGGAATAGCTGAACATATTCATCTGCATCTTGTTCCACGCTTTTTAAAAGACACTAATTTTATTACTACGGTTGGTGAAACACGCGTATACAGTGTAGATTTTCAAAACGTATATGAAAAGTTGAAAAAACTGTCAATAAACTTTTTTCACTGATAAAGATAGGTAAAAACTTCATAATCACCATTTGCAGAAGTTACAAAACCGTATGACTCATTAGCCTCTGCAACAGCTTGAAGTATTTCCTTCACAGCATAGAAGCATATACTCTGCATCGAGACTCCCGTTACGGGATGCTTTTTTAAACCATCGCTTCGCTTCCTCTATATTTTTCTCCACTCCGAATCCTTCGTAGTGAAGCATTCCTATATAATATTGGGCTTCCGGATCTTTTCTAAACTCCAAAAATGCTTCCATGGCTTCACTGTACTGACCATTTTCATAATATGAAATCGCCTCTTGAAGCAAATCTCTCTTCTCTTTCATAATTTAAAACCCTACCATATATGCACCCCATCCATGCATCTTTCTCGCATTTACCACATCATAACTATCGAATATCTCGATATGATTGACCGCTACAAAATATCCTTCTTCCAAAATTTTGTCTATTTTTTTTTGAAGAGTACCGTCTCTTTCCAAAAAAAGAACAAGCACTCCGGCATTTTTCATTATACGAAAAATCTTTTTGAAAATTTCATCTATCTCTTTTTCAATTTTTTCATCCTCAATAGTTACAAAAACATATTCATACAGTTTTGTATGTTTATTGTAGGCTCTTTTTTTCAAATCCAAAGTTTCGACCGTACACCCGGGATGATTCTGTAAAAGCGGTAGATCGGGAAGATTTCCTCCCACATAACGAAAGTCGAACTCAAAACCTTTCTCTTTCGCCAATTCGAAAATATAGTC
>WFUN01000129.1 GCA_015484905.1 Hydrogenimonas sp. | reverse complement strand
CCTGGGGATCCTCCATAAAAGTCTTTATATAGTGTTCTCCGCGGGAGCGGATATACATGGAAAGATCGGGTGGAAGTTTGCCCATATACTTGGTCAGATAATCCTGATAATCGATAACCTTCGCTTCAAAAAGAAGCTCATCTTTTTTATATTTGAATTTAGGTTTCTCGCCGATCTGGGTCCACTTCTCGTAGTGCACCGCATGACATCGGCCACAGGCGTCTTCGTAGACTCTTTTGTTGCTCATATCCTTTAAACTCCCGGACACGGCTTTTAAATATGCAACAATATCTGCGACCTCCTGGTCCAAATCTCCTCCAAGCCCGTAAAAGCTGCTCATGGGATGTTGCCTGCCATCCGTAAATTTGTGCTCAACGTCAAGAGCGTGAACAGGATTTTTTATAAGAGCCGCAAGAAAATTCTCATCATATATGGTACCGGCACTGCTGAGATCGGGTGGGTTGACGCCAAAACTCGCAGCTGCGGAAAGTGGATCCATGGGAGCTGGCAGATTTGCCGCCTTCATGCCATGACAGCCGGTACATCCGGCACTCATGAAGGTATTTTCACCCCTTTTGGCATCGCCTTTGTTTTTGAGAGGCTTAATGTCGTCGTATTTGAAATTGTTGCCTTCAACATGTTTGTGCATTATGGAGTGTGCAAACGGCTCCACTCCCCAGTAGGTAAGCAGTGTAAAGAAAACCACTACCGCCAAAATTTTCAACTCTTTCATTTCAGCCTCCCTGCACTGCTTTTTCGTTTTTAGTAATGAACGGCAAAGATACCCATAGAGCGAAGAACACTATGGTTGCAAGAAGACCGATCGTACTAAATATACCCTCCGGAGGAAGCTTGCCCATTATTGTAAGAACAATAACGTCGACAAGCAGTACCCAGAACCAGATTTTAAACTTTCCACGACGCGATGCAGGTGCCACATTAGGACTCCTGTCAAGAAACGGCAAGGTGAAGAATATTACCTGCGCTATACCAAACGCTACAAGACCCGGATCTTTCGGGAATGGACGTAAAATCTCATAGCTCCACAGGAAATACCATTCAGGATAGATATGAGGAGGAGTCTTCATCGGATCCGCCGGATCGAAGTTGATAGGGTCCATGGCAAAGTTGTAGTGCCAGAAAACGAGATAGAAGAAAAAGATCAGATAGATACTTAGCACGAACATATCTTTGCTCATGAAATCATTGGCAAACGCTATAACTTTCGCCTCTCTCTTTTCGCCTGCTTTGTATTTGGCAGCTTCCGCTTCGAAATCTATCTCTTCACCATCCTGGTTGTTTACATGAGGTATACGAAGCGCAGCAAAATGCAGACCGATCAGTGCAAGAATCGCCAGAGGAAGAAGAAGTACGTGTAACATAAAAAATCTGTTCAAAAAAGCCTGTCCAGGAACGTAATCACCGCGAATCCACTCCACAAGTCCATTCAACTCCAGCGAACCGAGGCTGAACAGGTTGGTAATAACCATTCCGGCCCAGTAGCTCATCTGTCCCCAGGGAAGCATATAGCCACTGAAAGCTTCGGCTGAGAAGGTTACGAAAAGGAGCATGCCGGAGAGCCATATCATCTCCCTCCCTTTCTTGTAGGAGCCGTAATATATGCCTGTAAACATATGTATATACATAATCAAAAATATAACCGATGCCGCAACAGCATGAACATGCCTCCAGAGCCAGCCGAACTCGACCTCTCTCATAATGGTGTAGTTAACACTGTCAAAGGCGAGGTTTATGTTAGGCTGATAGTACATCAGAAGAAAGATACCTGATACCAGCAGCATACCAAAAGTAAATGCCAGCACCATTCCCATAGCCCATAGGAAATTTACATTTTTTGGGATCCAATACTCTTTTGCCAACACTCTGTCGAGCGTATCTATAGCAAGACGCTGATTGAGCCACTCATGCAGACTGCGTGCTTTTTCAAATTGTGCCATACCCGCTCCTTTAGGCCGTCAGACCGGCTTCTTTCATTTTTTTATACTCAGGACCTTCTTCACCAATTACCAGCTTGGTCCCCTCTATCTTGAAAGGTGGGATTACAAGCGGACTTGGCGGCGGTGGTTTGATATTTATACCACTCACGTCGAATACACCGCCGTGACAGGCACAGAGGAAATTTTTTTTATCGGGACGATACGCCGGAATACATCCAAGATGTGTACAAAGACCGATAGCGACAAGGAAGTGGTCCTTACCGATGATCACATCGCGTGCCGTCTCCTTTTCAGTCTGTTTAGCGACCATATCCGGTGTTTTTTTAAGTATAAAAATCGGTTTTCCCCGCCATTTCTCGACATTGAGAACGTTGGGCTCCGCTGCAGAGAGGTCGACCGTAGTAAAACCGGCTGCCTTTACACTTGGAAGCGGATCCCAAGTTTTCTTGGCGGCATATAGAACCCCGAGGCCACCGAGAGCTGCCCATCCACCGAAGACTTTACCCATAAAGTCACGTCGGCCATTTTCTGCCATAGCTGATCCTTTAATGAAATTGAAAACTGAATATTATAGGCTTGCAAAGGTTAATTTTTCATAAAGAGCATCGACTAACAGACGAAAATATTGATAAAGTTTTGTAATAATGGACAACAATAACCATTGTTTGAAAAAGAGATTCCATATATAATAAAAACGAAAATATCCCCAATCGGCACACAGCTCTTTGATATTTTAATATCTTATATTAAGGTAAATTATGGAGTCCAGCCTGAAACGTTTCAGAGTATATACTTTTGGAAAATAAGAAATTTTCTCCACTCAGCACTCCAAAAAATCGACGATAGATTGTGCAACCTGTACACATTTTTGTCGCTTAAGAAGCCCATATCTGTAGTCAGCATCTTCGAACAACTTCTCTTCTATACCCTTTTTTTCAAAAACATCTATAACAGGAATACCGAAATACGACATCTTTTCGCTCCAAAAATCCGCGGATGAAT
>WFUN01000128.1 GCA_015484905.1 Hydrogenimonas sp. | reverse complement strand
ATTATTCCTGTACATCCCCAACTTTTTGCCATCTCCGGAGATACGACTCCGACACCCTCCAGGCGCATTCGCCATATCCTGTTCTCCGTAAGCAAGTCTTCGTAGTCTTTGATGTTTTTCGGCAGTTCGTTTACAAACTTCGATATAGCACCAAGCCACCCTTCCGGAAGATCGAGAGGAACGCCGCCTATACGTACGGCTGAGTGTGTCAGACGGGCACCGCAATAATCCTCCATAAGATCCATTGCATATTCCCGCTCTCTGAAACAGTAGAGAAAGACGCTCATAGCCCCGACATCCAGAGCGTGTGTGGCCAACCAGAAAAGATGCGAAATTATGCGGTTCAACTCCAGCAGCATCGTGCGTATAACCTGTGCCCGGCGTGGAACTTCCAATCCTATAAGCTTTTCTACCGCATGCGCGAAACCGTAATTGTTGGAGGTCGCTGCTATATAGTCGGTACGGTCAGTTGTTGGCAGAAATTCGTTGTAAATCATATTTTCCGCCATTTTTTCCATGCCTCTGTGCAGATAGCCGATATCAGGTACCGCTCTGACTACCTGCTCTCCATCCAGTTCCAAAATGAGTCTCAGCTGCCCATGCGCGGAAGGATGTTGTGGTCCGAAGTTTATAACCATATGATTGTCTTCGCGTTCAAACTCCAGATTTTCGAAAAAAGGTCTTAACTTGTTGGTCTGTTGCATCCGCGTCCCCTTACTTTCTTCTATCTAGAACTTTGGATTTGTCGGGGGAAAGCTCTTTTATAAGAAAAACCCCTTCCTCCTCTTGATACCGAATCGGAGTCTCTTCCGTTTTGTCTACCATATCCGCCGGAGCGCCTCTTGGCACTTCGTAGCCGAGTCTCGCAAAACGCTCGGTGTCGTACCTGTCTATACGTGCTGGATCACGGTTTTCCGGCCCGATGACATCTCTGGCATCTTTGCCGAATATCTTGTCCACTTCATACCACTGGGCGAATTCGTCTCCTTCAAGAGGATATGTTTTGCGAAGAGGATGGCCCTCCCAGTCATCAGGCATGATAAGACGCTTCAAATAAGGGTGGTTGTTGACTTTCACACCCATAAGATCCCACATTTCGCGCTCTGCCCAATCGGCACTCCTGTAAAGGGGGTTTACACTTTCGATAGCCCGATTTTCCTCTACGAAACATTTGACACGGATACGTCTGGCCGTATTCAGATTCAATATCTGGTAAAAAATTTCAAATCCTCCGCGCTCTGCAAGAAAATCGACGGCGCTCAGCTCCGAAAGCATTTCATACCATCTCTCTTCTTTCAAGATTTTCAAAACATCAAAATTGTCTTCAGGATTTATATGTATGACAAGTTGACCACGCTGAATATATGCTTTTAGGACTTCATGCGCACTCTTTACTGCTGCCAGATCTTCTGCATAGACTCCCTCTTCCGGGACCGGCTCTTCCGGAACGCGGGGAGCGACCCAGTATCTATCTGTATAGTAGGCCTTCGCCTGTACATTGTCTTTGGGGGTATATGGTCTCATCATACCAGCCTTTTAGGTTTTTGAGATTTGTTCGCCGACTCTTTGCGAATCTTTTGTTGAAGCAGCATTACCGCATACTGCAGGGTTTCAGGCCGCGGAGCACAACCCGGCAGATAAAGATCGACCGGAATGACTCTGTCGCATCCCTGTACGGTTGCATAGGTATTGAACATTCCTCCGGTATTGGCACAACTACCCATGGAAATTACCCATTTGGGTTCGCTCATCTGATCATATAGGCGCCGAATAAACTCTGCATGCTTCTTTGTCAACGTTCCAGCAACAATCATTACATCGGCCTGACGGGGAGAGGCCCGAAAAATCGTACCGAATCTATCGAAGTCATAACGACTGGCACCAGATGCCATCATCTCTATTGCACAACATGCCAGTCCGTATGTAAGGGCCCATATGGAATTACTTCGGCCCCAGTTTATGATTTTATCCACCGTTGTCAACGCAACCGGCAGACCTCCGCTTTGGGTATAGTTTACTTGATGCTGTGCCATTCAAGCGCTCCTTTCTTCCACGCATATATAAATCCGATCGCAAGCAGCAGAATGAAAAGTATCATCTCTGCAAATCCGAACCACCCGAGTACTTTGAAATCGATCGCCCATGGGAACATAAAGATGATTTCCACATCGAACAGAATGAAAAGGAGTGCAAAAAGGTAAAATTGTGCCGATATGGTATTGGGCTGTTTTGTAACTTCAGGCCCGCACTCATAGATTGTAAGTTTCAGTTTCTCCGTATCGAGCCTCGCGAGTTTCCGGCTTACGAAACGTGCTGCAAAAAGTGTTGCACCAAATGCGATGAAAGTGATCATCAGCAACATAAAGGCGCCGAAATATGGATGATCCACGGCCATATGTGTCATCAAAATCCCCTTTATTTGAGCCAGTTTAGGCTTCATTTAGTCTCTATAAACCTAATGATAGGGTAGTTTATCAAATAAACTTTAAACAAAAATTGTATCGCATGAAGAAAAATTGAGTAAACAGAATATGTTTCACATGGAAACACACCTCTATATATGGTGGTACATTTTGATACATCTTCATCCGCTTTTTCCAAGCATACTCTCCAACTTCGGCGGCAGGTTTTTGAATCGTGTAGATACGGCACAGGTATGGTGTGCTCTTGTCGAGGTAAACGGTATTATAAAAAATATGAATTCAAAGACAGATCTGAGCCAAAGAAGAGGTATCGGCATAAACCAGGAGGACAGTAGCACACCTGCTACAAGAGCAGGTCCGGTTTCAGTATGGATATTTCTTGGCATGGAGTCTCTTTCATACCAAAAAGAACGTGAACTACTTGGAGCTGGGAAAACATTGCCGGCTTTAGGTGATCATGAGCCATGGCGATCCCGGCTGTATGGTCGGCTATGGCACCGGCGAAGAGTTTATGAAGATGAAAGACTCTGACTCGTAGTACTTACGGCAATCAACTCTCAATTTCCAGGAGCAGCTTTGGTCTTCAGCCTCCTTTTATGACAGTCTTTTTCAAAAGAAAGAGCCAAATCTACCTCTTTTATTCTATCTTATCCTTATCCATTCAAAAAGCCCATTGGTTTCTCTTCATTATCGAAGCTTCCATTCCGCTCTTTTTTTATCTCCTCTATGAAGTCTTCTGTAGTAAAAAGCGGTTTCTCTTTTACAGCCACCCGATAGGAGGTATTTTTGACTATAAGATTTATCTGTCCTCCTGTCAGGCCGAACTCGGCCAGCTTTTCGAGATCAAAATCCTCTGCATATGGGGCGTTTTTTGGCAGCATCTTTTTCCAAAGCTCCACACGTTGGTCACGATTTGGTTTTTTGAAAGCGATCTTGTGGTTGAAACGGCGTGAAAACGCGCTGTCAAGATTTTCAAGAAGATTGGTTGTGGCTATCAAAACACCTTCGAACTGCTCAATCTGCTCCAGAAAGATATTTTGCATCTGGTTGTGCATCTTGTCAGCGCTGCTGCCTGGGCCGGTACTTCTGCTGCTTAAAAACTGGTCGGCTTCATTCAGAAGCAAAACAGGCTCGCTCTTGCTCTTTTGGGCCAGCTCTTTAAAAGTGCTGAAAACCTTTCTTACATTCTTTTCGCTCTCTCCGACATACATGGAAAGAATTTTCGAACAGTCGAAACTGAGCACCTGTCTTTTCATCGATTTGGCCAAAGAGAGAGCCGTCATCGTCTTTCCGGTTCCGGGAGGACCGTAAAATATGATTCTTGCATCGATACTCCTGGATTTAGAGGGAACACCCCACTCTTTGAGCCTCGCAGCCACCTTTTTGTCCATCTGTTTCAACAAAGAGTCCAGAATTTCGCGTGTTTGAGGATGAAGCACCACATCATTGAGTGTCGTTTTCGGATCTATCAGCTCGAATAGATCCTGCTCTTTTACAAGCATGTCAAGCTTGAGTTTCGTACGCTTCTTTTTCTTTTGCGGATGAATTATATTGTGAAGAACCTCTTCGTTTATAAAAAAAGAGCGGGTTATCCCTCCAAAGGGATTGAGCATTTCATCGTAGTCTATAATATCTTCGCTTACCAGTTTCGCACCCTCCTCAAGAAGTGCTCGGTTTTTGAAACGGTCATATTCATCGAAACTTACTATATCTATGAGAGTGTTCATGTCACGAAGATTTCCCTCGCCTCCCGCATACTCCTCTTTCAACAGGGCAAGAAATATTATCTGCTCTTTGGCGTCAAGCTCTTTCTCTTTGAAAAACTCCTCTACAACTATCGGCTCGCTTGTAACCGCTACACGCTCCTGTATCCGCTTCTCCAGAAGCCCAAGCCTGTTTTGAAGCCGGCTGGCACTCGGCGATGCCACTGCATGCCCCTGTTTCGGTGTTCCCATTTCGGCATACAATTCGATTCGAAGAAACTGATCCTGCAGATATTCGAGATGGTCGCTATATGGTGTTATTTCAGGCAAAACAAGTTCTATGTTTCCATTTTCAAGTAGTTTCAACAACGCGACACTTGGAGATACGCTTGCATGAAGCATTTCGAGCGAAGATATTTCTCCCAGTCTTATTGAGTGAAAACTGTTTTGTACAAGCCAGCCAAGCTCAAACAGCTCTTTTATCTTTTTTAAATGGAAAAGATAACCATATGCTTCGGTACCGTAAAGCTCCATCAACAGTTCTATAATCGTCGTCTCTTCGTTCCCTTCGACATATCGGCGTATAACGACTCTTAAAATTTCGGCTTCATCTTTCGAGCACTTCAAATGTTCGAATATTTCCAGTTTTGTTATATCTTCCGCTTCCAAAAATTCAACGAGATATTTCATGATTTCCTATTTGCAAAGTTTGTTATCCATTCTGTTTATATCAAATAGATTATATCAAAAGCAAAAAAGCTGCAAGTCCAACCTTTTTCGGCCCGACAAAGTTATCGACAAAAATTAAAAAACACCTATTTTAAGCTTCTCTTTCAAAATCCGTTTTAGAACCTTGCCAGTAGCATTTTTTGGTAGCTCGTCAACAAGATGGATTTCGCGTGGAAGCTTGAAGTTGGCGAGCCTTTTTTTCAGATAGGCTCTCAAATCTGAGATATCTACAACAGAATCTTCTTCCACCTCCACAAAGGCAACAGGTATTTCCGAAGATTTTTCATCCGGTATACCAACGACTGCCGAAGAGGCTACACCGCTGAATGAGTTGATCACCTCTTCGATCTCCCTTGGGTAGATATTTATCCCTTTTGAGATTATCAGATCTTTTTTTCTGTCTACGATAAAAAGAAAACCATCTTCATCGAGATATCCCAGATCGCCAGTAAGAAGCCAACCGTTTATGATCGTTTCGTCCGTTGCTGTAGGGCGATTTAGATACCCTTGCATTACATTGTCCCCTCTGACAATAATTTCTCCGATTTCTCCAGCAGGAACCTCCATCATGTTTTCATCTACAATTTTTACCTCGACACCAGGTATTGGGGTACCGACAGACAGCAGCTTCTGTTTCCAGGGAGGATTTACCGAAACGACCGGAGAACACTCGCTAAGTCCGTAGCCTTCAAGCAGTTTTGCACGTTTGAATTTGGATGTGAATCTCTCTATGGTAGCTTCACTCAATGGTGCTGCCCCGCTTACAAAATAGCGTATCCTCTGGAACAACATAAAGTACCATGGAAGCTTGGCGCGACTCAGAGCGTTGTAGACATCCGGAACGCCCACAAACATCGTTACTCGCCTAAAAAGTATCTGTTTCAGGATATTGCCAAAAGGCATGATCTTTCTCACCAAAACAAAAGAGGCCCCATAATATATGGGCATAATCACCGTTACAGTGAGAGTAAAAGCGTGAAACATCGGCAGATAGACAATAAAGCGGTCTTTGCTTGAAAACGAAGTCAACTCACCGATGGCTTTACAGTTATGCATAATGTTTCTGTAGCTCAACATTGCGCCTTTCGGATTGCCGGTGGTCCCGGATGTATAGATAATGACAGCCAGGTCGTCTATGGATGGAAAACTTCTCGAGTCATGACTCTTAAAAATTCTGAAAATCTCATCAAAGCGTATATTTTTATTATCTAACGACTCGTACTCTCCTTCCCAAACCACCTTTTTTATCGAAGTTGATTCCCAAAGAGGCTCTATCATCTCTTTTTGCTCTGCAGAAGCCATAACCATCTTTGCATTGCAGTCATTGAGTATATAAGCCACCTCTTCACTTTTCAAAAACGTGTTAATCGGCACCGCAATCGCCCCGATCTTTGTAATGGCGAAAAGAGATATCACAAACTCTTTTGAATTTTGCATGAAAATGGCAACAAAATCCCCTTTTTTTATATCGGAGACCTCCAAAAAATGTGCAAGCGTATCGACCTTCTTTTTTAGCATCTCATAACTAAGCCGACGCTTTTGGGTAAATATGGACGGAGCTTTTGGTTCTCTTTTCGCATGAAAAGCCAATATTTCATATAAGTTTTGAAACGGATACTCCATATCTGCCTAAAGCCTCCATCCAGATTTGATAGGGGCTTCATCCAAGACAAAGAGAAAACAGAGAGTTTCCAAAATCGAAAAACAGCCGATGGGTCTCGAAGTCATCTCTTCATCCTCCAACCGCTCCATTCGCCGGGTTTATAACAAGAGTGTAAAGTGCGTTTATCTCCTGTTCCCATATGGAGTCATCTATTGTTTCAAGAATCAGCGGAATATCATCCATCCTCGGATCATTCATTATAAATCCAAAAGCGCTCCATCCTATCTCTCCGCATCCCAATGAATGGTGCCTGTCTACACGACTTCCAAGCGGGGGCTTCGAATCGTTCAGATGCACTCCTTTCAGATATTCGAACCCCACTGTATCGCCAAAGAGGGTCATGGTCTCTTCATAAGCCTCTTTCGTTCTAAGATCGTAGCCGGCTGTGAATGTATGGCAGGTATCCAGACAGACGCCTACACGGCTTTTGTCCACGGTTTTGTCGATAAGATAGGCCAGGTGTTCAAATCTGTACCCGAGATTGCTCCCCTGTCCTGCCGTATTCTCAATGACCAGCGTCACCCCTTCCGTTTCACTCAAAGCTATATTCATCGATTCGGCGATAAGATCCAGACACTCTTTTTCACCAATCTTTTTCAGATGACTTCCCGGATGGAAATTGAGCTTATCCAGCCCAAGCTGGTAGCAGCGTTTCACTTCGTCTATGAATGCATCGAGACTCTTTTTGCGCTTCTGCTCTTCCGGGTGCCCCAGATTTATCAGGTAACTGTCGTGCGGCAGAACGTGTTTCGGTTCTATACCGCTCTCTTTCATATTTTTTTTGAATAGCTCTATCGCCTCCTCATCGAGCGGTTTCGCACTCCATTGGCGCTGATTTTTCGTAAAAAGAGCGAAGGCTTTCGCACCTATCGCTTTTGCATTTAGCGGAGCGTTGTAGACTCCTCCGGAGGCCGAAACATGCGCTCCTACATATTTTTTCGATTTTTCAGACACTCTTTCACCTCTCTGTAATCTTTATGAGTATATGGTTCAACCTGTCCCTGAAGCGGGCGGAGGTCTCATCAAAAGTGTAGATTATATCGAATCTGCCCTCTTTTTTTATACGCTGCACACTCTTTTTCCCATCCCGCTCCAAACCATCACCGCCAAATATGGGGCGTTTTGAAAATATATTCGTCAAAGTCCCCGGCGGATAGTCGGCTTTCATATATTTTTTGTAAAACTCTCTTTCGGACATGCACTTCGAATCCATGCAGACTCTTTTGCCAAGAATCAGAGTAAAGGCCGGTTGACCGGAAGCGTATATCTGCACCTTGGTACTATTTTTGCCACGGTAAACGAATCCCATATCGGCATATTTGATCCCGGGAGACTTCAGCACAATCAAAGCCGGCTGAGGCTCCTTGTAATATTTCATGCCGCAACCACCGAAAAAAGAGAGAATACTTGCCATACACAGATATAAAAAGAGTTTCAAGCCTCTCCTTTTCTTTTTTTTATTTTATAATAATTTAAGCATAAAACACTATAATTTCACCCACAAAGCCGTTGATGGCCCCTTCATCTAGCGGTCCAGGATGCAAGGTTTTCATCCTTGTCACAGGGGTTCGAGTCCCCTAGGGGTCACCACATCTACTTTTAAACTCCGTTTTTACCATTTTTTTTGATAACCTAATAGATCAGATATTTTTTGGCGCATACGTTTTGTGTGCGTCCCCCTCCAGTAGATCTTTTTACATTTTGGGCACTGCCAGAAACCTTCGAGCCATCTGTATGTCTCTTTTGGAATTTGAGGGAAGATCTCCTTTTTGACAGAGACGACTTTTTTGTTGCAACACAGAGATATTCGAAAAGGCATGGCATACGCTGATAGATCAAATATTTCATTAAGATATCTTATCTGCTTTTCTGCATCTTCGCATCTCAATATTACAATCGATTCCGGCATTCTCTTTTGAAGTCTTCTATCACACGTAATTCCTATACGGCCAAAGCGGCATCTTCCTATCAACTCATCATCGGAAATGTCGTTTTTATACACGGTATCAAAGCCAAGAAGTCTCAAAAACTTGGCAACTCTGGCCAGATGGACATCACATACGAACCGGGGCCATCTATCCCATTGGATACAAAATCGCTTCATTTATCCCATCGCAAGCGCGTAATATCTCATTATCAAGTTCCACATCGAGTGCGGCAAGCGTCTCGTCGAGCTGATCTACGCTTGTAGCCCCAATGATAGCGGAAGCGACGAAATCATGATGCATGCTCCATGCGGTAGCCAGTGTCGTAATACTCATCCCCGCCGCCTGGGCCACCTCCATATAAAGAGCTGTCGCTTCGAGAGTTTTGTCATTGAGATATTTCATCGCCTGCGCACGAATACGTGGATTTCTGTCATCCAGATATTTTGTAAACCTGGCTTCGGGTGGGAAAAATTCTCCATTATACTTTCCTGTAAGAACGCCTCCTGCCAAAGGTGCATAGGGCAGAAGTGAAATATTCTCTTTGCGGCAGACGGTCGCCAATTCATCCATAAATCTGCGATTTAAGAGTGAAAAGTTGTTTTGGATAGACTCGAAACGGGCCAATCCTCTATATCTGCTTACTTCGTTGGCCTTCGTAAGTCCATAGGCGGTATCGTTGGAAGTCCCTATATAGCGTACTTTACCGCTTTGCACGAGCCTGTCGAAAGCTTCAAGACTCTCCTCAATCGGTACGATACTGTCGGGCCAGTGCATCTGGTATAGATCTATATAATCGGTCTTCAGTCTCTTCAAGCTTCCCTCTACAGCCCTTTCTATATGAAAACGGTCGATGGCGGTCATACCGTACCGTATCGGAGGAACGAACCATCCACTTGCCGCTCCAGCCACTTTACTGGCCAAAATTATCGATTCACGCGGTTTGTCAGCCATCCACTCCCCTACGATTTTTTCGGTCGCTCCCGCCCATGAGCTTTTGGGAGGGACAGGATAGAGTTCGGCAGTATCGAAAAAATTTATTCCCCGTTCGTAAGCCTTATCCATTATGGCAAAAGAGCTCTTTTTGTCGCAAAAAGATCCGAATGTCATAGTTCCCATACAAAGCGGCGAGACGCGTAGGCCGCTCCTACCTATATACCTGTACCTCATCTGCTCCTCCATCTGTTATAAATTCGAAATCGGCGATCTTGAAAATCTAAAAACAGCCTATCTCTTCTTGTCGTTCTCTTCCTCCAGCCACTCTACGAAAGAGTCGATTGTCATTGGTCTGCTGAAATAGTATCCCTGAGCCAGATCGCATCCGAATTTCTTCAAAAAAGCGAGCTGCGTCTCGTTTTCAACCCCCTCTGCCACGGTCTTCATGCCAAAATGGGAAGCTATATCTATAATTGTTCTAGTCAACACTTCGTCATTAGGATTGATACCGATATCCTGCACAAAGCCTCTATCTATCTTCAACGTCTTTATGGAAAGATTCTTCAGGTAAGACAGAGACGAATAACCTGTTCCAAAATCATCGATACTGAACCTGAACCCCATATCTTTGAGCTCATTAAGTTTATCGTTTGTCTTCGCATAGTTTCCGATAAAAATCGACTCCGTCATCTCCAGTTCAATCCGGCTCGGGTCTATTTCTCCTCTCTCTTTCATTGCTCTTATTACCTCTATAAAATCGCTGCGGACAAACTCTTTGATGCTTACATTTACGGCGATATAGTCGAGCTTCAGATCGGCGCAGTCTCTTGCAACGGATTTTAAAACCCATTGTCCAAGCTCATGTATAATGCCCGTTTCTTCTGCCAGAGGAATGAAAACTTCCGGCGATACCTGCCCCCGCTTGGGATGATTCCAACGCAACAGGGCTTCGGCACCGATACACTTGCCGCTGGAGATTTCGATCTGCGGATGGTAAAGCAGTTTCAGCTCTCCTTTGCTTATCGCGTTGTGTAGATCCTGAAGCATTTCCGTTTTATCAACGGTCAGCTTTTCAAGTTTTGCATCAAAAAGCCTGACACAGTTTTTGCCAGCAGATTTGGCTTCATACATCGCTACATCCGCCTCTTTCAAAAGAGTGAAAAAATCGCGTCCATGACTAAAAAGAGTGATCCCTATGCTTACACTGAAGTGCAGTTTCCTACCCTTTATGAGAAAAGGCTTTGCCACTTCGTCTCTTATTTTACGGGCAACTATCTCGCTCTTTACGGCGGCTTCTTCCGCATCTCCCTCAAGATCGGCCAACAAAATCACAAATTCATCGCCCCCAAGCCTGGCTACAATATCACCTGTACGCATAAGATCAGAAAGACGTTTTGCAAGCTGTTCAAGCAGATAATCTCCGATATCGTGCCCCATAGAGTCGTTGATCTGTTTGAAGTTGTCCAGATCGAGAAACAAAAGAGCATTCATCGTTTTATTGCGCTCGGCACGCATCATCGCTATTTTTATATGTTCGAAAAGCAGCTTCCTGCGCGGAAGACCGGTAAGTTCGTCATAATAGGCAAGATAGTCGGCGCGCTCTCTTGCGGCGCGCTCTCTTGTGACATCGCGTCCATAAAGGTTTACAAGCTCTTCGTTAGTAATCACCACATCGAACTGATATATGGTTTTTCCATCATGCAGAGTCACAGATTTGTTTCCGCCATCACACACTTTTCTCAAAAAATGTTCCCACCGTTTTTTCTCGGTATTTTCGACAGAGAGGCGAATGCTTCTTGCTGCATCGTTTTCCAACAGTATCTTTCTATTGGAGCAAGAAATCTGGAAAACAGGATTGGGATTTTGGATATAAAACTGTGCAAACGACTCCATTTTACGCTTGCTCTCAAGTTCGGGAGCGATATCTTCGACAATTCCTATAGCTCCTACAAGCCTGTTGTTCGAATCTTTCAATGCAGTGGTCTTTATCCTTATATTGACATCTATATCACTTGTAGTTGTGTGATACTCTCCTTCATAGTAACCATCTTCGAGTCCTCCATAGTCTATGGGCGCCCGAATACTCTTTACAACCCGCTTATCGACAAGTTTCTCAAGATTTAATCCTATGAGTTTGTCTCTGCTTGAATCGAAAATTTCTACGAAATGCTGATTCACATTTACTATTTTAAAATTTTTGTCGTAGAAAAAGATCCCTGCCGGTACATTATCGAACATCAGATCCATCTCCGCTTTTTGCGCCTTGAGTGCACGAATGACATGTGCATTTTTCTTCCGTAGCATAAGGGCATCCACAATGGTCCTGTTTATTCTCACTGAACTCGATACAAGGAAGAGAAGAAACGAGAGTACCAAAATACCCATCATCAACTCGATCGGATCGCTGCTGTCCAAAAGCCATGCCGACGTTCCCCCAAGAACTATGGAAATATAGCTCACCGCCATAATACGGTCTGAAGAGAGTGTCGTTACGGCTCCGGAAGCGAGCCCTCCCATAATAAAAGCCATGAGAAAATCGAGAGCGATATTCTGTTTTCCAAGAAAATACCACAAAGCGCTTACCCATACTGCGGCACTTAAAAGCATCCCGATCCACATAAAAAGCCATGCACGCTTCGTCTGAATCTCGTGCTGATGAGCCTTGTAATAAAGATATATTACAAGACGGTAGAACATTATGGCCACTACCAAACCGAACCATATCGCTACTTGTGTTTCGGAAGTCGGCCAATAGACTGCCAGAACGACCAGAGCAGCAACGATGTTTATTACTATACTGAAAGGAGCCGAGTTGTAGACCATCTCTACAAGCTGAGAACCCAACTTCTCCTCATACTGTCTCATAAAGGATGCCTCTGCATAACAGCTACAGCTTCACCAATGATATGAAGGTCGGAAGGCTCTACACGCATTGCAGGATATATAGTGTTAAAAGAGTTACAGACCCACTCGTTTTTTCTAATTATATCAATCTGCTTGACAAAAAGTTCTTCATCTATCCTGAGCACATAGATCCCGCCGTTTCGTATCTCCTGTCTGCTTCTATCAACAGCTACAATATCTCCGTCATACAAAAGAGGCTCCATGGAGTCCCCTTTCACCTCCAGCGCATCTATATACTTCAGATGTCTTCTTCCTCCAAGAAGCTTTACCAGTGCTTCATCTATGCGTATAGTCTCATACCTCTCTTCCCAGTTTATCGCACCGTTGCCGGCGGAGGCGTTTATCTGCCTGAAGTATCTGATAGTGGCAAACTTTTCTGTACTCTCCTCCAAAGATCTTGGAGACTGATCGTAAAGAAGCCAGTTTATACTGATCTTTCTACCGGCGCAAAAATCTGCCACCTGCGCAAGAGGGACGGAACCTCTCTTTTTCAGTACCGCAAAATAGGCAGGCGCTATGCCTAACGCTTCCGCCACATCTCTATCCAAAACTTTCCGTTCACCTATCTCGTTACTCAGAATATCTTTGAGTCGCATCAATATTTCATCGAAAGAGAGCATTTTACCTCTTTAGAAATTGATATATTTTGATTCTATCATACCATACCGATCTACAATAACGTCTAATACCAGACACTACTATTGCTGTAAAGGTGACAATATGATAATCCATATCGACATGGACGCTTTTTTCGTTTCGTGTGAAAGAGTTATAAACCCGGCTCTTAAAAAACTGCCGGTAGCTGTCGGAGGCAGAGGAGACCCTTTCATATTCGACAAGAAAAGCCACAACAATATCGATACGACCCTCCAAAACAGCGGTGCCTTTGTACCGACTCTTTTTTACGATGCCCGAAGCTCTTTCGAAAAATATTTTGTAGAAAACAAAAAGATTCGCGGCATTGTAATCACATCAAGTTACGAAGCAAGAGCCTTTGGCATAAAAACCGGTATGACGATAAGAGAAGCGCTGGGGTTATGTCCGACTCTTATCGTATTGCCGCCAAACCACCTCTTCTATCACGAACGCTCATACGCACTCAAACTCTGGCTGAAAGAGAGGATACCTCTGTTGGAGCAGTACAGTATAGATGAGTTTTTCGGTGATCTGAAAGGGTGGATAGACGACAAAGAGGTACCTGAATTCATAGAAGATTTAAGAGTCGATATAAAAAAGAGATTCTCGCTCCCCGCCTCTATAGGGGCAGCTCCCTCCAAATGGATAGCAAAAGTGGCCACCGGTGCAGCGAAACCGAATGGATGCAAAACCATTTTTGAAAAAGATGTAAACCTTTTTATCGATAGATTGCCGATAGACGCTTTTCCCGGTATCGGACGCGGATTCGGCAGACGTCTGAAATCCTATAAAATCGAAACGCTTGGGGAGCTGAAGGCATCCAGGCATCTGCTGTATCGCTGGAAAAAACCGGGCATCCGTCTGTATCACCGTGTAAAAGGGGACGACAACGAACAGGTGGTCGCAAACAGGGAAAGAGGTTCCATCGGCATATCAAGAACAATGGACCCTGTAATCGAAAGGGATGAGGTAAAGCGTAGACTGACCATTCTGTGCCGCCACCTGGCACATCTGGTACTCAAGACAGAGGTTGAGCCACAAACGCTGTTTCTTCGTATCAAATATCAATTTGGACAAAGAGCCGGACAGAGTCTGCCAATAAAATTTATCTTCAGCGAAATGTCGCTCAGGCAACATGCTGTCGAGCTCTTCGAAGAGATGGACATATATCGGTCTCTTTCCGTAATAAGACTCTCCGTAATCTGTGGCAACTTTGAAAACAGGCCGACAACACGTGGTTCACTCATTACACACGAAAAAGATCTGAAGATGCGTAGACTATCGCTTCATGCTACAAAAATAAGACAAAAATATGGCATAGATATGTTCAGATCCGCCATAGAGCTTCTATAAGCCGTTTGTCTCCTCAAACACCCTTCCGGTACTGTCGGTATGAAATATGAAAGTGATCTGCATATCCGGAATCTATTTTAAAACTCTTTTACTGCGTAATCGGTAGGCATTTGCCAGCAGATCGTCACGCTTTTTGCCATATCCTTTCCATACCGGCCCTGCCGTATGTATGAGATGTCTGGCCGGCACTCTTGCACAATCACGAGGGCACCGGCAAGAGTTCCATCAGTTTCAAAAAACTCTATAACTTCCGAGCTCGTACTCTTCTCCTGACCAAAAAGAGTGCCTTTTTGCCTTCTATCTCTTTACGGCCTCTTAAATGCTCTTTGGAAAACCTCAAAATGGATCGGCTATCTTCTCTTCCAGCCAGGCTTTGGCTCTGATTCTTCCAAGTTTTCTCGCATAATCTACTGCACCAAGTCCATAAATATCGACCATAAAAATATCTGCTCCTTTATCGTACAGCAGTTCCATAATCTCGATATAGTCGAAAGATGCCGCCAACATCATAGGTGTCATACCGCTCTCTCGACTGGTAGAGGCCGGATCTATTCCATAATCTATGAAGAGTTCTACAAGATCGATTCTGTTTCGTTCAATCGCCTCATCCAGCAACCCTACACCTTCTGATGTCGTCCAACCAAGATCGGTTCCTGCATCAAGAAGCATCTTTACAACCTCCTTCGAAGCCCCTTTTGTAATTGCCAAAAGAAGCAGAGGTTTCCCCTCTTCACCACATATCGACATATCCGCGCCTGAGGCTATCAGTCTGCCCAACGTCTCGGAATCGGAATTCTCGATTGCATCTATAAGTTCGTTTACGTCTACTTTACTCATAGTGTGATTATAGCAGTTTAACGATTTAGAGCAATAGATGCCCTTGCTAAAAATTAGCACTAAAATGACTCAAATTTGAAAAGATATAAAAAAATACGCAAAACATGCCATCATACAGGGCAAGAGAGGTTATATATGGCAAAAAGAGCGATAGAGGGAGGGGTGGTGACCCCGGCGCGATTCGAACGCGCGGCCTTCGGATTAGGAATCCGACGCTCTATCCGGCTGAGCTACGGGGTCAACACTTCAAAGAAAGTCGAAAGCGAAGAGGGTTGCTCTCCGCATAAAAAGAGTTTTACCCGTTGCGTTTTTTAATGATTTCGTCGGCAACATTTTTTGGAACTTCCTCATAGTGATCAAACTCCATAGAGTATGTACCACGTCCCTGCGTAGCCGATCTTAGATCTGTAGAGTAACCAAACATTTCCGCAAGAGGTACAAAAGCGTTTACAACCTTGTTTCCATGGCGATCTTCCATACTGTTGATCTGTCCACGACGGCGATTGAGATCTCCTATGACATCACCCATATAATCTTCCGGTATCTCTACCTCAACTTTCATAATCGGCTCAAGAATTACAGGATTCGCTTTTTTCGCACCCTCTTTGAAACACATGGAGCCGGCAAGCTTGAACGCCATTTCCGAAGAGTCGACATCGTGATAGGTTCCATCATAAAGAGTTACTTTTACATCTTCTACCGGATACCCGGCCAAAACACCGTTTTGCATGGCTTCCTGTACTCCTTTGTCAACGGCAGGAATAAACTCGCGCGGAACTACGCCTCCTTTGATGGCATCTACAAACTCGTATCCACTACCCGGCTCTTTAGGTTCAAGTTTAAGGAATACATGTCCGTACTGTCCACGTCCACCGGACTGCTTCGCGTATTTGTACTCCTGTTCGACAGGCATTTTGATGGTTTCGCGGTATGCAACCTGCGGTTGCCCGACTTCTGCTTCGACCTTGAATTCACGCATCATTCTGTCAACCAGGATTTCCAGATGCAGCTCTCCCATTCCGGAAATAATGGTTTGCCCGCTCTCTTCGTCTGTATGTACGCGGAAGCTTGGGTCCTCTTCTGCAAGCTTCTGCAAAGCGATAGACATCTTCTCCTGGTCGGCTTTGGTTTTAGGCTCGACTGCGACAGAGATAACGGGGTCAGGAAACTCCATTCGCTCGAGAATTACCTTCTCCTTCTCGTCGCAAAGAGTGTCTCCGGTAAGAGTGTTTTTAAGACCGACACACGCTCCTATCTCGCCTGCGTAGATCTTTTTGATCTCTTCACGCTTGTTGGAGTGCATTTGAAGAAGTCGGCCGATGCGCTCTTTTTTGCCTTTTGTGGAGTTGTATACATAACTCCCCGCTTCTGCTATACCGCGATATACACGTATAAAGGTGAGCTGGCCGACGAATGGGTCTGTCATGATTTTGAATGCAAGGGCGGCAAACGGACCATCGTCGGTAGATCTTACCTCCACTTCATTACCTTCGAGATCTTCCGCATGTATATTTCTAACCTCTGTAGGTGCGGGAAGATACTCGACAACGGCGTCGAGCATCGGCTGGACACCTTTGTTTTTGAATGCCGATCCGCATATCATCGGAACCATGGCCATATCGAGAGTAGCCTGCTTTATACCCTTTTTAATCTCGTCGACCGTCAGCTCTTCGCCGCCGAAATACTTCTCCATCAACTCTTCGCTCGTTTCCGCTACAGCCTCTATAAGCTTCTCTCTGTACTCGTTCGCTTTATCCGTAAGCTCGGCAGGAATGTCGGTGACTTCATACTTTTGCCCAAATCCTTCTTCTTCCCATATTATCGCCTTCATCTCTACGAGGTCTACGATACCCTGGAAATCATCCTCCGCACCTATCGGAATCTGAATCGGAACGGCATTGGACTTGAGACGCTCTTTTATCTGGCGTTCGACTTCGAAAAAGTCCGCACCTATTCTATCCATCTTGTTTACAAAAGCTATACGGGGTACACCATATTTGTTAGCCTGTCGCCATACCGTTTCAGACTGCGGCTGAACTCCTCCGACGGCACAAAAGACGGCTACCGCACCGTCAAGAACCCTCATCGAACGCTCGACTTCGATAGTGAAGTCGACGTGGCCGGGTGTATCGATGATATTGATCTGATGATTTTTCCAAAAACAGGTAGTGGCTGCCGAAGTGATCGTAATGCCACGCTCCTGCTCCTGCTCCATCCAATCCATCGTGGCGGCACCATCATGCACTTCTCCAATCTTGTGGGAGAGCCCTGTATAAAAAAGTATACGTTCGGTAGTTGTAGTTTTTCCGGCATCGATATGCGCAGCGATACCGATGTTGCGTACACGGCTAATGGGTGTTTTTCGTGCCATCGTTATTTCCTTTAAGCATTGGTAAATTTTGTCGTGATTATAGCGAAGTGAAGTTTAAAAAAGCCCAAACAAAGATGTTTTGTTCAGGCTGCAAAAAGTATTGGGAATGCGAATCGCCTACCATCGATAATGTGCAAACGCCTTGTTCGCTTCCGCCATCTTGTAGGTATCCTCTTTTTTCTTATAGGCCGCGCCGCGCTTCTCCGCAGCTTCCATCAGTTCATTGGCAAGCCTTGCGGCCATCGTACGCTCATTTCTTTTTCGCGCAGCTTCGATAATCCATCTGATAGCAAGCGCCTGTTGCCTTACGGGACGTACCTCGATAGGAACCTGATATGTAGCGCCGCCCACGCGTCGGCTTTTTACTTCCATCAAGGGTTTTACATTTTCGATCGCCTCGTCAAAGATCTCTATTCCTTTTTTTCCTGTCTTCTCTTCGGCAATTTTCAAAGCACTGTACATTACTGTTTCTGCAACGGATTTCTTTCCATCAAGCATAATTCCGTTGATAAACTTGGTGACCACTTTCGAGTTATAGATCGGGTCAGGCATCACTTCACGAACCGGTGCTCGTCGTCTTCTCATTATCTGTTCCTCTAATCTTTCTTGTTGTTATTTCGGGCGCTTTGCACCGTATTTGGAGCGTGAAACACGTCTGTTGGCCACTCCGGCGGTATCAAGCGCGCCGCGGACAATATGGTACTTCACGCCGGGAAGGTCTTTTACACGGCCGCCGCGCACAAGCACGATGGAGTGTTCTTGAAGATTGTGTCCTTCACCAGGAATGTAGCTGATAACCTCAAATCCGCTGGTAAGACGGACTTTTGCTACTTTACGAAGAGCAGAATTCGGCTTTTTGGGAGTTGTTGTATAGACGCGGGTGCATACTCCACGACGCTGCGGACACTTTACAAGAGCCGGCGATTTAGACTTTTTGATTACCTTTTTTCGCTCTTTTCGAACAAGTTGGTTAATGGTAGGCACTCAAATTCCTTTCATGTATTTAATATTCTTCACTATAAAATTGATGGCAAATAATAGCCAAACAGATATTAATTATTACTTAAATTAAGTAGTTTTTAATTATATGTATACTTATTTGCCCTTGGCCCCAAAAAAGGCTATAGATCAGCTCTCTCTTTCCTCTTCCACAAGTCTCACATCTTTTTGTGAGTAAAGACCCGTTCCAACCGGAATCATACGCCCTATGATGACATTCTCTTTCAAGTCGTCAAGAGGATCTATCTTGGCAGATATGCTCGCCTCCGTCAACACTTTCGTAGTATCCTGGAAGGAGGCCGCAGATATAAAGCTGTCTGAGCTCACGGCGGCGCGTGTAATTCCGACCAGTACCGGCTCTGCTATCGCCGGTTCTCCTCCGAGTTTGATAATGCGTTCGTTCTCTTCCATGAACTGGCGTCTGCTTACGAGATCCCCGGTTATGAATTTTGTGTTGCCACTGTCTACAACACGCACTTGGCGAAGCATCTGGGAATATATTATTTCGATATGTTTGTCAGATATATTTACACCCTGCCGTCTGTAGACCTGCTGTATCTCACTTACCATATAAAAATGCAACGCCTTTTCTCCAAGAATCCGCAAAATATCATGACTGCTTACAGTTCCATCGGTAAGTTTTTCTCCTGCATGCACAAATTCACCGTTATGAACCAAAATCTGTCTGTTTTTATCAACCAGATATTCATTCATCTGTCCATTTTCACCTGTTATGATTATGCGCTCTTTACCACGCAGGGGTTTACCGAACGAAACTACTCCGTCGATCTCCGCTATAAGTGCAGGATCTTTTGGACGTCTCGCCTCGAAAAGTTCGCTTACGCGCGGCAAACCACCGGTGATGTCGCGCGATTTCGCTGCCGCTTTCGGTATTTTTGCGAGTATGTCCGCAATTTTTACATCCTGTCCGTTTTGAACATATATTGCCGTTTTCGGCTCGAGAGTATAGCGCACTATCTCTCCGTTTTCACCGGCCAATATGATAGCAGGCTTGTATCCCGGAGGAGTGTATTCATTTATCTCCAGTCTCGTCTGCCCGGTAATTTCATCGAACTGTTCACTTGCAGTGATTCCTGGGATCACGTCTTCGAAAGAAATTTTTCCGTTCATTTCAGCGATAATAGGATCGGTATAAGGATCCCACTCAGCTATTGCCGTATACTCCGCACTGACTGGTTCTGCAATTACCGTATCATTTTCGACTTTTTCATTATCGGCTACTTTTATGATGGAACCCCTCGCTATATAGTGACGATTCGCTTCACGCCCCTCATCGTCTGCAACTACGGCAAAGAGCCCTTTTTCTTCTATTTTGTCGCCGGCTTTCACATTTTCGTATCGCTCAAGATAGTCCCCTTTGAGGTGGAAATATTTCAACGTTCCTGCAGCTTCAGCTTTTATCGTCTGCGTTACCGGTGCACCGTTTTCCACGCGAAGTTCCGCTGCATAGGGGATTCTGTTTGGAACATTCCATCCATCTTTGATGACTTCTACTATCGAATCATTCTCTTCGACTTTTGTTCCACTGCTGTAAGGCAGATAATATTTGCCTTCTATCTTTCCGCTGACACCTGCGAGCTCATTCGGCTTTGCCACATTGCTTTTACGAAGTGCGTAACGTACCTTCTCTTTGCCGTCAGTGAGTGTCAATATCACCTCTTCATGAACTGTTTTTACCGTGATTTCACCACTGAATGGAGCTTTTATCTTAGGCTCTACAAGAAGTATGCCGGCATTTCGCCTGTTGGCGACGAGAAGTTTTCCTTCACTGTTACGATATGTCTTGAGGTTGTAATAACGTATGAACCCCTCCTTGCTCGCAATCGCCTGGCGCTCGGCTTTCTCACTTGATGCCGTACCTCCGATATGGAATGTTCTCAAAGTCAACTGTGTTCCGGGCTCGCCTATGGACTGAGCAGCGATGATACCTATGGCTTCGCCCGGTTTGACCATCTTGCCTTCTCCCATATTGAGTCCATAACACTTGGCGCATACTCCGTTGTCTGCTTTACATGTTATAGGCGTTCTGATAACCACAGCGCGCACACCGGCATCCTTGATAAGCTGTGCCTTTTCATCGTCGATCATCGTACCTTCCGATATCAGAATCTCGTTGCTGATCGGATCGATGACATCCTCTGCAAGAACTCGTCCATGAACCCTGTCTTCCAGCGGTTCTATCATCTCGGAGCCGACAGTGATATCTGTAATCTCCACACCTTCGTGCGTACAGCAGTCTTCCATTGTAACTTTGACATTTTGTGCCACATCGATCAGTTTCCTGGTAAGATACCCGGCATTTGCAGTCTTTAGAGCAGTATCCGCCAAACCTTTTCTCGCTCCGTGAGTTGAAATGAAATACTCTAAAACGTTAAGCCCCTCTTTAAAGTTCGAAACAATGGGCGTCTCGATGATAGCTCCGTTGGGTTTCGCCATAAGACCACGCATACCGGCAAGCTGTCTTATCTGTGCGGCAGAACCTCTCGCACCGGAGTCTGCCATCATGAAGATAGAGTTGAATCCGCCTTTATCCTCTTTTATCAGCTTCATCATCTCCTGGGCCACGGCATTGTTGGTATCGGTCCATACGTCAACTATTTTGTTATATCGCTCCTGCTCTGTTAACAATCCTGCTCCAAACTGCTGCTGAATCTCACGTACACGCTTTTTGGCCGCTTCGACAAGTCTGTACTTCGCCTCTGGAATACGTATGTCGTCGGCAGAGATTGATACTCCCGCCATTGTCGCATATTTAAACCCGAGATCTTTCAGATTATCCAGAAACTCCGCCGATATCTCCAATCCTCCAAATTTATATACATAATCGATAAGTGCGCCGATATCTTTCTTCTTGAGGACTTTGTTCCACATATGCTCCGGAACGAAATCGGGCAAAATAGACTTGATAATCAGACGCCCGGCAGTCGTATATACTATTCGTCCGTCAACGATTGTCCTTACTCTCGCGTTTATATCCAGATGCTCGGCGTCAAGTGCAGTAAGCACCTCTTTTACGCTTGCAAAAAGTTTGTTGGAACCTTTTACATTCTGACGCTCCAGCGATAGATAGTAGAGTCCCATAATCATATCCTGGCTCGGCACGGTAACCGCTTTTCCGCTCGCCGGCAAAAGAATGTTCATGGAGCTTAGCATCAAAAGCTTGCACTCGGCAATGGCCTCCTGGCTGAGAGGTACATGTACAGCCATCTGGTCACCATCGAAGTCGGCGTTGAAAGCGGCACAGACGAGCGGGTGAAGCTGAATAGCCTTCCCGTCGATAAGTACAGGGTGAAACGCCTGAATTGACAGTTTGTGCAGTGTAGGTGCCCTGTTGAGCATAACCGGATATCCGTCGACAATCTCCTGCAGACATTCCCAGACTTCGTTTGTGCGCTCTTCTATCATGTTTTTGGCAGCTTTAAGCGTAGTAGCGTACCCCTTTTCCTCCAGTTTTGCAAGAAGATGCGGCTTGAAAAGCTCCAGAGCCATGCTTTTTGGAAGTCCACACTGATCCATGCGCAGGTTCGGACCGACAACAATAACGGAGCGACCGGAAAAGTCGACACGTTTACCGAGAAGATTCTGTCTAAATCTTCCCTGCTTACCCTTGATCACTTCACTAAGTGATTTAAG
>WFUN01000127.1 GCA_015484905.1 Hydrogenimonas sp. | reverse complement strand
TCGAAGAGCAGATGATAGGAATGAAAAAGGGTGAAAACAGACGTATAAAGGTTACATTTCCCGAAGAGTATGGCAGTAAAAATCTTGCCGGCAAAGAGGTGGAGTTTGAAATCAAACTACACGACATAAAAGCGAAACAGCCGGTAAAAATAGATGACGAACTAGCCAAAAAACTGCTTCCAGGTGACGAAGAGGCAACTCTCGAGAAGCTTGAAAAGGATGTAAAAGAGCAGATAAGAGGCGAAAAGCTCAGCAAGCTCTACAATGAAGAGCTGAAACCGAAGCTTGTCGAGATACTTGTGGAAAAATTCACTTTCGATCTGCCCGAGAGCGTTGTGGAGCAGGAGATGGACATGGCATTGAACAAAAGGGTGCAGCAGATGAGCGAAGAGGAGATTGAAGAGCTGAGGAAAGACGATGAAAAGGTAAAAGAGTTGCGAGAATCGCTGCGCGAAGAGGCCACCAAAAGCGTAAGAGCCACTTTTATTATAGACGCTCTCGCCCGCAAAGAGGGTGTTGATGTGACAGAGCAGGAGATGATGCAGGCCATATATTATGAGGCTGTAAGCAGAGGGCAGGATCCTCAGCAGATTTTTGAATATTACCAGAAGCAAAACCTTTTACCTGCAGTCAAAATGGCGATGATCGAAGACAAACTTTTGACAAAGCTTCTAAGTGAAAAAAGCGACAAAAGCAAAAACAGAGAAGTTAAAAAAGAAAAAGAAGAAGTATGAGCTATATTCCATTCGTAATTGAGAAGACCGGGCGTGGCGAGCGTTCGTACGATATCTATTCAAGACTTTTAAAGGACCGCATCATAATGCTAAGTGGTCCGATTGACGACAATGTGGCATCCTCCATTGTTGCACAGATGCTCTTTTTGGAAGCTGAAGATCCGGACAAGGATATCTATCTGTATATCAACTCACCGGGAGGAGTCATAACAAGCGGTTTCAGCATATTCGATACCATGAACTATATCAAGCCGGATATCGTTACGATCTGTATTGGTCAGGCTGCTTCGATGGGAGCTTTTCTTCTCTGTTGCGGTGCGAAAGGCAAGCGTTACGCCCTGCCAAGCTCCCGCATAATGATACACCAGCCTCTTGGAGGCGCCCAGGGACAAGCGACCGATATCGAAATTCAGGCAAAAGAGATATTGCGGTTGAAAAGGCATCTGAACAAGATCATGGCCGAACGGACCGGAAAGACGATACGCACAATAGAAAAAGATACCGAACGGGACTTTTTTCTGAGTGCCGAAGAGGCAAAAGAGTACGGACTCATCGATCGGGTGCTCGAGCGCAGTTTCAAGTAGGATATCGTTATGAGCGTAGAGAAAGAGAGCTATCGGACGAAAAAACTGAACGAGCCTACAAGCGAACTGGAGAGTTATGCGCGGGAAGTGATGGAAGAGATGATTCGCCAGAGCATTCCTCCAACTCCTTCCAACTTCGATGCCTATTTCGATAAACTGCTTGACAACAAATCCATAGCTTTCCGAAAGCGGATTCTCAATCTGCTTGAACTCGAAGATGCCGGCGACGAGGAGCATCAGGGCGTTTTGGAGCAGTATCTCAAGGATGCCTTTTCCAATGTCAAAAAATTTCTGCAGCATATCAACCTTCTTTATAAAAACCTCAAACATCTTGAAGCTCTCATTGAGAAACGTCGTTTCGAAGTT
This sequence comes from Hydrogenimonas sp., assembly GCA_015484905.1. Lineage (GTDB taxonomy): Bacteria > Campylobacterota > Campylobacteria > Campylobacterales > Hydrogenimonadaceae > Hydrogenimonas. The sequence goes on along the minus strand of WFUN01000127.1, from coordinate 12,203 downwards.
GAGGCCATAGCGGACAAAGGCGCATTGGAGACACTGCTGGAGTCTACAAAAAAAGATATCCAGAAAATGGGCAAGATTATAAAAAAAGAGGCCGGAGAGCTCAAAGAGACGTATGAAGCCACAAGCGAACTTGTCCATGAGGTTCAGGACCATGCTATACATGACGAGAAATACGGGGTCTACAAAAAGAATTATCTGCTCAAAAAACTCAAGCAGGAAGAGAAGCTTATAAAAGAGTTCAGGCATGACAGCTCTTTAATGATGGTTCGCGCCAACGACGAAGTCCTGGCACAGGTTGGAAGTACAAAAGTACGACAACTTATACTTCGTACAATAGCCAGGCTTTTATTGAAAACCTCACGCCGGAGCGATTTGATTGCGCATTATGATGATGGAGTTTTCGCTATATTGATGCGCCATACATCTTTGCAGAATGCATCCATGGCAGCCGAGCGTCTTAAAGACCTGGTGGGGAACACCAACTTTTTTGTAGGCGATCAGGAGATAATGCTCGATGTAGAGATCGGTATTGCACAAATAGATCTTGACCGATCGACCGAGCAGACGATTGTATGTGCTCTCGATGCACTGAATATAGCGAAAAAGACGGGTGAGGCCTGCGGGATCTGCCCTCAGGATGTAGAGATATAGATGAAACTCCCGATTCTTGTCTACCCGGACAGGCGCCTGAAGGAGCAGAGTCACCCGGTCGATAACTTTGATGCCTCTTTGCATAAGCTGCTTGATGATATGAATGAGACGATGATTGCCAATAACGGTATAGGATTGGCCGCCATACAGGTAGGAGTTCCTCTGCGTGCACTGTTGATAAATCTCCCCGATGAAGAGGGGAACCAGTATCCTGAAAATTTGATCGAAGCGATAAATCCGGTTATTATAGAAAAAAGAGGGTGCACCACCTATACGGAGGGGTGCCTCAGTGTTCCGGAGTATTATGACGATGTCGAGCGTGCCGAGTGGATCAGGGTGGAGTTTTTTACGCGAGAAGGGGAGCGAAAAGAGATAGAGGCCGATGGCTTGCTTGCCATAGCGTTTCAGCATGAGATAGATCATCTCGATGGTCATCTGTTCATTGAAAAGCTCTCTTTTTTGAGGCGCAAAAAGTTTGAAAAAGAGTGGAAAAAGAAGCTTAAGGAGAGCAGGCAGCCTTGAAACATCTGATGGCCGCAACACTCGATGGACTCGAAGCGAAGCCGGTAGATGTTGAGGCGACTTTTACGAAAGGGTTGCCCGCCTTTGGAATTGTGGGGTTGGCTGGCAGCTCCATACAGGAGTCAAAAGAGAGAGTGAAATCGGCGTTGCTGACCAACGACTTCTCTTTTCCACCGCTTCGCATAACTGTAAATCTTTCTCCCAGCGATATGAATAAATCCGGAAGCCACTTCGATCTGGCAATCGCATTGGCAATAGCTCTGCAGAATGAGGAGGTGGAGCTGAAGGATACATACGTTTTTGGCGAGTTGGGTCTTGATGGAAAAGTCAAGAGTACTCGCTCCATCTTTCCGATACTGCTCTCCTTAAAAAACAGTGGAATGGTAAAAAAAGCTATCGTCCCGAAAGAGTCTCTCGAGGGCCTGTCGCTAATTCCCGGTATAGTATATCTGGGAGTTGAATCACTGTCGGAAGCTATCGCTCTATGTAAAGATGAGCGTACAGTCAAAATGGTTGAATCGGCTCCCATTGAGGGAGATTGCGTAGAGGTGGACGGAGAGCTTTTCTGGTTTATGCGGGAGTACAGGGAGGATTTTATCGATGTCAGAGGGCAGGAGATTGCCAAACGGGCGGCATTGGTGGCGGCTGCAGGTATGCACAATATTCTCATGGAGGGGAGTCCCGGGTGCGGAAAGAGTATGATCGCAAAAAGATTGCGTTATATTCTTCCTCCAATGAGCCTCAATGAGATTTTACAGCTAAACCAGTATTCGCTGTTGAGCGGTGAAGAGCCTTCGTTCAAGCCGCTAAGACCTTTTAGAAGCCCTCATCACAGTGCAAGCAAACCGTCGGTATTCGGTGGTGGAACATCGCAGGCTCGTATCGGTGAAGTGGCTTTGGCAAATGGCGGGATTCTCTTTTTTGATGAGTTTCCACACTTTTCCAAAACTGTTTTGGAGGCTCTGAGAGAACCTTTGCAAGATCATAAAGTGCTGATTTCGCGCGTAAACAGCAAAACCGAATATACGACATCGTTTATGTTCGTTGCGGCACAAAACCCCTGTCCTTGCGGAAATATGCTGAGTACCTCCCGTACCTGCAGGTGCAGTGATCTGGAAGTGAAGCGGTACAGACAGCGCCTCTCGGACCCACTGCTCGATCGGATAGAGATATATCTGACGATGCAGGAGAATGAAATGGATGCGAAACCTTCTGTCGATTCCGCTTCCATGCATGAACGGATTATCGCTGCGTTTGTGCGGCAAAAAAAGCGAGGGCAGAAAAGAGTCAACGGAAAGCTGGACGAGCATGGTATTGAAACATACTGTATACTTGAAGCCGAAGCTCAAGATGTTCTGCAAAAAGCGGTGGCCAACTTTGGTATGAGCCACAGAGGTGTGGATAATGTCAAAAAGGTGGCACGAACAATTGCAGATCTGGACGAAAGCGATGTGATTGCCAGAAAGCATGTTCTTGAAGCGCTGAGTTTCAGGCGCCGCGAACTGTGAGCGTATCAGTTGTTAACTATGGCATCAGAATAGGGTTACCGCCCACTGTGTTACGAAATAGCCCCCCACAACAAGCCACGCAAACATAAGAAGAGACAGAAGGACTGGTTTGATGCCGGCCTGTTTGAATTTTGCCATATTTGTTTCCATGCCGAGTGCAGTCATCGCCATGGTGAGCATGAAAGTATCCGCCCTGTTTATATTTGCCACCGCTGCTTCAGGGAAAATATGCAGGGAATTTATTCCGCTCATTATGACGAACCATACGGCAAACCAGGGTATCAGAAGCTTTACTTTTTCGTTTTTTTGACCGCCTTTCCTGGCAGATACCGATATTACTATTCCAAGCAGTATCAGTACCGGTGCAATCATCATAACCCTTGTCATTTTTACGATAACCGCATCATTGGCCGCGATTCCTCCGATGGCGTCGCCGGCGGCCACAACCTGTGCAACTTCGTGAATCGTACCTCCAACATAGATACCGTATGTTTCTGGATCCATACCAAGAATTCCGCTCTTGTACATCAATGGATAAAGAAACATGGCGATAGTGCCAAAAAGAACGACTGTGCCGACCGCAACGGCACTTTTATAGGCTTGTGCTTTCAATACCGGTTCGGTCGCCAAAACAGCTGCAGCACCACAGATGGAGCTACCGGCCGCTGTAAGTATAGATGTATCTCTGTCCATCTTGAAAAGTTTTATACCGGCCCAGCTACCAAGCAGCAAGGTACTTGTCAACATTATTACAGATACTGCCAGACCGGCCATGCCTACCTCTGTTATCTGTTGAAAGGTTATGCGAAACCCATAGAAAATTATGGCAAGCCTTAAAAGCTGTTTGGCCGAGAAAACAATGCCCGGCACCCACTCATGTGGTAGTTGATTACGCAGAGTGTTGGCATAGAGCATTCCAAGAACGATGCCTATTATCAGTGGGCTGACAGCAAGGTTTTTTATAAATCCAATCTCGGAAATCTGAATCGAGGCTATGGCAAAAAGGGCTACGAAAAGAATTCCGTTCAGTGTAAAGCGTATATTTTTTTTTGAAAAAGCCATTAGTGTCCTTATTTGGTATAATCTTCAACCGAAATTTTAATACATATTAATATATAAGTAAAATAAAATAAACACGATATAATAATAAAAATAATTGAACAACAGGGGGGCGTTATGAAGATATCCATCAGGCAAATGGAGATATTTCTTGAAGTTGCACATATGGGCCATCTTACGAAAGTTGCAGAGAAACTGGGTTTAAGCCAGTCAGCTGTCTCGATGTCGATAAAAGAGCTTGAAAATATAATCGGCTATAAACTTTTTGACAGAATCAGTAAAAAGCTTGTTTTGAACGAAAAAGGTCGGGCCTTCGCAGAAGCTATAACGCCTCTGATCTCCAAACTCGAAGATATAGAAGAGGAGTTTAAAAATGATGAAAACAGTGGTGAGCTTTTAATAGGAGTAAGCACAACCATAGCCGATTATCTTATTCCTCCTATCATATGCGATTATATGAAGGCCTATCCGAATGTCAAAATCAAACTTAAAGTAGGAAATACGCGTGATATCGTAAAAATGATAGAGACAGGAGATGTAGATATAGGGTTTGTAGAAGGAAAAGTCGATTCGACTGCCATAAAGCAGGAGATAGTCGGGCTCGATGAGCTGGTTGTGGTGACCGGAAACAGGGAATTCACAAAAGACGATGAGAGTTATTATATAGATACGTTGTTTGATAAACCTTGGATTTTGCGTGAAGAGGGGTCCGGAACACGTGAAGTCTTCATGACTCATCTTGGAGATCTGGTGGCGCAGATCAATCTCTTTTTGGAGCTGAGTCACCCCGAGTCTATAAAAAATATGTTGATTCAAAGCGGGAGCTGTTTTAGTTGTCTACCGCGTGTGAGTGTTATGAAAGAGATAGAGCGCAAAGAGCTTTTTGAGGTGAAGATCAAAAATATAAAGTTTGAACGCCATTTTCTTTTAATCTACCATAAAGACAAGTATAAAACGGCACTTTTAAACAAATTTATCTATTTTGTAAGAATGCAGTTAGGCAAGATTCTTCAACGCTGAAGTATAGTCGTCAGGTCTGTTGATATTGAAAAAAGGTTCATCGTCGGGAAACTGTATGGCGAGTGTCTTTGACTTTTCAAGGATACCTGAGAGACGATGGTTTCCTTCGTGTACGGCTTTATGCAGAGTAGGAAGAATCGATCTGCAATAGACGCCGCACAGAGGATGACAGCCTTTTGGACTGTGTGCCACAATCGCATCGTAATCAGGGCCCTTGCATGCCTCTACCAGTCTGCTTATATGTTCTATTCCCACAAATGGGGTATCGACACTGATTATAAAAACGTTATCGGTTTTCAACTCTTCGAAAACCTGTACCAGCCCTATTGTCGGAGCATGGGTTTTTTGTTTCGGATCATCGAGTATAAGTGGCGCTTCAAACGAAAACTTGTTATTTTTGGCGCTCAGATAGATGGATTGAAAATAGGGCTTCAAGCGTCGATACTGAAATTCAGCAAGTGTCGGAAAGCCTCCGAACGGAAGCAGTGACTTGTCTTTTCCCATACGTGAACTTCTTCCGCCGGCAAAGATTATGCAGGGGAGCGGAAAAAAGATCATTGTTGCGCTCAATCTCCTGTCCGCAGTATTCTTTTTTGCATACTCTATACCCAAGTATCAGCTGAATGTACGGGGATCGACGATTTTGCCGGCTATGGCGCTGGCAGCGGCCACGGCAGAGTTTGCAAGATATATTTCGCTACTTCTTGCTCCCATGCGTCCCACAAAGTTTCTGTTTGTAGTGGAAATACATCGTTCATTGTCGCCGAGAATACCCATATATCCTCCAAGACATGCACCGCATGTGGGATTTGATACGACAGCCCCTGCATCGATTAGAATATCTATATAACCGGCCTTTTCGGCATCTTTGAGAATTTTTTGTGTAGCAGGAGTAACTATCATTCTTGTGTGGCGCGCAACCCTTTTGCCTTTTACGATTTCGGCAGCTATCTTTATGTCACTCAGCCGCCCATTGGTGCAGCTGCCTATAAATACCTGATCGATCTTAAGGCCATCGGCTACAGCCTGGGATACAGGTTTTCCGTTGCTTGGAAGATGCGGATATGCGATTATCGGTTCAAGACTGGATACATCTATTTCTATAACCTGAGAGTAGGTGGCCCCTTCATCGGAATAGTGGAACACCGGTTCGCGTGCCAGTTTTTTGTCCGAGAGGAAGGTTTTTGTAATATCGTCGCAGGCAATTATTCCACTTTTTGCTCCGGCTTCTATAGCCATATTGCAAAGACTGAAACGATCATCCATTTCGAGGTGTTCTATGGTTTCGCCTGTAAATTCGAGTGCTTTGTACAAAGCTCCGTCGACACCGATCATACGAATAAGTTCAAGTATTAGATCTTTGCCGTATATGTGCTCTCCAGGTTCACCTTTGAAGACGACTTTTATCGTTTCGGGAATCTTGAACCAATTGTCTCCCGTTATCATGGCGAACGCAAGATCTGTCGAACCCATACCGGTACTGAAAGCGCCAAGTGCCCCATGGGTGCAGGTATGGCTGTCGGCCCCGATTATGACATCTCCGGGAACTACGAGCCCTTTTTCCGGTAACAGTGCATGCTCGATTCCCATATCTTTTTCGTCAAAAAAGTTCTTCAGGTTGTGTTTGTATGCAAATTCACGACTTATCTTTGCCTGGTTTGCGCTTGCAATATCTTTTGCCGGAATAAAATGATCCATAACGATACAAAAACCATCCGGGTTCGCCAATCTTTTTGCGCCGCTCTCTTCAAAAGCACGTATGGAGATCGGTGTAGTAATATCATTTCCTATTACCATGTCTATCGGCGAACGGACAATCTCTCCTGCTTTGACATCGCGTCCCACATGCCTGCTGAAGATTTTTTCGGTAATGGTTTGGTTCATCTTTTATCCTTTGCTGAAATAGCGAAATATTCAAATTATGTGATAGAACCTTATGCGGATTTGGTTGTGTCGCATGAATGTAAAAGGGTTCATCAACTCATCTGTTTTTGCCAATATGGAAATTGTGTAAGATGCGCGATTATACCAAAAACTCAAATGCTTTCAAAAAAGAGAGTAAAGTGGCACGGACAGAGTCTGTTGAGGATATACTCGACAATAGCGGAGAATTTTGGACATTCCATAATAGGGCAGTTATGCTACAATGACAACTCTCAAGCGTTTTCGGGTAGATATGGATTGCGAAAAAGCAGGGTGCGGATCGTCACTTTTTTTCAAAAGACGAAATTCATCAACTATAGTAGAATAGCATGCGACATTGAGCAGCCTCCCATTTGTTGTCCAGTTTATAAAGCCCGGAAGTTACGTATGGCCGGCATAAACGATTGGCTCGGTCGATAATAAAAAGTAGTAAAAATGAAATATTTTGAACTGAAATCGATAGTTGCATATCTTAGCCGCTTCAATCAAATCGGCAGAGTGGAGCGGATCGATGACAATATCATTTGTATAAAATTCGATTACAGCCATATTCTTGGCTTCGATCTGTCTCGTGGAAGAGGTGAGATTTTTGATGCGTCGTTTTTTGAAAGCGTAAGAGATTATCACGCTCCTTTCGATTTGATGTTGAAAAAAATCTTTACCAGAGCGAAGATTTTGGGTGTCACAATGCCGCAAAACGATAGAATCATACGAATCGATACCGAAACGAAAGGGGCGTACAAGGTGCAGAAAAACTCTCTTCAGTTGGAGTTTACAGGCCGGCACACCAATGCAATAGTGCTGGATGAAAAGGGTATCGTTCTTGAAGCGCTTCGTCATATCGGCAGTGATGTCAGCTTTCGTATCGTAAAACCCGGTATAAAACTGAAGTCTCTTAAGCCCTATAAGGGCAACCGCAAAGAAGGAGAGATAGAAGATGTCGAAAACTGGCTGAAAGAGAGGGGAAAGAGCAGGTACGCCAACCGTATCGAACAGCTGAAAAGAGGTCAAAGAGAATCTCTTTTGAAAAAAATACGCCGACTCGACGCCGAGTTGCGGAGATTGCCGGAGAGAAGAGATCTGGAAACCGAGGCGAAAAGATTTGATGACTACGGCACGATTGTGCTTGCCAACCTTCACAAAATCAAACCTTACGATACAAAACTTCAAACACACGATTTTGAAGGGAATCTTGTCACGATAGAGCTGCCCTCTTTGCCTAATCCCGGCAGGATCGGAGAGTATTTTTATACACGTGCAAAGCGTGCGGCAAACAAAGCGGCCAACATACACATCGAAGAAGAGAATCTCAAATCGAGAATAGAGTTTTATCGACGGCTGCTGGAGAGTTTGGAGAAAGCACAGAGCGAAGAGCAGATAAGACTGCTTTTCCCTCCAAAACAGCGACATAAAAAGAGAGAGCCGAAGCTTTTGTGTGAAGTGTTTATGGCCGGAGAATTCAAAGTCCTTTTGGGGCGTAATGAGCGTGAAAACATATGGGTGCTGAAAAATGCGCGGGCAGGAGACATCTGGCTGCATCTTAAAAACCGCCCATCTTCGCACTGCATAATTCGTGCAGGCGGGAAAAAAAACATACCGATGGAGGTCATACGAAAAGCGGCTAAAATCTGTGTAGAGACAAGCGTCTCTCAACCAGGAGACTATCTGGTCGATTTTACATATAGGCGAAATGTGAAGATCGAAAGGGGAGCGCACGTGACTTATACAAAGTACGATACGCTAAAAGTTGTAAAAAAATAGACAAAGATAGCACCAAGGAGTCGTCCAGCGTTACGGCAAAAGGGCTATCAAAGGAGCTTCGATGGCCATCTCACCGCTTTCAAACATTATTTTTGTCAATCAGAACATGAATTTGGCGTCATCTATTCAGAATATGCAGTTCAATCGATACGATGTTCAAAATGCCGCTGCCCAGGCGATCGTGAATGAGAAGGAGAAGGTTGTAGAGCAGACTCGTCCCGCAGAAGAGACGGCCAGCATCGATCCGGAGAGAGAACATGCCAGACAGGAGGCGGAATCACAGGAACGAGAGCGGCGGCGTGCCGCCGGTTCGAAATCAAAAGAGACGCGCAAAGAGGGTGTTACAATCGATGAAGAGGGTAGACCGCACATAGATATTCATGTTTAACCTTTTATCGGATATACTTTGGTTATATCAATTTGAGTAAAACTCGGATATATGCAAAGGTTTTTTATGTCCATCTTTTCCATCATCAAAGAAAACGGATCCCGCTTTCTTACGGGAGCAGTTCTTATTGTCGTCGTTGTTGCCGTTGGTCTGATAGACAATTTTTTTCTGATATGGCTTTTTTTGGGAATCGTCTATATTTTCTCTTTCTATGAGTCTATGCGGCTCTTCAAAATCGACAACAACCAGATGTATCTCTATGCCCTGGCGGTGTGGCTTCTTGCTCTTGTATACCCCAACCCGGATGATCTATTCTTTTTGATAGCGGTAATATTTGCTTCTCTTCTATCCTATACACGTGATTTCGATAAACGTCTGTTTTTGCCCTTTCTCTATCCGGTAGCCCCTTTTCTTTTTCTGCTGGCTCTGTATACCGATTTTGGAGTAAGCGCTCTGTTTTGGTTATTGGTCGTAGTGGCCCTTACCGATATAGGAGCATATTTTATCGGTAAACTTGTAGGCAGGCGTCCATTTAGTGAAACTTCGCCCAATAAAACTGTAGAGGGGTGTATCGGAGGAGTGGTGATCGCAACTTTCGCCGGTTTTTTTATCGGCGGCGCTCTTGTAGACTGGCCCCAGGCCCTGCTTATCTCGCTTGGCGTCTCAGTCGCATCGGTATTCGGAGATCTTTTCGAAAGTTATCTGAAACGTCAGGCCGGAGTCAAAGACAGCGGCAACATTTTGCCGGGTCATGGGGGAATGCTGGACCGGGTTGACGGCTACATGTTTGGCGGTATCGTCATGGTACTTTTGTTAAGAGGACTTTTGTAAGTGGTACTTCTTGGTTCCACCGGCTCGATAGGAGTCAATACGCTTGTTGTCGCTGAACGTTTCAATATCGAAGTGGAGGCCCTCGTTGCCGGTAACAATATTTCGCTTTTAAAAGAGCAGATAGCAAGATTCAAACCACGTTACGTGTGTGTCTCTACAAAAGAGCTGGCTGATAAAATAGATCATCCCGGTGTTTTCTGGGGAGAAGAGGGTATACTCAATATTATTGGGCTCAGTGACTCGGAAATAGTAGTAAACGCACTTGTCGGATTTCTTGGTCTTAAGCCGACGGTTGCCGCAATAAAAGAGGGTAAAGTTGTCGCTCTTGCCAATAAGGAGTCACTTGTGGCGGCAGGCGCTTTCATCGATTCTTCGCGTATACGCCCAATAGATAGTGAACACTTTGCGCTTTGGTATCTTCTAAACGGCCGCATGGTAAAAAAGATGGTGATTACCGCAAGTGGCGGAGCCTTCAGGAATTGGCCTGTGGATAAGATAGTAAACGCGTCATTGGAGGATGCTCTTAGACATCCAAACTGGTGCATGGGCCCGAAGATCACAATAGACAGTGCGACGATGATAAACAAGCTTTTTGAGTTGCTTGAAGCAAGGTGGCTGTTCGGGTGTAAAAACATCGATGCGGTAATAGAGACAAAATCGATTGTGCATGCTCTCGTAGAGTTTGTGGATGGTGTTACGACTGCACAGATGTCTGTGCCGGATATGAAGCTGCCGATCACATATGCGCTTATGCAAGAGATCGATGAAGAGATTTTGGAGTCGTTGGATCTGCTGAAGCTGGGTCGGCTGGAGTTTGGCAAAATAGCGCCGGAGCGTTATCCGGTTTGGAAAATAAAGGATGATCTTCTCGAAAACCCGAAGCTTGGCGTTGTCGTGAATTCGGCCAACGAGTCCGCCATAAAAAAATTTATGGATGGCGCCATCCCTTTTGGTGGAATTTCCAAACTGGTATTGGAGGCTTATAATCATTTTCATGATGTCGAGCCAGACGGCCTGGATGATGTATTTTCGATAGACAAAGAGGTGAGGAGGTGGTGTGAAAAGAGATAAGGTTCTGCTTCTGCATGGATGGGGAGGTAGCGATTATCCTCATTGGCAAAGCTGGCTCGCCGGAGAGCTTGCCAAAGATTACGGGACGGTTAGTTTTCCACTTATTCAACATCCACATTTTCCTCATATCAACCGATGGAAAAAAGAGGTCAGGTATCATCTTGAGGATTTCAGACCAGATACCGTTGTCTGCCATTCTCTGGCCAATACACTCTGGTTTCATCTGTGCAACGAAGGAAGACTCAGGCCGGTCGAGAGGCTGTTGTTGGTCGCACCTCCAAAACTCGATTGCGAAATTGAAGCCGTAAAAGGATTTTTCCCAGTCCAAGCTCCCAAAAACATCTTTGCAAAGAGTGCGATCATGATAGTTTCGACAAACGATCCATATATGCCTATCGATAAAGCGTGGGAGCTGCAGGAGGCATTGGGAATCCCCATGAAAGTTATCGAAAACGGTGGTCATATAAATGTCGAGAGCGGTTATGGAGAGTGGCCATGGATATTTAAATATATAAAAAATGAAGAGGTGTGCGATGTTTCGGAGCAGAAAAGATGATAATAGCTATCGAGAGCAGCTGCGACGACAGTTCTATATCCATTACCGAAATAGACACCAAAAAACTTGTTTTTCATTGTAGGATTTCACAGGAGAAAGAGCATGCAAAATATGGCGGAGTTGTTCCTGAGCTTGCAAGCAGACTGCATGCGGTAGATCTTCCAAGACTGCTTGAGGAGACAAAACCATATCTTGACGATTTGAAAGCGGTGGCGGTTACGAATGAACCCGGCCTTTCGGTTACGCTTCTTGAAGGGGTGGCTATGGCACAGGCTCTAAGCATCGCCAAAGGCCTTCCTATAATAGCTGTAAATCATCTGAAGGCTCATATATACTCTCTGTTCATAGAGAAAGAGACACGCTTTCCGATGATGGTTCTACTCATATCCGGCGGTCATACGATGGTCATAGATGTGCAGAGTTTTGAGAGGATGAGTATCGTAGCTTCCACAATGGATGACAGTTTTGGCGAAAGCTTTGACAAGACGGCGAAGATGATGGGGCTGGGATATCCCGGAGGACCAGCCATAGAGATGCTTGCACAAAAAGGTGATCCGGAGAGGTTCGATCTTCCTGTTCCTCTTTTGCATTCACCCAAGATTGCGTTCAGCTACTCCGGAATAAAAAATGCCGTCAGACTGCTTGTGCAGAAGCACTCCCCTTTGGATGAACAGACAAAGGCCGATATAGCCGCATCTTTTCAAAAAGTCGCCATAGAGCATCTTTTGCAAAAATGTAGAAAAATTTTCAAGAACAGTGAGGTGAAAGATTTTGCCATAGTTGGGGGTGCGAGTGCAAATCTGGCTGTACGCTCATCTTTTCTCAATCTCTGCTCCGAGTTTGGCGCCGAGTTGCACCTGGCGGATATGCAATATTGCTCCGATAATGCGGCGATGGTAGGCAGGTATGCGAT
>WFUN01000126.1 GCA_015484905.1 Hydrogenimonas sp. | reverse complement strand
ATACCGCCTATCGATGCGGCCATACCGAAACTGCCGGTAATGATAAAAGATATGACAATGGTATCGAGTGTCCCCAGAACTCTCCAGGAGACTGTTTTTACTACACTTCTGTACGGTTTTTCATGCATTGCATGCCCCTCCAAAAAAAATTCTTTACTTGATGAACTCTATTGAATTACTCAAGAATGCTGCCGAAAAAATTTTCTTGCCGCAGGCTAATCAAAAAGCCCGCTGCTTAGATATCGCTCACCTGTATCGTTGAGCATAGTGACAACCGTTTTTCCCGTATTCTCCTCACGTTTTGCGACCATGGTTGCAGCGAGGACATTGGCCCCTGAGGATATTCCCACAAGAAGACCCTCTTCTCTTGCAAGTTTGCGTGCCATAGATGCCGCGGCATCATCTTCGACCGTGATAATTTCGTCGTAAACAGAGGTATCCAGGACTTTCGGCACGAACCCGGCTCCGATTCCTTGTATTTTGTGCGGTCCTGCCTTGCCTCCGCCAAGTACCGGTGAGTTTTCAGGCTCTACGGCAACGATACGGATATTTGGATTGTACTCTTTTAATACTTTACCGACACCGGTTATGGTCCCGCCCGTGCCGACGGCAGCGACAAATATATCTATTTTTCCATCGGTATCCTGCCAAATTTCCCGAGCGGTCGTTCTTATATGGATTTCAGGGTTGGCAGGATTTTCAAACTGCTGTAATATTACGGCATTTTCAATCTCGTCGGCAAGCTCCTGTGCTTTTTGTATGGAGCCGGTCATTCCTTTTGATGGTTCCGTCAAAACGAGTTCGGCTCCGAGAGCAGAGAGGAGTCTGCGCCTTTCGAGACTCATCGAAGAGGGCATCGTAAGTATCAGTCTGATTCCTTTGGCAGCGGCTACAGCAGCCAGAGCAATACCCGTGTTGCCGCTTGTAGGCTCTATCAATACGGAATCTTTGGTGACTCTTCCTTCTTCGATAGCTCTGATTACCATGTTGGCTCCGATCCTGTCCTTCACGGAACTTGTCGGGTTCATAAACTCGCATTTTCCCAGAAGCAAAGCTCCTGTACGTTCCGATGCTTTTTTGATTTTTACCAACGGAGTGTTTCCTATAAGTTCGGTTACATCGGTTGCATAGTTCATGAATTCTCCTTTTTATAATTGCTTGTGCGGCCCAACAGAGAGTTGAGTTGTTGTTGTATCTTTTCAGGCTATATCGTATAACATAATTGATTCGAAATTTTCTGCTCATAGAGTCTGAAATCGTTCAAAGAGATATCGAAAATCTCTTTGATCCTCTTTTCGGTATCTTTGAAAAAAAGCTCAAGCACACCGTTGTCGGTAGCCGTTTCGGTAACTTTCATCTCGCCTTCGAGTGACTCCAAAAGATCCAGTACCCGTATGTTGGATGGATCTGTTGCGAGCATATAGCCTCCGTATGCACCGCGTACACTTTTTACGAAACCATCTTTTTTGAGCGTATTCAAAAGCTGTTCCAGATAATTTTGCGGTATCCCCGCTCTTTCTGCGATATCTTTTATTTTTACAGGTTTGGCAAATTGGTATTCTCTGGAGAGCTCATACATGGCCAGAAGGCCGTAAGTTCCTCTCGAAGAGAAGAGTGTCATTTCAACTCTCCATCGCCTGTTTCAGATCATCTATCAGATCTTCATACGCTTCAAGACCGATACTCAGTCTTATCAAACCGGGTGTTACGCCCGCTTTTGCGAGTTCTTCCGCATTCAACTGCTGGTGTGTTGTACTTGCTGGGTGAGTGATTATAGATTTGGAATCGCCTATGTTTACCACTACACTGAAAAGTTTTGTCCTGTCAAGAATCTTTTTTGCATATTCAAGGTCTCCCACATCAAAACTGATAAGACCTGAAGCCATCCCGTCTCGGAAATATCGACGTGCTTTTTCGTAACTCTCATCCGATGGAAGGCCCGGATAGTTGACTTTCAGTACCTTTGGATGTTTTTCGAGGAACTGGGCAATCTTCAAAGAGCTTCTGGAGCACTCTTTGACTCTGACGGCCAACGTCTCAAGACCCTGTATAAGCAGCCAGGAATTGAAAGGTGCCGGCGTCGCTCCTATATCTCTTATGAGAGAGAGTCTGATTCTCAAAGTGAAGAGAGGGAAAGGAAGGTCGGCATATACAAGACCGTGATAACTCTCGTCCGGCTCATTGAAATGTGGGTATCTTTCATTGCCAATCAACTTTTTATTCAGATCTTTACTTTCGACGATCAATCCGCCTATCGCTGTTCCCTGTCCATTTATATATTTACTGGCACTATGCACTACAACGTCCACACCATGTTCGATAGGGTTGAATATCACAGGTGTGGCTACCGTATTGTCGCATATGGTAATGACATTGTATTTTGATGCTATCTCTACGATCTTGTCGACATCAGCAACACTGATTTGCGGGTTTGAAAGAGATTCAAAGAATACGGCCTTTGTTTTTTCGTCTATAAGATTTTCGAGATCGGAGGCGGTGTCGCTATCAAAAATTCTCGCTTCTATCCCGAAACGTTTTATTGTATGAGTCAGCAAAGTGGTGGCTCCGCCGTATATTTTTTTGGCCACTACTATATTGTCGCCCGCTTCGGCCAGGTTCGCTACCGAATAGAAAATAGCTGCCTGCCCACTGGATGTCGCTATGGCCGCACCACCTTTTTCAACGGCCGCTATCCTCTTTTCAAGAACCTCTGTCGTCGGATTGTTGAGTCTTGTATAGATGGGACCGAGCTCTTTAAGGGCAAAAAGGTTGGCTGCACGTTCAGCGGTTTGGAAATCGTATGCGGTAGTCTGATAGATCGGAACAGCCATTGTTTTATACTCGTCTTTGTCATAACCGTAGTGAATGGCGAGAGTTTGTTCTTTCATCGTTTCTTCCTTGCTCGTGATATAACGTCCTTTCAGGGCCGCTATATTCTGATTTTTTATTTTATCATTCGGAATTGTAGTGAAAAGCGAAGTTAAAGTCAAGTATTTTGATAGAATTCATATACTTTTATGAAAGAGAGCCTTGTTTAAACAAAGATACCCAAAAATCGAGCCATACAAAAAGAAAAGAGAAACTAAGAGAGCGGCGAAGATGTGAGTATGGGCGAAAAGCAGGCAAAATGTAGCCGGTATGAAAACCGGCAACACTATTTGTCGTGACAGGTTTTACAAAGCTCGCTTGAGGTGTTGCGATGACGCAGATATCTGCCGAAGGTAGGATCGTGCGGGTCGTGACAGCTGACACATTGAACTTTCCCTCCCCTTAAAAGATCGTTGATTGTGGAGGCATTGTTCCACCCGGTGATCGCTGTATTTTTCGGCTTTAGACCCGCTACGCCTTCTACATAGGTTATTGAAACGGGATGATCGTTGGTGAGATCTCCATTTAGGCCTACAGCGATTATTTCCGAAGCCGGCATGGTTTTTGGAAGATTGCTCGCATTGCCTATATATGTGCCGCTTGAACTGAATCCACCGGATCCCGGTGCATTGACAACACTGTTCATCGCACTCACTCCATCATGGCAGCTTAGACATGCAAGGGAAGATCCTGTAGGTGAAGAGTCTGTCGAAGTACCGGCTATGGTCTGGCCGGCAACTCCCTGGGTTGTCGCCCCATACATTGTAAACGTGGTTGATGTCATGGGCTTGTTCCATAAAGGCGCGTCGTATGCTGCATTCGCAGCATGCGGTGTGTGACAGTAGACACATATTTCATCGTTGTCTCCTCCGTAACCCGTACTCAGATCGTGCTGAGTGCCGACCATCGTTGCGAAGAGTCCGGATGTTAAGAATATCAGAACGCCGATTCCCCGATTCAGCTTTGCTTTCATTGGTTTTCCCCTTCTTCACACTTGAATGGGCAATTATGTCATGTTTTTGTAAAAAAAGTGTAAAATCATTTTATTTAATACTCTCTGTCTAATGGAAAGTATATTCGAAATAGCTCCCTTTATCGGGCTCTGAAACTATTTTAACCTCTATTTTCTCTTCGTTTACAATTTTTCCTACAATATTCAGTCCGATACCGAATCCTCCTTTTGTGTGATCTTCCCTGTAGTATCGTGAGAAAATTTTCTGTGTATCTTTTATTCCAATACCATAATCTTTGAATCCGAGCACTATTTTATCTTCGATACGTTTCAAAGAGACTATAACCTCTCCACCTTCGTAGGAGTACTTGATCGCGTTGGAAAGGTTGTTGTCCACAATTTTTTGAAGTTTGGTAGGAACAAAATCTATATAGACGTTCTCTTCGACTTCAAGATGAAGAGATATATCTTTTAGTTCCGCGATATCTTTGAAGTAGTCTACCGATTTTTGCAAGAATTTGCTGAAATTGATCCTCTTTTTTTCTGTTTTGTTGATTGTCTGCTCTTTTATGAGGTAGTTCATGTCGTCATAAAGCGAAGAGAGAATTTTCGCGGCGGATTTGATACGGGAGAGATAGCGATTCTTTCCAAATTTTTCGGTAAACATATCGATATTTATGTTGATGATGGAAAGAGGGGTGTTTATTTCATGCATTGAATCTTTTATGAAATCATCAAGCGCACGGTTTATCTCTTTGAAGGGTCTTGAAAAGTTTTTTAAAATAAGAAATGAAAAAAGAAATGTAACCGAGAGAATGGAAAGAAAGATTATGAGAATATTGAACAAAATAGTATATATGTTGAACTCGGTACCGGTGACAAGGTATTTGGCTCCGAAATAGCTCTCATCCGGAAACTCTGTTACATAATATCTGTAGTTTCCGGATCTGTGATAGCCCTGCTTGAGGTTTAGTGCCGAAATAGGTTTTTTTATGAGAGAGAAAATGATGTTTCCGTTTTTGTCATACAGGCCGGCCTGGTAAGATTTGAATCGCGGAAAAATAAAAGTGCTCTGAAATCTGCTGTCGAATCTCTCTATTTCGTTTATTATCTGAATCGCTTTTTTTTTCAGTGCGATTTCTGTTTTGACCTCTTCGAGATTGTATGTGTAATTGTCATAGATGGCGAAAGGAACCAGCAAAATCGCCATGACAATCAGGGTATAGATAATGGAGTATTTTAGAGAAAAGCGTGATTCGTTTATATCAAGTTTCAAGTTTGTATCCTACGCCACGAATGTTGGTAATGAGATCTTTGTTCAGTTTTTTTCTAAGGTTGTTTATCTGTACTCTTACATTGGCCGGATCGACATAATCTTCCCAGACGTATTCTGTTATCATATCCGGAGTTACGACCTGGTTTTTATGTTTTATGAAAAGATCGAGAATCATCTTTTCGGTTTTGGAGAGACTGACCTCTTTATCATCTTTGGTAAGAGTGAATGATTTGGTATTGTATTCGTAACCTCCTGGAAGTGTGATTGTCTCTTCGTCAGAACGCAAAGTGGCAAATTTCAATGCAGTCGCGACTCTGAGTTTCAACTCTTTCATATCGAAAGGCTTTTTTATATAATCGCAGCATCCAAGATCGTAACCCCGCTCCATACTGTCAATTTCCGTAAGCGACGTGATAAAGATTGTTGGCGTTTTTATACCGTTTTTGCGGAGTTGACCAAGAAGTTCGAATCCGTTTACGCCAGGAACATTTACATCCAGCAAAAGCAGATCATATGTGCCTTCAAAGGTTGCATCCAGAACAGATTTTCCATCGGAAAACTCTTCTACTATATATCCGCTGTCTTCAAGCAGCTCTCTAATAGACTTTCTTAACATATATTCGTCTTCAAGAAGGAGAATTTTCATTATTTTATGATTCCTTTTTTTTCGCTTTTATGAAAGTTGTGGATAATCAGGTCGATCAGCTCCTCTTTCGAGAGAGTACGCAGCTTTTCTCTGGCTGCCTTGTCGAACAAAATACGGTCTTTCTCTTCTATGTTTGCACTGAAACGTAAAATCTGTTCGGGGCTCATCTCGTTGAAAATGTTGAAGCCTTTTGAGTTTACATAATGGTAAATATCGCCTTTTGTGCTCTCCATCGTGAAAATACTCTTTATAAGCGAAAGCTGTTTGCCGGAAAAGTTTTCAAAATTATCTTTTGAAATGATCGCAATGAAATATCCGAGCAGTTTTCCATAATCGTTTTTCATCGGATACGCCGCAAAAAAAAGTTCCTCTTTTCCCAGATAATCGGTGTGTATCAGCTCTTCGAAATCTTCAGAGTCAAGTGACTTAAGAACATCTGCCAAATGGTGACTGTAATTGTTCGCAGCGATCTTGTAGCCTTTGACAGATGGATTGTTTTTGATGATATCGTCCATTGGTATGAGATCCGGCTTCAAAAGAGGAATAGTTTCTATTCGGTAGTTTCTTAGTCTTGAAACCACTCTGTCAAACAGAGTGGTCACTTCCAGAATACCTATTATGTGTCTGTTGTAGACTATGGGGGCGGAAGCTTTAATGCCAGCCGGCGGTGTAGACTCTATCGTTGTTTTCGGATTTTTGGTCTTTATTATTTCATGCAGATCTTCTCGGTTTGTTACAGGAGGGATTTTTGAAGTGTCCGCATGCCAGCTGCGCGCAAACACTACAAGACCTTTGGTGAAAATCTGTGTATAAATATATTTTCTGTTTAAATGTTTTATAAAAGATTGTGTTGTTTCATGCAGTATTCTATACCCTTTGGCACTATCGTTGTGTATT
>WFUN01000125.1 GCA_015484905.1 Hydrogenimonas sp. | reverse complement strand
GTATGTCTGTTCTATCAGGCTTTCGAGTTGATTCAGCAGCGTATCTTTTTCACTCTTTTTCATCGATGATGGAAGTTTAAACCCATTCATGCAAGAAGTCTCTCAAAATCTTCAAGATCGAAACAGAGCAGCTTTGGATCATCGGAACTTTCAAGCTCTTTGCTGAATCCACTTTTTGAAAAAAGTGCCAAGTAGTCGGGCTTGAGTCCGGAGCGCTCGCACTTGGATTTGAGTTTGCTCACCAGGCTTTTACACACTTTGTGTCCTTTCCATTTACACTCTCCTACGATCATACGGTCGGCTCTTGTTTTTGCCATGAGATCAAATTCGTTGTGCCTGTCCCAGTAGTTTCCCTCTTCGAAGACCGGGTCCATGGTTTCAAAGGCTCTTTTAATCAGAGCGTTGGATAGATCTTCGAAAGTAAAACTGACATATCTGTCAAGCGAAGCTTCGAGATCTTCGAGAAAAGGTTCGAAATCACCTTTTTCTATCTCTTTGGTGTGGGGTTCTATGAAAGTGAACCAGAAACGGTGGAAAGGGTGCACAAATTTGATTTTTGCCTGAATGAAATAACCTCGCTCCTCTTTTCTTTTTTTTGTGCGGGTGGCTGTTTCCGAAGTATTTTCTCTCGAGTACTCTTTATACAGCATACCGATTCTGCTCAATGCGTCATATGCGCCATGCCCTTCACTTCTGCTGAGCCTGGCCCGTCTGAATACATTTATCATCTTTCCGTCCGAAACGGCCGTCTCGCGTAAAAGTCTGAGATTGTTCTTTTCAAAACTGGGAGGTGGAAGGATTTTTGTTTTCAAAAAGCTGTGGCGTTCAAGAAGATTGGCCTTTACAGAAGCTGTCAAGGAGTCGTCAAAGCTGAGTGTTATATGTTTCTCAAGCCCTCCAAAAACGGCATAATGTTCAATCAGATGCTCTATCTCAAGATGTGGAAAATGGTTGTAAAAATAGCGGAACTTTTCTATCTCTTTTTTTCCTGTTCGGTTGTTTGATTGAATGTATTATAACACAACATGGTAGAATCATATTTATGAAGCATTTTGAAATAGAGCGAAGATTTGTACTTTACCCCTGTTCGATGAAGAGATTCTTGAAAACTCACGGAATTTCTCACAGATGCGTACAGATTATCCAGTTCTATCTGATAACGCAGAAGGATAAAGTGGTTCGTTATCGTCGGCAGGGCAATATTTACATTCGTACTGTAAAACATGGCGGCGGTATGGTAAGAGAAGAGTCTGAAGAGATTATAACGAAAGATATTTTTGAAGATGCCTTTCGTAGAAATCGCGGTGGAGTGATAAGAAAAAAAAGATTCGTTTTCGAAGTAAACGGCAATAGATTCGAGCTTGACAGTTTCAAAAAACCTTTTTTGGGGTTAAATATTCTTGAAGTGGAGTTTGGGAGCGAAAAGGAGGCCAGAAGTTTCACTCTCCCGCAAATTTTCAAAAATATCTTGATCGACGAAATTACCTGTAACCACGCTTTTGCAAACAGCGAACTCTCTAAGCAGAAGAGGATTCCTCCGATACAGACACCGCTTGAAAATCTTCTTGAGCAGGTTGATGCCAGAAAAGATTTTTTCAAAGCTTCTTTGAATATAGAATTTACTCCCTACGAAAGCAGTGCGCATACGATCAAAACACTCGTCTATTCTCTTTTAAAAACGATTGAGGCTAACAGGAAAGCCATTTTGGCAGGTAAAGATGATCCGGAACATCTTCATCAGCTTCGGGTTGCCATGCGTAAAATTCGTGCCATTTTTTCCCAGATGAAAAGATTGTTCGATCCGGTATGGCTGCAAGAGCACAAAGAGCGTGTAGCATCATTGATGCGAAAGACCGGCCACTTGCGTGATATTGATGTGTATCTGTTGAATATGGACAATTACAAAACGATGTTACCAGTGGAACTACATACCGGTCTGCACAGGTTTGAAGTCTATCTGCTTGGCCGACAGCACGAAGAGAGAGAAAAGATTGAACGTTTTTTATCCGGTGACATTTTTCTACAGGAGTTTGAAGAACTCATGAGATTTGCGAAAAGCTCTTTGGCGGAGGGATTTTGTGACGAAGCATTTTCACCGGTCATTGTCGATGTCAAAGCGGCTCTTAGTGCCAGAT
>WFUN01000124.1 GCA_015484905.1 Hydrogenimonas sp. | reverse complement strand
TTATATTTTTTTATAATACGTTCTACCTTGACAAGCACTTTGTGATTGCGATATGTTTTACCGGTTTTCAAAACCTTTTCGAGTCGCTGTCTGCAAAGTTTCCTGAATATTCGTTTCTCCAAATTTAAGGCCCTTTTGATTATAATAAATCCTATTTTATCAAAATATACAAAAGGTATGTTGTGTCGAATCTAAAGATCGTTTCGCTCTGTATTTTTACAATAGGCGCACTTTTTTGGGGAGGGTGCGGCGAAAAGAGAGATGATACCGCCATAAAAACTGAATCGGTAAAAAAAGCGGAGATTTTGGAGCTTAAAGACGAAAATGAAACCGTTAAAGCCATATTGCATCATAAAGGAATCTCATTTGAGGTAAAAGAGCCCGTAGTTATGGTAAATTTTTTCGCTACGTGGTGCCCTCCATGCAAAGCAGAAATCCCTCATCTGATCAATCTGCAAAACAGATATAGAAACAGATTTAAAATTATTGCCATACTTGTAGAAGAGAATGTACCCAACAGAGTGATAGAGAGGTTTAAGAAAAATTATGGAATAAACTATTTTGTATCAAACAGTGCGAAAAATATGAAAATAGCCTCGTTCGCTGCAGATATGCTGCATCAACCCCAGAACTTCTCGATTCCTATGATGATTTTGCTGGTAAAGGGAAAATATTTCCGACACTATATAGGAATGGTACCTGAAGAGATGCTTGAAAGCGATATAAAAGAGGCTTTGAAGGAGGTAGACAGATAATGTTCGGTTTTTTGAAAAAGGGACTCAAAAAGACCCTGGAGGTTATACAGGCCGTAGAGCCGATAAAACGTACGAAAATCTCCAAAGATGAGCTTGAAGATCTGCTTCTTGAAGCGGATGTAAGCTATGATCTGGTGGAAAAAATTCTCGAATCCCTACCTGAAAAAATCGACCGGACCCAGCTTTACAATGCTCTTATTTCCCTCTTTATCTATAGAGTGGAGAAAAAAGAGCCTGACGATGAGACGAAACCTTTTGTGGAGCTAATAGTCGGTGTAAACGGTGCCGGAAAAACTACGACGATAGCAAAATTGGCACAGCGTTACAAAAGCGAAGGAAAAACGGTAATGCTCGGTGCGTCGGACACTTTCAGAGCCGCAGCCATTGAACAGCTAAAAAGATGGGCCGATAAAATCGGTATTCCCATAGTCTATACCAAACAGGGGCACGATCCTTCCGCAGTAGCCTACGACTCGATTATTTCTGCCAAAGCGAAGGGAATAGACCATGTCATAATAGATACGGCCGGACGGCTTCATACTCAGACCAATCTTGCCGAAGAATTGAAAAAAATAGTGCGCGTATGCAACAAAGCCATGGAGGGAGCACCTCACAGAAAAATATTGATTCTCGACGGAACACAAGGCAACAGCGCGATAAATCAGGCGAGAGCTTTCAATGAAATGATCGATATAGACGGAATCATCATTACAAAACTCGATGGAACCGCAAAAGGTGGAGCACTGTTTAGCATCGCCGATGAACTTCGACTTCCCATCTACTATGTAGGCGTAGGCGAAAAAGCCGAAGATCTTGTCCCTTTCGACCCTGAAGAGTTCGTAGACACAATACTCGATGCAATTTTCGTCGAAGAGAAAGCGGGTACCGGAAAACCCGCAGAGGTTCAACATGAAATAGATGTAGAAAATCTTACCTCCCAACAATTAAGAAAATTTGAAAAACTTCTCGATAGAGACGGCTTTGACCTCCTCTCCAGGCATTTTGTTCGCGACAAAGAGACAGGAGAGACTTTTAGACTGAATATAAACAGCACAAACAACTCTATAGAAATTCTTGGAAAAGAGGACAAACCTATAAAATCATACGAAGCTCGGGAACTCGTTTAAAATGGCTAAGAAGAAGAATCCTCTCTTCGAGTGCCAGGCGTGCGGAATGCAGAGCGCCAAGTGGATGGGCAAATGTCCAAACTGCGGCGCTTGGGAGAGCTTTATGGAGCTCTCTGCAGAGCAGCAAAAGATGATGGCAGAAATTTCTCAGGCGTCCGGCTTGGCACCCAAAGCTAAACCGATTACCCAGATAGAAGATGAGGAGGTTACACGCTTTTCAAGCGGCGATAGCGAGCTCGACCTCGTTCTTGGAGGGGGCATAGTGCCCGGCTCACTCGTGCTTATCGGAGGAAGCCCCGGAATCGGCAAATCTACGCTGCTGCTTAAAATCGGCGGAAATCTGGCCAAGCGAAATAGCAAGATCCTCTATGTAAGCGGCGAAGAGTCCGGAGCACAGATAAAGATGCGCGCGAACCGCCTCGGGGCCAACCACGAGTCGCTCTACCTGCTATCGGAGATACGCCTCGAAGCGGTGATGGCGGAGGTTTCTCAAAACGGCTACGATCTCATCATCATCGACTCCATCCAGACCCTCTACTCCGACTCCATACCATCGGCCCCCGGCAGCGTCACGCAGGTGCGCACCATAACATTCGACCTGATGAGGATGGCAAAAGAGAAGCAGATACCGGTCTTCATTATAGGCCACATAACAAAAGAGGGCTCCATCGCCGGCCCGAGGGTGCTCGAACACATGGTAGATACGGTTTTGTACTTCGAAGGGGACGCGAGCAGAGAGATACGGATGCTAAGAGCCTTCAAAAACCGCTTCGGAAGCACTAGCGAAGTGGGAATATTCGAGATGACACACGAAGGCTTGGTGAGCGCCAAAAATATAGCCAGCAAGTTTTTCAGCCGCGGCAAACCGAATGCCGGAAGCGCTGTTACCGTCATAATGGAAGGAACCAGACCGCTGGTCATAGAGGTGCAGGCACTCGTGGCCGAAAGCGGCTACGGAAACCCCAAACGCTCCACCACAGGATACGACGCAAGCCGCCTGACGATGCTGCTGGCACTGCTGGAAAAGAAGCTCGATCTGCCTTTCAACCAGTACGACGTCTTCGTAAACATCGCAGGCGGCATAAAGATAAACGAACCGGCCGCAGACCTCGCCATAATAGCCGCCATCATAAGCAGCTTCAGAAACCGCCCGCTTAGTGATGAAAGCGTATTTATAGGCGAAGTGAGCCTGATAGGAGACATAAGAGAGGTCTTCCACCTCGAACAACGCCTGAGAGAAGCGCAGACACTCGGCTTCAGTAAAGCGATACTCCCAAACAAACCCTCTTTTAAAACACCGATGAAGTGCTACGTAGCCGAAGAGGTGGCGAAGGTGGTCGAGTGGATGTAGCTGAAGACCTCTTTCTAATCTTTCGATAATCATACGTTATGAACTGCTGTTGAAATAAGAGCCGTTATCACGTCAAAATAAACAGATAATGACTAATAAACCAGATGAAAGCGTTAAGAGATATACCAATTTCGATATTTTTAAAAAAAAGCAGTATGTATTTTGTGTAATGCTATTTTGTTTTATTGAGGGAAGTGGTATACTTTGTTAACACAATAAATAGTTAAAGGAAAGGAGGTAGAACAAGTAAACCAGAGACTGAGGGCGACGAACAGGCCGACACACCAGAAGAGGCATTAGAACAAGCCGCTGAAAACCTTCGCGATGAGGTTGCACAGCAGCTAATAAAACAGGTAAAGGACAACTCCCCTGGCTTTTTTGAAAAACTGGTTGTAGAGCTTTTGGTAAAAATGGGATATGGAGGCTCAATAAAGGATGCCGGCCAAGCTATTGGCCAATCTGGTGATGAAGGAATCGACGGAATAATTAAAGAAGACAAATTGGGTTTAGATCTAATCTACATCCAAGCAAAACGGTGGGAGGCGTCCGTAGGCAGGCCTGAGTTGCAAAAATTTGTTGGTGCTCTGCATGGGAAAAGAGCAAAAAAGGGTGTTTTCATAACCACAAGTTCTTTTTCCCAGCAAGCCATTGATTATGTGAGCCAGGTTGATCCAAACGTTGTACTTATTGACGGAGAAAGGCTAGTCGATTTAATGATCGATTATAACCTTGGCGTGTCTGTTTCAAATACCATCGAGATTAAGAAAATTGACTCAGACTATTTTGTCGAGGAATAGAGAAATTTCCTCTAACAACAGCTTCAACCAGGACGCATTTTTCGCTCGCTGCGCTCGCTACAAATGCGCCTGTTAAGCTGAACGTTATGTGCTAAAGAGGAAGCGAAAGACGGCAATGGGTAATCGGAAAAGGCGAATCGGGTCCGTAAAAACAGAGCTACTTGTAAAATCAAAAGAGGCAATGTTAGCTGCCGTCCAAATATTCAACAATCCAAACATACAGTTTAAATCAGAAAGTTTTATTGTTTTGTCTAACATTGCTTGGACCTATTTGTTGCACGCTTACTTTAGAAGTAAAAAAATTGAGTATAGGTATTTTACTCAAAGCGGAAAAAGAAGGAAATTTGATAAAACAAAAAGAGGGGCATATAAATACTGGGAGCTTGAAAGATGCCTCAATGACGATAAGTGTCCTATCGATAAGGTCACAAAATCTAACCTTAAGTTTCTAATAGGTCTTCGTCATGAGATAGAACATCAAATGACAACTAAAATTGACGACTATCTTAGTGCTAGGTTCCAAGCATGTTGTCTTAATTATAATTATTACGCTAAGAAGCTATTTGGAAGCCAATTTGACACTGATAATCACCTTTCCTTTTCTTTGCAATTCTCGTCAATTCAGGAGGAACAAATAACTCAACTTAGAGAGTTTAACGAATTACCTAAAAATATCGCCTCTTATATCAATGATTTCGATAGTCATATTTCTGATGAAGATTTCAACGACATGCGATATTCATACCGCGTTTTGTATGTGCCAAAATCAGTGAATCGGAAAGGTCAGGCTGATAAAGTTATAGAATTCATACCAGCAAGTTCTCCAGAAGCAAAAAAATTAAATGCAGAATACGTTCTGATTAAGGAAAAAGAAAAGCCGAAGTATTTGCCAAGTCAAATTGTGAAAATAATGAAAGATGAAGGCTTTTCAAAATTCGGAATGTATCAACATACTCAACATTGGAAAAGTTTGGATGCAAAAAAGAAAGGTAAGGGCTTCGGAGTGCAAGTTGCCAAGACATGGTATTGGTATGATTCATGGTTGAAAGAAGTGCGTAAACACTGTAGGAAGAATGCTGCTAAGTATAAGGAAAGCACATAACAATCGGCTGCAAAATGGTATAGGGGTCAGTCGCTACCTTAAAAGCACCCAAAAAACATAACAATGCTACCGATATGTTCATGGCTTTGCAAAGAAGGGGTACGGGCTACTCCTCTTTATACTTCTCCCCGCTTTTGTAAAGCGAGTGTGCTATGACAAGCAGCTTTCTCATCACCGCAACCTGCGCAGCGGTGGTATGCTTGCCGCTATTTTTAACTCTTTCGT
>WFUN01000123.1 GCA_015484905.1 Hydrogenimonas sp. | reverse complement strand
GATCATAGATTTTCTCAGACAACCAAGAAAATATCTTAATTTCGGCATACGGATGCCGCGAGGCGTATTGCTGGTGGGACCTCCCGGTGTCGGAAAGACCCTGATAGCAAAAGCGGTGGCCGGTGAAGCCGGAGTCCCCTTTTTTTATCAGAGTGGCGCATCTTTCGTTCAAATATATGTAGGGATGGGAGCGAAACGTGTAAGAGAGCTGTTCAAGCGTGCCAAAGCGGCTGCACCAGCGATTATCTTCATAGATGAGATAGATGCAGTGGGAAAAGCGAGAGGAGGAATGCGAAACGATGAACGGGAAGCTACACTCAATCAGCTTTTGACCGAAATGGATGGTTTTGAGGACAGCAGTGGAATTATTGTAATAGCGGCGACCAACAAGATCGAAATGCTTGATGACGCTCTTTTACGGCCGGGACGCTTCGATAGAAGGGTATATGTCTCTTTGCCCAACAAAGAAGAGCGTAAATCTATATTGAAAATATATCTCTCCAACAAGCCGTACAATCTGGATCTGGATGAGATTGCACACATGACGGTAGGATTCAGTGGTGCCGCTCTCTCTTCTTTTGTCAATGAAGCGGCGATACACGCCCTCAAAACCGGTAAAAAGATAATAGAGACAGAAGATTTTCTTGCGGTCAAAGACAAAGTTCTGCTGGGTAAACGGAGAGTTTTGACCTACTCTGAAGAGGAAAAAAGAATTCAGGCGGCTTATCAGGCGGCAAAAGCCATTACCGCCTATTGGCACGATGTCGATTTTGACAAGATAGGACTTCTTGCAGACAATTTCCATACATCCGAAAAAGAGATAGTATCGAAAACCGATATGATGAACCGCATTAAAGTATATCTCGCCGGTGATGTCATGATGCATCTGCACTTCAACGAACATTTTACGAATGCTGCCGATGATCTGAAAGAGGCTAGGCTTATAGCCCGCGATATGGTGGAGGTCTACGGTATGGTAGAAGGACCTTCCGCAGCCGTTTCGCAAGAGGAGAAGATACTTGCCGAAGCGAAATCTGATGTAGAAAGCTTTGTCGCGAGAACGGAAGAGAGAATAATACGCCTCGCAGATGAGATTATAAAACGTGAAATAGTTCCAAAAGAGGAGATAAAAGAGCTTCTTGATGAGATATTTTAGCGGTTTTTGTCTAAACACAGAAGAGGCACTGTTTGCAGAGATAATAGGTGAATATTCAAACAATCCCTATGTCGTTGCCGGATTTAGTTATGGAGCCATAAAGGCCCTGGAGTATGTATATGAAAGTAAAAAAAGGATTGAGAGGCTGATACTCCTCTCTCCATCTTTTTTTATCGGCAGGCCTGCCTCTTTTATAAAGATGCAGAGACTCTATTTCAGAAAAGACCCAGCTGCCTATATAGGAAAATTTGTGGCAAATGCGGCTTACCCTGCGGATGAGAGAGTGTTGAAACCATTTTTGAGTACAGGAACTTTGGAGGAGCTGGAAGAACTTCTTACATACGAATGGCCGGAAGAAAAATTTGATCTTATCGCCGGTCGCGGGACAAAGATAGAGGTGTTTCTCGGCGGTAAAGATAAAATAATAGATGCAAAAGCTGCTCATGCATATTTCAAAAAACTTGCAGAGAGCTACTTTTTCAAAGAGTATGGACATATATTGCAAGAAGGAGAAGGGTAATGGACAAGATAAGAGTGGGTATCGTCACGGCGAGTGACCGCGCGAGTGCGGGAGTGTATGAGGATATATCAGGCGTAGCCATCATGGATACCCTGAAAGAGTATCTTAAAAATGAATTGGAATTTTTGTATCGATGTGTTCCGGATGAGCGTACGCGAATCGAGAGTGCTCTGATGGACCTTGCCGATGAGGGGTGTGATCTAATCGTTACGACCGGAGGCACCGGTCCTGCACCACGTGATGTGACGCCTGAAGCCACAGAGGCCGTATGTGAAAAGATTCTTCCCGGTTTCGGAGAGCTTATGAGGCAGGTAAGTCTCAGATATGTTCCTACGGCCATATTGAGCAGGCAAACAGCCGGGATTTGCAAAAAGAGCCTCATAATAAATCTTCCCGGTAAACCAAAATCGATCCGAGAGTGTCTTGATGCCGTTTTCCCTGCTGTTCCATACTGTATAGATCTCATAGGAGGACGCTATATGATAACCGACGAAGAGGTTATTGAAGCGTTCAGACCAAAGGCAAAATAAAATTTTGAAAACAGAAAAATCTGTAAAAGCGTTTGACCTTTTCGTCTTCTTGAAGCGATCGGTTTTTATTCGGTTGGAACTTTTTCTTTCCGGCATAAATAAAGT
>WFUN01000122.1 GCA_015484905.1 Hydrogenimonas sp. | reverse complement strand
CGAGTATGTTAACGAGAAGAACAGGTTCATAATTAGATTTTAAAGAAAAGAGGCTATAATTTCACTCTCTTTACGACCCGTTAGCTCAGCTGGTAGAGCAATTCCCTTTTAAGGAATGGGCCGTTGGTTCGAATCCAACACGGGTCACCACTCTTTCATTCGGTGCGGTGGTAGTTCAGTTGGTTAGAATACCGCCCTGTCACGGCGGGGGTCGCGAGTTCGAGTCTCGTCCACCGCGCCACATCTTTTTTCAGTTTCGCAGCTCTCTCAGTTTCACTTTTGCCATTCCGAAAAATTCATGCAGAGCTCTGTAGCTATTGTTTAATGCCTGTATTGAAGGAAGCAGATCTTTGGGTTCCAGGTTTTTATCTGACGGCTGTGTGTAGAAGTTTATGGCAGCAGGGTATACTTTTGCAACTCCTGCCAGTCTAAAAAGAGCCAGTGCGCGTCTCATATGGTAAGCAGAAGTGACCACTATAACTGTCGCTCTCTTTTTCTTGAGAAGTTTAAGGGCAAACTGTGCATTTTCATATGTATCCTTGCTTTTAGTCTCTGCGATGACAATGGGACTGTCAATATATTTTCTATCTTTGTCAAAATTTTCACAAAGAATTGGCTCGAGTGTCTTCAAAGAGTCCAAAAGAGCATGGTATTCGCTGTAACCCTTTTTGCCTCTTCCGCTTACAATTAGTGGTATGTTCATTTTTCTGGCTATTGCAAGGCCATAGATGTGTCGTTTGAACCCTTCGCCCACCAACGGAATCGGGTTTTCTTTTATACTTCCTCCGCCAAGCGATACGACTGCATCGGCATGTGAGGGAAGGGTAGTGTTTCTAAAAGGAGCTTCGTAATGTTCAAGAAGTCTGTCTGCTACCGGATTGATGCTTAATGCATAAATGAGTATGGCTGTTCCCAGGAACAGAGTTCTGAGTTTTTTTGCAAAAAGGGCGCAAAGAGTCAGGGCCGTTACGAAAAGTCCCGGCGGGAGAAAAAAAGCTGTAAAGAGTTTTGACAACGCATAGATCAAAAGAGTGTCACGCCTCTTTCGCCGGGTTTCAATTCGCCTATTATGTAGCCATCGCTATGTTCAAGAACTTCGACTGCATTGTCGGGATCGACTACAAGAACCATTCCTACACCCATGTTGAAGGTTCTAAACATATCCTCTTTCTCTACATATTTTCCCAAAAAATCGAAAATGGGCAGAGTTTTTATTTTGGAGGTATCTACAACGGCGCGCAAATTTTCTGGCAGTATTCGTGGAAGATTTTCGACGAGGCCGCCTCCTGTGATGTGAGCTAGTGCGTTTATCTTCTCTTTTAGAGATTTAAAAGTTTTTACATAAATTCGTGTCGGAGCCAAAAGGGTATCGATAAGCGGTTTTCCGTCGAACTCTTCATCAAAACTCATTTCGAGTTTTTCAAAAAGGACTTTTCTAACCAGAGAAAAACCGTTGGAGTGAACTCCGCTGCTGGGAAGTGCAATCAGCAAATTGCCCTCTTTTACATGTGCAAGGCGGTTTGTCTCCTTTTTTTCGGCAATGCCGACAGAAAAACCTGCAAGATCGAAATCTTTTTTGCTGTACATACCGGGCATCTCCGCAGTTTCGCCACCTATAAGGGCACATTCGCTTTGTCGACAGCCTTCTGCAATTCCCTCTATAACCCTTTTCGCCTCTTCGACCTCCAGTTTCCCGGTCGCATAATAGTCAAGAAAAAACAGAGGAGTTGCGAAGCTGCAGATTAGGTCGTTTACGCACATCGCGACAAGATCTATTCCTACACTATCCAGTTTGCCACTATCTATGGCGAGCTTGAGCTTGGTTCCCACACCATCAGTAGCAGCGAGAATTATCGGCTCTTTGAAGCCTTTGGGCAAAGCGTATGCTCCCGCAAAAGAGCCGATTCCTCCAATTACATCTTTGGTAAATGTGGATTTGACTGCCGGTTTGATCGCCTCCACAAGCGCATTGCCCGCATCTATGTCTACACCGGCCTCTTTGTAACTCATTTTATCCATTGCTTCTCTTTTCACTCCAGTTGCATGGTCCGAAAACTTTTGTAAAAAACCAAAGAGAAGGGCAGAAATTTGTGAAGGCCCAAAGCAGCATCATCAAAATAATAAACACCTGCAGCGCAACTCCGATTTTCAAAGAAAGGGCATCTCCGGCAGCTCCTTGCGCCATAAACATAAGAGCGATTCCCAACATGATCGCTGTCAATATCCGTTGAACTCTTTCAGCGCACATTCTCTTTGCCTCCATACAAAAAATTTGCAAAATTATATCACATTAACTTTTGGATAAGTGTTTTTGAATCGAAGCGATCTTTTGTCTCATCCGGCCGGACCTATTTTTCCTTATATCCATTTTTATATTGGTATATACGCGATTACAGTCGGGTTCCAAAACGGAATAGGCCATATTTATAACTTTGGTGGCTTCTTCGACAGTGTCGCATTCAAAAATTGTGCCCATGGGAGTGAGTTGAAACTCTATTTCGCTCTCTTTTAAAACTTTGACGATCCGGCTGACATACGCACTGACACTCTCTCCTTTATCGGTAGGGAACATGGCAAATTCGACCAGCGCGCTCATAATGGACTCCTTACGTTTTTTAAAGTATTATAATGCAACTTTTTTGAGGTCTATATTATTGTGAGGCAAAGCGGCAAAGTTAAAGTGCTTTTTTGGTTGTTTCTATTTTCCGTAACACTTTTTTTATGGATTATCTGGATTGCGATGCAGACATTTTTGTTTGATGGACCGAAGAGAGATCTGTCGGACGAGTATATTGTTCTTCTATTTGTAATATATATAATAATGGTGCTTTTTGTTCTTGCGGGAACTATCGTTTCGATCTTTATCAACAATCGCCGCTATATGAACAGATTTGGAATCATGACGCTTGCCATATTCCTATCCTTTCTCATTGGCAAAAGTATCTTTGGTTAAAACCTCTTTAAAGCGATTTTGCTACAATCTTGCAAATTTTGATTTCGGAGTGGAAAATGTGGTTGACGCAAGCTGTCGGTGATATCGTAAAATGTGAATACAGCGTAAAAGAGAGAATATTTGAGAAAGATGGAGTAGAGATTTACAGCTCCGGTTATTTCGGAAAAACCCTGCTGTTTGGAGGAAAAGCCCAATATTGCGAGCACGATAGTGCAATGCGCCACGAGATTATGGTACATACGGCCATCTGTACGCATGAAGACCCCAAAAATGTACTTGTAATAGATGGCGGGGACGGTGCTTTGGCGCATGAACTGCTGAAGCATAAAGGGGTCAATGTTGATATAGTTGAGAGAAACGGTGCCGCACTGGAGGCCGCATCTGTGGCAGGACTCTATGCCGACGCCCTGGAAGACAGGAGGGTTGCAGTTACCGTAGGAAGCCTGGACTATTTCATATCATCTGCCGAAGATGAGAGCTACGATATCGTTCTTGTAAACAGGTTTGACGATATAGAGTTTTCGGATAGAGCCTTTTTCGACAATATCTACCGCATCCTTACGGAAAAAGGGTTGGTGGTTACAGACGCATCGAGCCAGCTTTTCGATATGTCGGGACACAAAGCGGCCCTCTCCGCCCTTTGTGACAGTTTCAGGATCGTTATGCCATTTTGCTATACATCTATGGTTCGAGTTGGAGGAGAGCAGTGGTTTGCTATGGGGAGCAAGTTTTTTCATCCAACGGCCGATATAAATCTTCAGCGTGCCGATCTGACGGATGGGTATGAGTATTACAACAGCGATGTTCATATCTCACGGTTTGCCCTGCCTGAGAGCACTTTTAAGAAACTCAAAGAGTATATCAAACGCTGACCATGGCATTTGAACATGCGATTGCGTTGACCGGCGGTATAGCGAGCGGCAAATCTACAGTATGCAATCTTTTGCGTCTTCATGGATTGCGTGTTATAGATGCAGACAGTGTGGCCAGGAAGATTTTGCAGGATGAAGCCTCTGCTGTGGCCAAACTTTTTGGAGAGCGGTACGTCAAGGATGGAAAGGTTAACAGAAAAGAGCTGGGAAAGCTTGTTTTCAGTGATGAAGAGGCCAGAAAAAAGCTCGAGTCGCTGCTGCATCCGAAAATCAGAGAAGAGATCGCACGTCTCAGTGAAAAGCAGGAAAAGCTGGGGGGACCATATATTATCGATATCCCGTTGTTTTTTGAGACGGGTGCATATCCGATTGGGAAGGTGATCGTGGTATATGCTCCCAGGGAGATACAAAAACGCCGCCTTATAGATCGCGAAGGGTTGAGCGAGTCGGAAGCGGAAGCGAGACTTGATTCGCAGATCGATATTGAAGAGAAGAAAAAAATGGCTACTTATGTTATCGACAATAGCAAGAACCTTAAACATCTTCAGCGTGAGTGTGAACGTATATTCAATGAAATTACCGAAAACAGGCGATCAAATTAATGATCACACTTAATATAAGCACATTTTAAGCTATGTTATAATTGCCACGATTTTTCTCTCCCTGTTTAATCTTGAGCTGTAATCCAATAAAGGTGTTTTATGACATTTGCAAAATATTCAGCTAGCGGAAACGATTTCATAATTTTCCATACGTTTGTAAAAAAGGACCGTTCATCGTTGGCACGCAAACTTTGCCACAGACAGGAAGGAATAGGAGCGGATGGGATGATTGTCCTTTTGCCGCATGAAACCTACGATTTTGAATGGCAGTTTTACAATACAGACGGAAGTGTTGCGGCCATGTGTGGAAACGGTAGTCGCGCCGCAGCGCATTACGCCGCTACGGAGGGGCTTGCGGACGATAAGATGCGCTTTCTCACCGGTGCGGGAGTGATAAAAGCGGAAGTGAATGGGGATATCGTCAAGAGCGGGTTGACCTCACCCGTTTTAAAAGCGAAAAAGATCGAAAAAGGTGACAAGGAGTGGTGGCTTGTCGACACGGGCGTTCCCCATCTTGTCGCTTTCGTAGATTCGGTTGAAGTCTTTGATAAAAAAGAGGCAAAAGAGCTTAGGGACAGATTCGATGCAAATGTCAATATAGCGTGTGTAGATGGAGGAGAGTTGTATGTACGTACATATGAAAGAGGAGTCGAAGATGAAACTCTTGCTTGCGGGACAGGAATGGCCGCTGCATTCTTCAGAGCGAATATGGAGGGCAGGACCGGTGATTTTATAACGGTAGTGCCAAAAGGGGGAGAAAAGCTCGAGATCGCAAAAGAAGATGGGGCCCTGACGCTCAAAGGAGAAGTACGGCGTATATTCGAGGCGGTACCGGAGGGTAGGTTTTGATTAGGATTATTGCCGCACTTGTGATTTTATCTTCTGCGATTCTTGCGGATATGAGAAAATCGTTTCCGGCTGAGTACTACAAGATGAAGAGTCCAAAAGAGCAGAAAGAGATGTTCGTAAAGATTCTCTATCCTCTTATTCTTGAAGAGGAGAAAAAGATCAGGCAGGAGCGGGCTTTTGTAGAGTCATTTTTTTCAAACTTCGCGAAAGATGGAATTGTCAATCCCAAGGCTACGGCAAGATTGGCGAAGATAGCGAAGAAGTATCGTATCAAATCGCTGTATGACAGGCAGGAATATCTAAAAAGAATCGATACCATCCCAGTCTCACTTGTACTTGCGCAGGCTGCCATAGAGAGCAATTGGGGAAAGAGCCGTTTTGCCCGTGAAGCCAACAATCTTTTTGGAGAGTGGACATGGGGGAAGAGAGGGATAGTTCCTAAAAACAGGCCTGAAGGAGAGCGTTACAAGATCAGAATTTTTCCCTCTCTGGAAGCGTCTATAGCATCCTACATGCGTAATCTCAATCGCCACTGGGCATATGAAGAGTTTCGTGATGCGCGTCTTGCGGCGAAAAGAAAGGGTGTGCCCTTTACAGGTTTCACCGCGGCTGTATATCTTAAAAACTACTCCCAAATGGGAGAGAGGTATACTCATATGGTCAAACGAACAATAAGAAAGCATCAGTGGAATCTACTCGATCTGCCTCAGAGGGCTCCACGGCTGGATATTGCAAGAGAGTTTGCCATGCTTTCAAGTATAAATCCGTATGAGGTAAGAAATTTTTGAAAATTACAGGCGGAGGCTATGAAGACCAAAAGGTTATTGTAAACCTGCCTCTTTGATAGCCTCCGCCTGAAAATGGGCTATCAGGGGCTCAATAATTTCGTCCAGAAGGCCGCCTTCCATGATCTCGTTGAGTCTGTAGAGTGTAAGACCGATCCGATGATCGGTAATGCGGTTTTGTGGGTAGTTGTATGTTCTGATCCGTTCACTTCTGTCACCAGATCCAACCTGCGCCTTTCTGTCGGCACTGGAGGCGGCAAGCTGCTCCTGCAGATGCTTTTCGTAGATTCTGGCTTTAAGGATTTTTAGAGCCTTTTCCTTATTTTTATGCTGCGACTTCTCATCCTGCATAGCTACGACTATGCCTGTAGGGATATGGGTGATGCGTACGGCAGAGTCGGTGGTGTTTACAGATTGTCCCCCGCATCCGCTCGATCGGTAAACATCGATTTTAAGATCGTTCGGGTTGATCTGCACATCGACATCTTCAACCTCCGGAAGTACCGCCACCGTCACTGCGGAAGTGTGTATGCGCCCCTGCGACTCGGTGGCGGGAACTCTCTGTACACGGTGTGTTCCAGCTTCATATTTCAAGCGGCTGTAGACACGGTCTCCTTTAATAAGGGCCACTATCTCTTTGTATCCGCCCGCTTCACTTTCGTTTGAGCTCTCTATGACAATCTTCCACCCTTTATTCTCCGCATATCTGACATAGGCCTTGAAGAGGTCGCCTACAAAAAGCGCCGCTTCGTCGCCACCTGTTCCGGCACGAATTTCAAGATAGATGTTTTTGTCGTCGTTTGGATCTTTGGGCAGAAGCAGGAGTTTTATCTCTTCATTCATCTGCTCAAGCTTCGGTTCCAGCTCTTTAAGCTCCTCTGCAGCCAGTTCTCCAAGTTCCGGGTCTGCAAGCAAAGAGCGGTTCTCCTCTATCGCCTCTACCGTCTCTATGTAGAGTCTGGCCTTTTCCACAAGAGGCTCGAGATCGGACTGCTCTTTCGAAAGAGCAGTCATCTTCTTGATATCTCCAGTTATCTCCGGAGAGCTTAAAAGCGTATTGATTTCATTGTATCTATCTATGAAGGGTTGGAGTTTCTCTTTAAGCATAAGGGGGTATTCGGTCTATGCCGGCGCGCTGTTACGCGGCGCCGAGCGAGTTGACTTTGATTTGAAGACGGCTTACTTTGCGTGCAGCCGTATTTTTTTTCAAAATACCTTTGCTGACGTACTTGTGCAGTTCCCGGTTTGCAACTTTCATCGCATTTGCCGCGGCCTCTTTATCTCCGCTCTCGACAGCTGTCAGGACCGCTTTCGTGATGTTTTTTATGCGAGTCTTGTAGTAACGGTTGCGTGCCGTACGTTTTGCTGTCTGACGAATGCGTTTTATCGCTGATTTATGATGTGCCATATGG
>WFUN01000121.1 GCA_015484905.1 Hydrogenimonas sp. | reverse complement strand
CATACTTCTCAAAAAATTTTAGTATCTTCAATCTTCTTTGTGCTGTATCTGTTTCCATTTCCCAAAGATAGCATACTCTTTGGAAATAGCTAAACCCTTCTATTCCATGAAACAGATAATCTGTCTGCATATCTCACTCCTCTTTGGAGTGACAGATGTTTCTGAACTTATGTAGAGGTTTGCCCCTTATTGGTATTCATTGAAATATCTATCCCTCTTATGCAAAAGTCGCATGGGAGCGAACAATGCATGGGCATCGGGATTCAGCACAAAAGTGTGGTTATACGGATGCTCCAGGCAAATCTGATGAAATCTGCAAGCACTTGGAATTTGTCTGATATTTCTTGCAATAGAGCCAAAAAGAATCAGTTTGACATCTTTATCGATACGATGCAAGAGAGTGTTGATAAACGGGTACCATTGTCTGGCATGATACGCGGAAGCTTTTTTGTCTTCAAATATCAAAGCGCTGTTTAAGAGCAACACTCCTTCGGTCTCAAAATTTTGCCTAAGCTCCTCTATCGTATCTATAAACCCGGATCTGTCCATTTTCGCTATCGCATCCTGAGAAAGATTGCGTGTATCGAGTCTTCCTTCGGCAACGAGTGCCATCTTGACAAAATTTCGCAAACTCGTGGCTCTGTTAACAGATTTGTCCAACCCCGTAGCGGAAAAGATGCGCTTAACCGCTCCATCGATAAACGCATATCCTGTTGCCGATTCGACCCGTGGGTATGGATCCTGTCCAAAAAGTATGTAACGCATCGAGGATTTTGGAAGGGTTTTAAAAGCATTGAAAATATTCGAGCGTTTTGGAATGAAATTGCCTTTTTCTATAAACTCTTTATAGGAACAATCGAGTGAAAAATAGGACGCCTCAATATCTTCGCGCCACTGCGGATCTATGCCTGAGAAAAATTCCATCGCTAAACTCTGTTCAGTTTGGAAAATTTCAAGACCAGCTCAACTTCACCTTTGCCGAGTCTGAGTTGTTTGGCGATACTTTCGGAATCCATCCCTTTTGCGTAGAGCTGAAGAATCTTCTGTTCATCGGGGGCGGCATGCTCGTTGGCAAAAACTACCTGCCTCATTTTCATATCCAATCTGTCCAGCTTCTCCTGAAACTGGGAAAGCTCATCTATTTTCTCCTGCATATGTTCGAGTCTGTACAAGAAAGGCTTCAGTTTTTTATTGATACTTTTGTCGATCGACTCTCCATTTTCTTGAACTTCTAAAGAGTCTTTATGTTTTTCCAGAAGGCTTTTTTCTATTGTCTGAAGCTCTTTGGATATCTTAAAAATCTCTCTGTTCAAGCCGTCTATGCTCGCTTCAATCATTACAAGTTTTCTGGATACCTCCTTATCCTTTATCGCTATATACAAAATCATGATAAACACGACACCGGAAAGTATGGCAACGATCAAGAGTGTTTCATTCACTTTCTTTTCATCTCCCGTATCATGATACGTTCTCTTGCAGTTACATAACTGTCCCACTCTTTCTGGTCTCTGGCATGCATGCGAACTATTTTAGCCAACTGCGGATCAAGGGCATCGAACCACACTGCTACATCTCTGCGGGGAAAAACCGGCATTTCAATTCTTCCATAGTATCGCCTTCCTTTTTCAAGCAGAGGTTTCGAAAGTTTGAAATATTCAAATCCTATGGAATCGATATGGCCGTTATGGCTCAAAGGGAGGCGTTTTGGCTCCTCTTTTTTTACTATCTGCGTTAGCTGATCCACTTTTCTGTGCAGCTCTATCAACAGATTCAAAAGCACCGGATCCGTCTCTTTCGTCTCACCTCTCGCTTTTGCGATCTTTAGCCACTGCCCGATAGGATCTTCATCCGTTTCGCTCAGTCTCTGATACTCCCGTTCAAACTCATCCCTGTTTTTCTGCGCATCATCAAATACGATCTCCAGTGGCGCGGTCACAAGCCGTACATTTGAACTCAAAATATACTCCTGTCTACAATTATTAAAAATATATACACAAAGCCGAGATAGCCATTTACGGTGAAAAAAGCCCTGTCAATCTTTGTAAAATCTCTTCCGACAAGTCTATGCTCGTAGATAAGCATGGAAGCGGAAACAACCACTGCCAGCCAGGCAAAAAGGCCCAATCCGGCAGTCACAGTAAAAAAAATCCAAAAAAGCACCGCAAGAGCATGAAAAATTTTGGCGAGCAGCATTGTACATTCGCTTCCATATACGGAGGGGACGGAAAACAGCCCCTCTTTTTTGTCGAACTCCATATCCTGCAAAGAGTAAAGAAGATCAAAGCCGGCAACCCAGAATGTAACACCGGCAGCAAGCATGATCGACCACAGCGTAACTGCTCCTTCCACCGCAACTACACCGGCTATCGGAGCGAGCCCCAAACATAATCCCAGCACAACGTGTGCCATCGATGAAAAACGTTTGAACCAGGAATAGCCCGCGAGAATTACAAGAATTGGAATGGAGAGTGCAAATGCAAGAGGGTTTATCACGTATGCGACAGCTATGAATATTATGGCATTGACCAGGATCAACAGACGCATCTGCGTAAGGGAAAATCGTCCATCCACACTCGGACGATTTTTCGTCCGCGGATTCAGGGCATCGAACTCCCTGTCAAGGTATCTATTTACGAGCATCGCAAAATTCCTCGCACTTACGGCGGCTGCAATACCCAAAAAAAGAAGCCTCCAGCCAAACCATCCGTCTGCCGACACTATCATCGCGATAAATATAAAAGGGAGTGAAAAAACAGAGTGCTGAAACATTATAAGTTCATTGAAATCTCTATACCACTTCGCTATTGACACTTTTTCCCTTTATGTTCGCCTTTAGCCACGTAAAAAACTATCGACAAGCAATACCCCGAAGTTTTGGCACTCTAATGCGATAAATAAATGTAATGAATTTTAACATAAAAATGATGTATAATCTCTTCATGAAAACTATAGCCATACTTGGTCCGACCGCTTCAGGAAAAACCGATCTGTCTATCAGGCTTGCCAAAGAAACCGACGCCGTAATCCTCTCTTTGGATTCGCTCTGTCTCTACAAAGAGATCGAAATAGCTTCTGCAAAACCGACCAAAGATGAGAGAAGAGGTGTAAAACATTTTGGAATTGACGTTGTAAATGTCGATTTTCACTTCAATGTCTCTATATATGCCTCCCTTTTTAATGAAGCAAAACAGTACGCACAAAAGCGAAACCAGCCTCTCATAATAGTCGGCGGTACTGGATTTTATCTCAAAACATTGATGAGAGGCCTTTCCGACCTTCCTCCTCCTACAGAAAACCAGAAAGAGCTTCTGTCACAGAAAATGGAGAATTTACAAGAAGCTTACCTGACTCTCGCCTCCGTCGATGAAAAGTATGCAGAATCGATATCCAGATCAGACTCTTACCGTATTGAAAAAGGTTTACAGATATATTTTCAAACCGGTAAGCCTCCAACCGAATATTTCAAAAACAATCCGCCAAAACCTCTTCTTGAGAGTGTAGTGCTTTATGAAATAAAAATTGAAAAGGATATCTTACAAAAAAGAATAGAAAGCCGGACCGAAAAGATGTTTGAGGCCGGATTGGTCGACGAGGTAGCTGAACTCGAATACCATTACGGGAGAGCACCAAATCCTATGAAGGCTATCGGGATCAAAGAGATTCTGGACTATTTCGACGGTAAATTCAGTTTTGAAGAGGCAAAACGAAGAGTAGTCATCCATACGCGCCAACTCGCCAAAAGACAGCTTACTTTCAACAAAACCCAGTTCCCTCGCCATAAAACGCTTGGAACAGATGAAATATTCGACGACGCCTCTTCACTGCTCATCGGATAACGCCTCTTTACACAGTTGTCCCCACGCGCCTCCCCTCTCTATGACAGCACACTCCTTGAAGCTTTTAACAGCACTCCTATTATCTCCAAGATTATCGTAAATAGAAGCAAGTTCATAGAGCCATCGCGCCCTCTTCTCACCTTTTAGCTTCAAACGATCCATAGATTTTGCTACTTCCAATGCGGCTTTCAGATTTTTCTCTTTTTTCAAAATCTTGATCAACTCGAATTCGGCCCATGGCGAATAGGGATGACTTCTTTTTAACCTTTGCAGCGTGACAAGCTTCTCCAACATCCACTTTTGCTGATAAACATCTCCTCTCTTTTTTGCCGCATCGTATCCGATACGATAAACTTCTGCCATTCTCATATCATTGCTGTAATGTCTCGACATCTTTTTTATTAGCGAAATCTCTTTTGCATACTCTTTGGCGGCATCCAGTACCTTTACCATATCCCAATCGAATGTAGGGCAAACTTCGTACGTTCTTTCACCAGAAAGAGAAAACAGATCGTATGCTACAGTACCAGCTTTGTCGAAACTACCAGAGAGGGTCAATACATGTAGTATTTTACACAGCCACTTGGAACGTTGCTGTACCTTCGTACCATATATATGTTTTTGCGCTATCTTCAACGCATCACTATAACGGGCATATTTCTCATAACAGCCGAATATGAACTCATCATAGTCGCTTTGCGGTTCGACACCATATTTTTCAATCATCTCGATAGATACTTTGCACTCTTTCTTTTTTGCACTCGATTCAAACATGGCGTCAGCCGCTTTTTTCAGGCTATCCAAAGCTGCCTCTTTCGCTTTCGAATCCTTAATCTCTTTTATAATCTGCGCGAGTTTCAAAACATCACCATATCTTTTCTGTGCCAACAGCAGTTTCGCTTTGGCTGCAAGCGCCTTTTCCGCGATCGGCCCATTTTTATACTCTCGCATCAGATACTCGAACTTCTCTAAAGCTTTTGAGGCGTTGGCATCACCCTGGATAACAAATAACTCGTCAAGACTCTTTCTCGCTTTTTCAGTGAACTCTCCATATGAGAACTCTTTAATATAACGCTCATACCAGTTGATAGCTTTTTTTATATCTCCTTTTTTGTCGTACCATTGGGCTATTTCAAACACTATTTGCTCGTACAATTCATCCAGCTTTTTCAATTTTTTCAAAAGTGCCTTGTCGATCTCGATTGCAAAATCCATCACGTTGTTGGCGGCTAACTGCTTGGCGATTCCATGCGCATCTTCCTTGTCTTTTAATATAAACCCAGGATTCTTTCTCCATATTTTTCTAAGATATTCGACACCTTTTTTTGTTTTACCGCTTCCAAGGTAGCGAATCGCAAGTTTGTAAGCGGCCAGTGATGCAATATCTATATCTTTGGAGTTGTAGTAAGCTTCAAGATATCTCTTTATAGCCTCTTTCGTTTTGCCGTTGATATAGAGCTGGTCGCCAAGATATATGAGTCCCAAATCGGCATACCTGCTCTCTTTATGTTCTCCGATAAGACGATCGAAAAAGTAGTTGGCATCGCTTTGCTGTCCCACGGCGCTGTATACTCTTGCAAGAATCAACAATATTTCCGGCAAATACTCGTCCGAAGAGAAGCGTTTGACAAATAATTTTCCAAGTTTAATTATCTCTTCCGCATGCTCTTTCATATCATCTTCCGCAAGTGCCTTGATTCTGTATCGGAGAAAATCACTGGCAAAAATCGAATCCGGATAGGCTTTTTGCGCTTTAGTAGCCATCTCATAGACTTTTTTGAATTTTTTGGATTTAAACATTTTCTTGATGGAGATAAACCGTTCTACGTCACGATTGTTTTTCATAAAGAGCGGATTACCATTGATATCTACCGCACCGACCGATGGAATTGCATACTCTTTGAGATCGAGAGGAAAAGATATGTAATCATCGAAAAGAGCCCTTTTCTCCAAATATGGAAGATGCTCATCATAACCAAGTATCATCCAATGTCTTGTTTTTTTACGGCTTTTTGGATCCAAAATACTGTTTTTATAAACTGGAGGAGGAAGGGGGAAAATACGACTTCTTTTTTTTGGAACTATACGACTGAAGAATATATCTTTGTCGCTATCGAACGTAATCGTAAAAAAGTCATTTTGTATCTTTTGAAGTCTCGCATTGGGAAGTTTTCCAAATGTGCATACATAGTAGGATGGCTGTGCAAACTCGTTTTTGTATGTCCGGCATGTAAAAGGATCATCGTTTTTTATATGCAGTATAACGAATGGCTGGTTGTTCTCTATTCCACGTTTCATACTGATTGTCAATGCATTGAGAGACAGTGACAAAAATAAAAAAGAGAATAGTGCTCGAACGGTTATGTAAAGCTCCTCTCTACAAAATGCGGCGGCTTAAAAGCCGCTCACTTTGATATATGCGGTAATCACATCCATCATCGGTTCGACACCCAATACCGCAAACACTGTGAGAATAACGGAGAGACCTATAATCGTCTGAAGCGGTCTTGACGCATTTTTCATATATATGGTCCCGTCATTCTCTTCGGGAGATTTCAAAAACATATAGACTATCAGTTTCAGATAGTAATAGGCGGATATTGCACTGTTGATTGCCATAATCAATGCAAGTATTATATAGTCATTGTTGACGGCTTCACTCATCAGATAGAGCTTGCCCCAAAAGACGGAGAATGGAGGAACGCCGGCAAGAGACAACATAAAAAGAGCCATTAGAACCGCACCAACGGGCATAATCTGAATCATACCGGAAAATTTTTCATATGGATGGTCGTATCGTATGTGCCATCTGGACTCTTTGTGTCTTGAGATCCACAACATTGTAAATGCCCCAAGATTTGTAAAAAGGAAGAGAGTCCAGTACAAAAACAGAGCGCTGTTCGCTGCTGTAGTCCCAATCATGATAGCAGCCATTGCAAATCCGGCATGAGATACGGAACTGAATGCCAGCATTCGTTTTACATCACGCTGAACAAGCGCCATGATGTTTGGAAGCGTCATTGTAAGAACAATAACCACATAAAGAACATCGCGCAGCCAGATAACGTCGCTATGAATCATAAATTCGAATATTCTCATCGCTACGACGAACCCTGCAATCTTTGGAACGATAGACATATATCCGGCGAGTGCCGCACTGGCGCCTTCGTAAACATCCGGAGTCCAGGTATGGAACGGAACCATGGAAAGTTTAAAACCAAGGGCGGCAATCAAAAATGCAAAACCAACAAAAAGTATTGTCAAGTTGGCGTAATCCCCGGCTATGAGAACCTCTTCAATTTTGTAAATTTCGACACTCCCTGTCAATGCATACAGAATCATTGCGCCCATTACATAAAAACCGGCCGCAAGTGCGCCCATAATAAAATATTTTACAGCCGCTTCGAACGATTTTTCTCTGTTATGCAGAGCTATGAGTGTATATAGCGCAAGACTGGCTGTCTCAAGACCGACAAATATAAGAATGAGATTGTCGGTAGCGACCATGAACTGAAATCCTGCTACCATGAAAAGAAAGAGGGCAAAA
This sequence comes from Hydrogenimonas sp., assembly GCA_015484905.1. Lineage (GTDB taxonomy): Bacteria > Campylobacterota > Campylobacteria > Campylobacterales > Hydrogenimonadaceae > Hydrogenimonas. The sequence continues at coordinate 7,343 of WFUN01000121.1, read as the reverse complement.
AATTCCGGATAACTGAACTCATGAAACCTCTTGGAGGTCAATGCCAGGGGGATGAACAGCATAGATGCCGCCAGAATAACGATCTGAGACAAAATTGCGACACCGTCTATCAACATAATGTCGAAAAAGCCGCGTTCGCCCGCCTGCAGACCCAACACTATGCCAAGATCTACAAACAGTACGAGAACACTTAACATCACATACAACGATTTGTCGAGATCTCTTTTTATAAGATCTATTATCAAAATTCCCAATCCACCGCCAATTGCGACAAGCATAGGAGCGAGAGTACCTAAGTTCAACGACTCAAGACTGACTGATATTGGCTCTAACATTATTCCGCCTCCCTTTCGATTACAGTCGGTTTTATAACCTTTTTCGCCTCATCTGTAATCGATTTTTCATGCATGAAGGAAACCAAAGACTCGACACTGTTGTTTATGGGACCAAGTACCGGTTTTGGATATATTCCAAGCCATACCGTTACCAAAACCAAAGACCACAGTGCCATACTCTCTTTACCGTTCAGATCTTCGAGATCTCTGTTTTTTTCATGAACCACTTCACCAAAAAACGACTTCCTGTAGAGGCTCAGCATATAAACGGCCCCAAGAATAATACTGGTTCCAGCGAGAATCGTCATTACCGGAGAGACCTGATAAAATCCGACAAGACTTAAAAATTCACCGACGAAACTCATAGTAAGAGGAAGGCCCACGGAAGCCATTACCATGATACCCATTATCGTTGCATACCTTGGCATGACTTTGGCAAGACCGCCAAATTCACTCATAAGTTTTGTCTGTCTACGATCGTAAATCACGCCTACCAACATAAATAGCGCTCCGCTCACTATTCCATGACTGAGCATAAAAAAGACGGACCCGGATATTCCCTCAGGATTCATGGCGAAAGTCCCAAGTACTATAACTCCCATATGGGAGATGGAGCTGTAAGCAACCACCTGTTTCATATCTTCTTGCGCATATGCGACCATGGCCGTATAAATAATCATTATAAGTGACAGAACCGCTACCGGTGTAATCATGTAGACGGAAGCATCCGGAAACATCGGCAATGGCAGCCGAACCAAGCCGTAGGTCCCCATTTTCAACAAAACAGCGGCAAGAATGATAGAACCTATGGTTGGCGCCTGTCCATGTGCATACGGCAGCCATGTGTGGAAGGGAAACATCGGAACTTTGATCGCCAAACCGATGAAAAAAGCTACAAACAGCCAGATCTGATAGTTCATCGGCAAAATAAGTCTGTGCCATTCCGTAATTGAAAAACTCCATACCCCTGTCGCCTGATAATAAAGATATGCCATGACGAGCATTCCTACCAGCATTATAAGCGACCCGGCAAACGTATATAGAAAAAACTTGACTGCAGCATAGATTCTCAGGTTTCCTCCCCATGCACCGATTATATAGAGCATCGGCACGAGAGAGAGCTCCCAAAATACATAAAAGACGATAGCGTCGAGCGAAACGAACACTCCGACCATGGTCATTTCAAGAAAAAGGAGAGAGATAATCATATTCTTTATATCGTTTTTTACACTCAACGCAATCAGACCGATCAGGGTAATGAACGTCGAAAGAATCACAATAAAAAGTGAAATCCCATCTACACCAAGATAATAACTTATCCCGAAACTGGGAATCAGAGGCAACATTTCAACGAACTGCATTCCGGGGTAACCGCCATCGAAACTCATCCAAAGCCAGATAGAAAGCAGGAATTCGATCAGTGCGACAGATATACCATACGCCCGAATAGAGTCTTTCGAGACTACAAATCCCAACAATGCAGCGACCGCCGGAAAGAAAACCAAAACCGATAATATATGATCCATACCTGCTCCTTACCGTATCGGGCTGTATAAAATGGCTGCCAACAGCAGAGCAAGAAGCCCCACGCCCATCCAGCGTAACATATTCGAGAGGTTGCCACTTTGTACAACACGCGATACCATACCCAATTTATATATTGTACCGGCGATCAAATCCACCGTTGCATCTACTACCTTCAGATCCAGATCTTTCCAGAATATTCTGGAAATTTCCGCATAAGGCTTGCAGATGAAGTCGTCATACAATTTTGGAATGTAGTATTGATTGAAAAGCAGCTTATATATAAATGTCTTTTCAAGCTTTTTGCTGAAACCGCCCCTGCTGTATGCAAAAACGGCGACTGCGATACCTGTAACGGCAATACCAAGCGTTACAGCTACAAGAGTCCAGAAGGTAGATGATGATACATGGTACTCCTCTATCGGGAGCATGTTTGATACGAAATGGACAAAATCATGTTCGAAAAATCCTGCAATAACCGCCAGCACGGCAAGCGGCGCCATCGCCCAAAGCATATATTTGTACGCTTCATGCGGATGGAAACCAAAAATTTTATATCGCTCTTCGCCAAAAAATACCAGCATCACAAGCCTGAAACTATAAAATGCAGTCAACCCCGCAGTTACCCACAGCGTTGTCCAAAGAACGTAATGTTCGGTTGCAAACGCCGCTTCCAGAATCTTGTCTTTGGAAAAGAATCCCGCAAACGGATATATACCCGCAAGTGCAAGTGATGCGAGTGTCATCATAATCATAGTCCATTTCATCTTTTTCGCCAGCCCACCCATTTTGAAGATATCGAGCTCGTCATTCATCGCATGCATGACATTCCCGGCACCAAGGAACAGAAGTGCCTTGAAAAAAGCGTGTGTCATTAGATGAAACAGGGCGATCCAATATGCACCGAGACCAGCGGCTACGAACATATATCCAAGCTGTGAAAGCGTGGAGTACGCGATAATTCGTTTCAAGTCACGATTGACAAGTGCCATGGAGGCTGCAAAAATGGCTACGAAGGCACCAAGGCCTGCAATAAAATGGCTGACTTCCGGGACTTCACCGTATAGAGGGTTCGCCCGTATGACCAAATATACTCCGGCCGTAACCATAGTTGCCGCATGTATCAACGCTGAAACCGGCGTGGGACCTTCCATCGCATCTGCAAGCCATGTGTGCAGAGGAAACTGCGCAGATTTTCCCATTGCACCTATAAACAGAAAAGCTGTTACAAGCATCAAAATCGAACTCTCCATTCCGTTCACCTGCGAGAACACGACATCGTACTGCAGACTACCGAAATTCCAGTATACGAGGAAGATTCCGATCAACATTCCAAGATCGGCGATACGATTCATGATAAACGCTTCACTCGCGGCCCAGCTTGCACTGTCGCGCTCATACCAGAAGCCTATAAGAGCCCATGAACAGAGACCTACGCCTTCCCATCCTATAAACAGGCCGGCGAAGTTGTCACTCATAACAAGAATCATCATGGAAAACACAAAGGCGGAAAGCCATGCGAAGAATCGGTTGAAGGATTTGTCATGATCCATATAACCTATTGAGTATACATGAACGACGGTCGAAACTGTCGTTACGACAAACATCATTGTCGCCGAGACCTGGTCGACTACAAATCCAAACGGAATCGCCAGACCGCCAGCTTGAATCCAGTCCATCATTTTTACATGGACCACTTCACCATGCGCCACGTGCAGCAGAAGAACCACCGAACTGATCCAGGAGACGAAAAGTAAAGTCGAAGCAGCGATTCCCGCTACGAGATTTTTGGGCCTATTGCTGAACATGGCAGCAAAAAGCGACCCGACAAACGGTGCAAACAGTGCTGTATAAAGATATGCTTCCATATATATCCTTTACCCGTGCATCGACTGCATAGAATCAATATCAAGCGTACCGCGCCGCTTGTACCATACGATCATTAAGCCCAAACCGACTGCAACCTCACTTGCCGCAACCGCCACGATAAAAAAAGCGAACATCTGGCCGGTAAGATCGCCGTAAAACTTCGAAATCGCGGCAAAGCCGACATTTGTCGCATTGAGCAGTATCTCAGTAGAAAAAAGGAGCATAAGCAGGTTTTTTCTGCGATATATTCCGACCAGTCCGATACAAAAAAGAATGGCGGAAAGAATTAGATAATGGCTGAGCGTTATCATTTTGAACCCTTGTTTTGAAATTCTTCATCACCGTCTATTTTTAGAGTAAGACTCTCGTCCATCTTTTTGCCCGCCAGTATGATACCTGCTATCATCGCAACAAGCAGCATAACGGCAGCAACTTCAAACGGCACCAGATATTTGGTAAAAAGAACGATACCGACAGCTTGAGGATTTTCTACACCGTCAACTACTGGATAAAGAGCCTGGATATGGTCGGAAACGATTGGAGCAACAAACGCCAAAACCAACAGTAAAGCTGTCATACCGCTGAGCAAAAAGACCAATTTGGGCGCCCTGATATTCTCTTTTACATCACGTGTAGCATCAAAAAACATCATACCGAACGCGTAAAGCGCCATGACCGCACCGGTATATACGATGATCTGGACAACGCCGAGGAAATCTGCATCGAGAAGAAAGAAAAATCCGGAAATCATAATCATTCCGGCAGCAAGCGCACTCATCGAATAAAGAGCGTTTTTACTCATTACCGTAATTATAAACATCGATATTGTCACTGCACTAAAAAGATAGAATGCTATCGCTTCAAACATGCCCAATCCTTAATACGCCAACGGCGTTTTCTTGATACGATCATCCGCATTCGGACTTACGGCTCCGAATCCGGGAAACTCCTCTTGTTTTCCCTCTTTTAGAAAGTCAAGCGGGGTCAAAATATCGTCTCTGAGTACAAAATGTGCGCGCTGCTCACTGGCATTTTCATATCTGGGCCCATGCACGATCGCCAGTTCGGGACAGACTTCGGCACAATATCCGCAAAAAATACAACGTCCAAGATTGATAGTGTATTCGGTAACCTCTTTACGCTGATTTTCATCATAACGAGTATCCATACGGATACAGTTGGAGATACATATCTTTTCGCACAACCCGCACCCGATACACCGTTCGTTTCCGCTTTCAAGAAGCCTGTACAACTTATGGACCGCACGATACCGTGGCGAAATCGGAAGTTTTTCTTTTGGATACTGAACGGTATGGATGTTGAATTTCACCATCTCTCTGAAAACCACCCACAAACCTACAAACAGCTCTCCTTTGAATGTACGCTTAAGAACTTGTTTGAACTTTTCGAGTGGCGCCACCGGCGGTTTGTCTACCGGAATAAACATATAGTTTTGTGTTACGTTTCTGTCTTTAAACTGATCGAGACTCATACTATTTCCCCCTCTTACATCATCAGCACTAAGCCGGTTATAACTATATTGACCACCGCCAATGGAAGCAGAACCTTCCAGCATAGCCACATCAGCTGATCCGGTCGTACGTGTGGCCATGCCGCCCTTGTCCATAAAAAGAAAAAGAAGAGAAAACTGACTTTCAGTATAATAGCCAATCCGCCAGGCAAAAATCCCCACTCATTAAAACCGCCAAGAAACACGAGACTCGCCAAAAACGCGAGGGTGATCATGTTCGTATACTCTCCTATAAAGAACATTCCCCATCGCATTCCTGAATACTCCGTAGCAAATCCTGAAACTATTTCCGCTTCATGCTCCAAAAGATCGAACGGCGTCCTATTCGTCTCCGCAAATCCGGCAATCAAAAAGAGAACGAATGCAACCGGTTGCTGCCAGATTATCCACTCTTTAAACCCGTTGGCCTGATAATTGTTTATATCGATAAGAGAAAGAGATCCAACAAGCATAAGAGGTGCCATAACGCTCAAGCCGGTAACAACCTCGTAACTCAATAGCTGAATCACCGTACGTGCAGCTCCAAGCAGGCCCCACTTGTTCGAACTGGCCATCCCTGCAAGCAGAGGCGCATAAAGGCCTGTCGCCATGACACCCAGCACGAAAAGTATACCGACGTTGACGTCTGCGATTATCGGATGGACAGTTATTCCGAAAATTTTGAATTCTGGCAGAAGCGGTACCGCTGCAAGAGCTATAAAAGCGGAAGCAGCTCCTATCAGGGGTGCAATCATAAAAATGGGCCTGATAGAATTTTGCGGAACGAAATCCTCTTTCGTGAAGAGCTTGATGCCGTCGGCCAATACCTGCAGTAGCCCATAAGGGCCGACATGCATCGGGCCCAGTCTTCTTTGCATAAATGCAAGCACTTTACGCTCGAGATAGGTACCGAAACCGGCCAATGCCGAAACTATTCCCAATACCAGAAGAATTTTGACGATCGTTGCTATAACAAATTCTGTCAATGTCATGGCTTACACCTTTTCTATCGTTACATTTTGGTATCTGTTGGACGAGAAATACCGCTCTGTTTCCAGTTTCGGGTCGAAATCGGGTATCAAAACGATATCTCCATCTATAAACTTTTCTACCTCTACAACAAGCTCCATACTGCCGCCATCCATAACGACTCTAACTTTTTCGCCTTCTGAAACTCCCAGTTTTTCCAACTTCCCAGACGATACAAGAAGCTTTGCATCTGTAGCTATTTGATGCGCTTTTTTCGTATATTCGTTGAACTGTAAAACCGGGTTGCATCTATAGCCTATCTCACCAACCATTCCGGCATTTTCGGCGATCGGCCAAACAGGCATATCCGCTTTTTCTGTTTTATGTGAAACAAGGCGATAGCCACGTATCTCTTCTCCTCTGTTTGTATAGTGATTTTCCAGATCGTCAAATTCCAACGGCTTGAATCCACTCTCTTCCGGAAGTGCCGGCGTATAGTCAATAGTAAGTTCGGCTTCAAGCCCCAGCGCATTGGCTATGTCATTGAGCAAATAACCGTTATAACCGAGCGCTACATTGGTAGGAACCACCCTTTTGTCGACATTTGTAAACGTACCTTCCTGCTGGTTAAGAGCCGGCATATCCAGATCTCCATCGCCATTGGCACTCAATACAAAATCTCCTTTTGCATTGTAACCTATAGTGTAGTCCCCTGCTTCGTCATCCAGATCACATATAAGGCTCACCCCCAAGGTATTGGTTTTCGAAGGAAGTATCACAACCTCGAAATCTGTATACAGTTCGACCAATCCAGCCAAACGCGCCAGATTTTCCGCTTTTGGATGGTTGAAAAGATCTTCGCCGAGTATCAGACTGAACCTCGACTTTTTCGCCAGCATCTTGACCATTTTGTCGCTGAAGTCTCCAGGTGCATCCAAAATATCGAGTAGACCGTTTAGATCAACTTCAACCTCTTTCATAACTTTTTTTGTAACGGTTTTGGTAACCTCTTCGACTATATCTCTCTCTTCACCGGTCTCTTCGTCTACAACGGTTTTCGTAACCGTTTCTGTAATCTTCTCTTTTACCGTCTCTTCGACCATTTTGGTCTCCTTACGGTAAAAAGAGTCTATATA
>WFUN01000120.1 GCA_015484905.1 Hydrogenimonas sp. | reverse complement strand
CAGGAATACCGAAATACGACATCTTTTCGCTCCAAAAATCCGCGGATGAATCCTTTTTGATATAAATCGGATCTGATTTTGCGGCAAGAGCCTCCAGGGCACTCTGTGGAGAAGAGGTTATAAACCGTCGGGCACCTTTTAGAGTCTCATCGTAAGATTCGTTTTCCAAAAAGGAGACGAATATATTCTTCAACTCATCGGTATACTGCATAAAAAAATAGTACCCTTCAAGCAGTCTAATATCGAGATTAGCAAAAATGTCTGCAAATTCGAGCAATCGACACTCATAATCGTCGTCACCCCAGAAATATACATCTGCCAGTGAGTTTTGACTCTCTTTTACAAAATAACGCGGATCGACTATGTCTGCGGTAATTATGCCATCTCCTTCACACACTGAAGATATCAGCAGTTCCCCGGCTAAAGGCTTGGCTTCAGGGTCGTTGCTTATGCGGACCACTTTGCCAAAATATCCGATCATATCCTCCAGAAGCGAACGGCTTATATCATCGGTATCCAAAACGACGGTATCGGCGGGAGTGGCAATATTTTCAATATTCCTGAGCAGATCTACGCTTACATATCTGCTTACACCAAAATGACTCTTCGCATACTCACCCGCTCTGAAGTCGTTGGTAAGCACGGTTACATCCATATCATGCTCTTCGAGAGACTTTGCAACCGGTGCGCTTCGTCGCAAACGGTCCAGCCCTATTCTGTGTCCTGTGTCCATATAATAAAAAAGTTTCAAACGAATTCCTTTATCTCTATCTTCATTTTCCATCTCTGTCTACTCTTCTCTCTCTTTCAGCCATTTTTATATAAATGTGCAAAATTTCTAGTGCTGCCGGCGTCATTCCGCTTATCTGACTCGCCGCCTGCAGAGTAGGCGGATTGAACTTTGCCAGCTTCTCTTTAATCTCGTTGCTTAGACCAGATATGTGATCAAACGTCATATCCTCGGGAATCTTGATATCGAGCATCTCGTGCATCTTCCGTATCTGTTCCTTCTGCTGTTTTATATATTTGTCATATTTGGCATTGATAAGAAGCTGCTCTTTCGCCTCATCCGTAAAGTCGGCGGCTTCCGGTACAAGTTTTTCCAACTGCTCCACGCTGAAGTTTCCACGCCCGGATATCAGCATTAGGGGTGTTTTGTCCGAAATTTTTTCAACTCCAAGTGATTCGAGAAATGCAAGCGACTCCTTACTTGGTGTTAAATAGCGCTCCCTCATTAGCTTCATCCCCTTGGCTATCTGTTCCTTTTTACGCAACATTCCAAGAAACGTCGCCTCATCGATAAATCCGAAAGCGTGGCCATACTCCATCAGCCTCAGATCGGCGTTGTCCTCGCGTAACATCAATCTAAACTCCGCTCTACTGGTAAACATGCGATACGGCTCTTTTGTACCTTTTGTAACCAGATCATCTATCAAGACACCTATATAAGCCTCATCCCGTCCGAGCACGAAGGGCTCTTTGCCTCGGATCGAAAGCGCTGCGTTGATACCTGCCATCAACCCCTGGGCAGCCGCCTCTTCATAACCTGTGGTTCCGTTGATCTGCCCTGCGAGATAGAGATTTTTCACCTTTTTGGTTTCGAGTGTATGCTTTAGTTCGGTCGGATCTACATAATCGTACTCTATGGCATACCCATAACGGACGATCTTCGCACTCTCCATGCCTTTTATGGAGTGTATCATCGCCTGCTGGACATCCGGCGGCATTGATGTACTCATTCCGTTGATATAATACTCCGTAGCCGCTACAGTCTGGGGTTCAATAAAAATATGGTGACGCTCTTTGTCGCGAAAGCGGTTTATCTTGTCTTCAATGCTCGGACAGTATCTGGGGCCGACCCCCTCGATCTGGCCGGAGAACAGAGGCGCTCTGTGAAAATTCTCTTCTATAATGGAGTGGGTTCTTTCATTTGTAAATGCTATGAAACATGGCAGCTGCTTGGGGTTGAAACTTTTATGTTTCGTCCTGAAACTGAAAGGCCGAGGAGGTTCGTCTCCGGGCTGTGACTCCATTTTCGTGAAGTCGATAGAAGATCCGTCTATCCTCGGACAGGTTCCGGTTTTCAGACGCCCTATGCGCAACCCGAGCTCTTTGAGGTTTTCGGCAAGCTGCGTGGAAGCGAATTCGCCTGCACGACCCCCACCTTTTACAACATTCCCCACGTGTACGATACCGTTTAGAAATGTACCCGTAGTCAATATCACTCTTTGGGCATAAAAGGTTTCACCAAGTTCGGTTTTTATGCCTGCGGCCTGGCCGTTTTCTATAAATATGGAAGAGACCATCGCCTGCAGGATGTCCAGGTTCTCGGTTCCTATACATACATTCCGCGCTTCGATACGATATCGGTCCATATCTATCTGAGCGCGGCTTCCTCTGACAGCAGGACCTTTTGTCTCATTCAATATACGAAACTGCAGACCGCATTTGTCTGTCAAAAGAGCCATCTCTCCACCAAGAGCATCAATCTCTTTTACCAGATGGCCTTTTGCAAGCCCGCCAATAGCGGGGTTGCAGCTGACAGCTCCTATCTGCTCGGCCAAAATGGTGACCATCAGCGTCTTCATGCCCATCCGTGCAGATGCCAAAGAAGCCTCTATGCCTGCATGACCTCCGCCTACCACGATAATGTCGTATCTCATACTCTTCTCTTTAAGGTTGTTGGTTTTGGGCCGATTATAGCTTTTTGAGGTTAAAAAAGATATGATATTATCAATTTAAGATTTCCTTGAAGCCAAAAATCCATTTAAAAGAAGAGGCTGTGAATGCAGGGTAAAATCATTGTCTACTCAGATCAGACCGGTATTGGCAAAATCATCACTCCCGAACGGAAAAAATATAACTTCTCCGTAGATGAGTGGGACGATTACGAAACGACGCCAGCGGTAGGACAGATAATCTCTTTTGAACCCGAAGGTATAAAAGCTCTAAATATACAGGTTGTAAAAAAGTGCGAATCTGCCGAAACGACACCCTCTGAAAAGACGGAAAAAACCGTTGTCCAGGACACACAGACCTCAACCCCTGTCGAAACAGGCTCAAACAAGCCGGCATGGCTTATAGAGTACGACCTCGATGTAGAAGCATGTATAGAGATACACTTTTCGGATATACGAAAAAAAATAGACGAAAGCCGCCGTCTATTGGAAGAAAACCGCAGACTCGACTTTATAAAAATGCGGCGCTTCCTTACTACCGCCTACAACAATCTTATCGAGATAGATCACAGCTTCGAAAATTATGAACTCGCAGAAATGAGACAGGAGCTTCTGGACGCACATGGCGCATACCGAATTTTTAAATCCAGGACCGATTATATCGAAAACGCTTACAGACAGGTGTTTTTGAACAAACAGAGCAGATACAGGGAGCTTCGGGCCAAACTGGATCTAAACAAAAGCAAGATTGCCAAACTCGGTGAAAGCAACGCAAATCTGGAGTCGGAAATAAAAGATAAAAGCAAAAAACTTAAAAAACTCTCTCCACAGAGCGAAGAGTATGTATATCTTTTCAATGAAATCAAAATTCTCAAACGTACTCTGGTGGACTCGATACATGAAATAGCCAAACTTACCGAAGAGAACAAACTGTATATAGACCTGCTCGATAATTTTTACAAAATGCATTATGACAAATTCAAGAAAAGCTTCAACGAATTCGTGCAAACCTACGATGCGTTGATGAGAAAAATACAGGATGTTCTGGCTTATAAATTCGACTCTTTGATGTGGGAAAAAGCGAATAGATCCAAGGCGATACAGACCTTTTTCGCAAAAGCCGGAATTCATGATGAGTTCAGTGCCGTCACATACATGAAGTACTATCTGAAAACTCTCGACAGCTCCAAGCTGAACCAACAGAACCAAGAGCTCATGGAGCTCATGCAGTACCTGGAGGCGCAGACTAAAAGGAGACTCGTTTGTATCGATACGGATGCGGAATTTCTCGGTATGGTCAAAACCGCAATCGGCGAAATAGACAGGGATATAAAAATAGTCCTCTCTACGCGGCCGGAAAGCGTCTTGCCGGATCTTAAAAATATCCAGCCGCACATACTGATAATCAACCCGTTTATGCGCGGAATCGAAAACGATTCGATTATAGAGTATGCAAGAAAGATCGTTCCGGATATCGAAATCGCATTTTTCGCAAAACGTATCAGTAGAGAGCTGCTTCTTTATGCAAAGCAGTGCAATGCGGCTGCTATCATTCCAAAAACTCTGCACAGTCATGAGTTGAAAGAACAGCTCAGAGAGTATGTATATTAAAGGAGACAGATGTTTACAGGACTCATTCGTGAGATGGCGGAAGTCATCTCTTTTGACAACAACATTTTGACGCTAAAAGCTTCCTATCATCCCAAAAGAGGTGACTCTATCGCTGTAAACGGCGCCTGTCTTACAGTGATAGAAGTAACAAAAAGCGGCTTTATGGTCGAACTCGCAGATGAAACACGCAGCATAATAGCTCTTGAAAACCTCAAAGGTAAAGTTCACATAGAGCCAGCAATGAAAGTGGGCGACAGGTTTGAAGGACATATAGTCCAGGGTCATATAGATGCGCTCGGCAGGATAGAACATATAGAAAAAAGAGTCAATGGTATAGATTTTTTCATAACAATACCAGAGGAGTTCATGCAGTATGTCATTCCGAAAGGGTCCATAACGGTAGACGGGGTGAGCCTAACTGTAAACGAGACAAAACAGAACGGTTTCAGATTGACAATAGTTCCCTACACAATGAAAAAAACTCTCTTTGGATCTTATAAAAAAGGTACCAGAGTAAACATAGAGACTGATCTGTTCGCACGATATATAGCCAATATTCTGAAAAAAAAGGAAGAGCCAAAGAAGAATGGCTGGGAGAGAATAGAAAAAATACAGGCCCTATATTAAAGAGCGGTCAAAGGATAATATCATGCGTCTTTTTCTCGCCAGCTTCGCCAATGTAGAGTTTTATGAAGAGATAAAAAAAGATATGGAGCCATTTTTCGATGCAAAGTGGGTGGAGCCTAAAAATCTCCATCTAACATGGTACTTTTTGGGAGAACAGCCAAGTGCCGCTCCAATAATCGACAGGCTCAGAGAGCTCAAAATGAGATCCAGGCTCCCGATCTCTTTGCAAGGTTACGACACATTCGGCGATCCGGACCCGAAAATTCTCTTTCTCAAAACATCAACGGTAGTTGCCAACACAATGCATCAAAAAATTGCTCAGATTCTTGGTCTTGAGCCAGATGAATCGTTCAGGCCGCATGTGACTCTCGCACGCATAAAACATATCCGTTCAAAAGGCTTCAAAAATCTGGGGCGCCCATGGATGAGCGAGCCTCTGGGCATAATAGAAGCTCCGATATATCTATTAGAGAGCCGTCTTACACAAAACGGACCCATATATATTCCTCTTGAGGAGTTTTAAGGTGGTACGAAACCTTTTAGACGCCCCGATACCAAAACGTGGAGAGCTTTTTAAAACTCTTTTTAAAAAAGAGAGTATACATATAGAGCTCATAGTCAGCAGTGAGCAGCCCGAAGATACACTCTACAACCAGCCACATGACGAAGCGATACTTCTAATAGAAGGCAATGCGATCCTGGAGATGGATAGGACGTCTATAGAGCTTAAAAGTGGGGACTTTACAATCATACCCGCACACACTCCTCACAGAGTTCTTAAAACTTCCAAAGGGGCAAGATGGCTGGCAATTCATATAAAAAAGTGACTCGAAAAGCGGCTGCACTAAAATATGAAGCGATAGAAGGGGCTCCGAAAATAGTAGCCTCCGGGAAAGGAGATATAGCTTTAAAAATCATAAAAAAAGCTAAAATCTTCGACATTCCCCTCTTTCAAAACGAAGCACTTGCAGAATCACTTCTTAGACAGAATGTAGGCACACAGATAGATCCTCAGCTCTTTCAGGCGGTTGCAGAAGTGTTTGTCTGGCTGTTGAAAAGTGAAGAGACTGTAGAACTTTCACGATGATAGAGATAAAACACCTTTCATGCTTCGGTCTGCTCAAAAAAATTGGGTGATTATAACTATAAAAGCTTGTCCTGAAGGATCTCGCTGTATTGAGAGATACTGCAGTAAAACAGATTTTTCTTTTGAAAGTTTTACCGGTATATTCAACCAAAGGCGGTTGCACTATACCCCGCATCCTGCACCGTCGCACTCCTTGAACTTTTCAACTCTATATGTATAGATAACCGGATGGTATTGCAGACAATTTTGCGGAAGACCCGCTTTTACGCACAGATGAGCGAAAAATAGGTCAAAATCTTTCAGCTCCTCCCATACCTGCGGCAAGAAGGTAGCCTGTCTACCATCCAGCTGTAAAATCACACCATCTTCACCAGGAGTAATTTTGGCACGCAGATCTTGCGCATCTTTGTACTCAAGCTGCCGGGGAACGCTAAGGAGTGAAACCTCTATATCCACATTTTCAAACTCCTGCGCACTCAAAGGTGAAAACCTCGGATCTTCGAAAGCCGCCGCCTCCGCATTTGCTACAAGATCGTCTATAAGTGACCTGTGCGGAATTATGGAGCCTATGCAGCCTCTAAGCTGCCCGCCTATAGTAAGCGTTACGAATGTCGCTTGTTTGTGCATAAGCTCTGGATGCTCTTTTATCAGCTTCTGTTTATCTATCTGCGGCGCAAGCCCCAGTCTGGCGGCTATCGCCTGCCGCACGATTTTTAGTAAAAGTTCTCCCATATGAGCCTCCTTGTATAAACAATATTTAGCAGTATATCATAGACTATGAAACCTTGAAACTCCAAAAATTCATCTTCAATCCTCATCACTCTCTTCACCGAAAGTTCTTCTCAAACCCTCTATCAGATCTCTCTTTTCAGATTCGCTCAAACGCGCTTCAGGATGTGCCAGCAAATATGCGAAAGGGGGCATCTCTCCCTCTTTGACACTCTTGACTGCCTCTTCGCCATCATTCTTCTCCTGAATACCCCACATCGATACATTGAAATGTTCGCGCCCCTCCTTCACATCATATGTAACCAACCAGGAGATTGGAGCTATACTGCTGTACCAGGGCCACTTTGTCTCGTTCGAGTGGCAGTCTGCGCAAGCACGCATAAAGAGCTCTTTGGTTCTCGGCGAATCCCACCTCGGCTCCGAAACTACCTTTGGATTGGTGTAATCCCTTCCATAGGGTAAGAACTGTATAAACGCCGCCAAACCGACAATCGTAAGTACAATTTTGGTTTTAAGCTTCATCTCATCCCCTTTCCGTAAAGGTATAAACAAAAGATATTTTATCTTGATGCTTGTTTGTATAATATCACAACTATATCTTGCTGCATGGGGACAAAGGCCTCATAGGCTCTCGATTGAGTGGCAGTCTTTACAAATAGCAGGGATCTTCTCAGCGTGCAAAAGCCACTTTGTCCGTAAGCGGGAGAGCTGAAGGGTTGCGCTCTTTTTTCAACTCCATATCTATAGGCTCCAAAGGTAGATTTGACGATGGTGAAGCTATGGTTCCACTTCTTACGCCGTTTTGTGGAGGTTTGTAAAGATGGAGTCCGCTCTCTGCCATTGCAAGACGTACAGGTGTGGCACAGGAGTATGTGGTTAATACAGCCCTTTTTTGCATATGTGCTGTAAGGTTAATAAAGTACTCTTTTGTCCAAAGTGCCGGATTTTTCTTTGGGCTGAAGGCATCCTGGTAGACTACGTCGAAGCTCCGGTCCGTATTGCGCAAAAACCCTCTTGCATCGCCGAACTTCACCTCTATGAACAGTTGTTCATCTTCATAAAAACCTCTTTTGGCTATCGACTCTATAACCGCTTTAAAAGGGCAAAGGGCCTTCGCATACGGAAAATCTACAAGCGATCGGACGAGCTCTTCATCCATCTCCGGAGAGGTGATACGAATCTTTAGAGGAAGGCTTTTTTGACGAATATAAAGAAGCGTGGCAAGTGTATTGTAGCCCAGTCCGAAACAGATATCCAGAATTTCAAGCCTCTCTTTGGCTGCGTCAATTAGAGAAAAGGCAGGCTCGACATGCTTTTTCAAAGACTCTGTGAGCGCGCCGTCTTTTGTGGAATGGTAACACTCGTCGAACTCTTCGGAGCGTGCGGTAAAGGTACCGTCGGCAGTCTCGACCAGCTCTTTTTTCACTCTTTTTATCTCAAAAACTCGCTTCATGAAGCTCTTTGAACCTGAAACGCTCCATCACCTCATCGAGCCCCATCCCCTCTTCGGCAACAAGAACGAATATGCTCTCTTCCATCATAGGCCATATCGGCTCGCCCTGTTTCGCAACGATCGCATAATCGACAAAACCATCTATATCTTCACGTCTATCAAAACACTCTATGCTCTTTACGACCCCCTCTTCGAAGGCAACAAGGCCCCAACATACGGCAGATTCCATGAGAGTCACTTTCGCTTTTTTTATATCTTTCGAGTCGAGCGGGATCTCAATCAACATGATGAGTTCTCTATTTTTGCCGGATCCAGTCCAAGCTCCTCGTTATGCATAATTCCTATGCCACGCTTAAGCACACTTTCAGCAATCGCCTTAGCTTCATCCAGCGAGTGCATTTTGCAGCTGCCGCATTGATATATGTTGAGTTCAGGTATATCCTTCATGCTTCCAACTTTTAATATATCTTTCATGGAAGTTTCCCATGCCTTTACAATCCGCTCCTCTTCCGGCTCGCCTATAACGCTCATATAAAAGCCTGTTCTGCACCCCATTGGAGAGATATCGATAATCTCGACATCGGTGCCATTTAGATGATTGCGCATAAAACCGGCAAAGAGATGTTCAAGCGTATGGATTCCCTTTTCGCCCATTATCTCCTTGTTGGGACGACAAAAACGCAAATCGAAAACCGTGATTCTATCGCCGCAGGGGGTTTTCATGGTTTTGGCCTTGCGCACGGCAGGTGCCGGCATAAGAGTGTGATCTACGGTAAAACTTTCAAGTAGAGGCATTACAGGACCTTTTATTTTGGATTTATTGCACAATTTTTTCAAAATGTGCCCAATCATGCAAACTGCATTTGCCACAATAGCGCTTAAACTGATCAACTTCTATTTGCGAGAAACAGGAAACTGACCTTTTTGAATATACATCAAAAGATGCCAGGAAAAAATTGAATATAAATTATTGAACGAAGATTTAATTATCTTCGAAAGCCGGGTGGCTTTCGAAGAAAAAAGATATCAGACTCCCGCTTCTTCCCGGCGCTGGAGATACTCCCAGTGTTCGTCTACACGTTTTTGCCACTCATCTATCAGATACTCGTACTCGGGTCTGAAAAGATGTTTGAAACGACCCTGCGCACCAAGATAATCACGTACAGGTATCTTGTTTTTAGGTCGATATGTTATAGTGAGTTTCGTACCGTTTTCTATCTCGTAGAGAGGAAAAACGAGAGAGTCGGTAGCCAAATCGGAAATAGCTATAGTATCATCGGGGGCAAATTTCCATTCGGTTGTACAAGCACTCATGGCATTTATGAAAACCGGGCCTTCCGTAGCAAAACCTTTCTGGATTTTCTTGACCATATCTTTCCATTTGTTTGGCGCTACCTGAGCAACGTATGGCGAACCGTGCGCCGCCATAATCTGAATCATATCCTTTTTCTGCTTCTTTTCACCATAGCTTATCCGGCCCGCCGGTGATGTCGTCGTGCTTGCGCCGATTGGAGTGGAAGAGCTTCGCTGGCCACCGGTATTGGCGTAGACTTCATTGTCGAGGCAGACATACATCATGTCATGACCACGCTCGAAACATCCGGAAATCCACTGAAAACCAATATCATATGTCGAACCATCTCCTCCGAATGCCACGAACTTAGGGGATTTCCCTTCGCAGGATGCGGGAAGCCTGCCTTTTCTCTTTAACGTCTTATACATAGCTTCCGCACCGGCTATGGCTGTAGAACTGTTCTCAAAACCGATATGAATCCATGATACATCCCAAGAAGTATAGGGATATACCGCCGTACAGACCTCAAGACATCCGGTGGAAGCGGAAAGGATCAGTGGATCGTTGGTAGCATTTAGAATTTCTCGAACAATGATCGAATGCGCACATCCGGGACATAGAAGATTTGCACCTTCAAAACGGTCTGCAGAGGTTGAAAACTCTTTAAGGTTCTTGATCTTTTTCATTTCACTCATCGTGCGCTCCTCTTAATAAAACGACAGCTTGGGACCTCGAAGTCCGACAAACTGCTGAAGTGGTGTCGTAGGGCTGCCCTTTTTCGCATTGGCATCCAGTTCTTCATATATCTTTTTGGCATCATCTATTGTAAAATCACGCCCGCCGAGACCATAAATGTAGTTCGTAACAACCGGCCTGTTCTCGACATGATAAAGAGATGCCGCTACCTCGTTGAAAAGTGTTCCCAAGGCCCCATTCGGACTACTGCGATCCAGACATGCGACAGCTTTTACTCCGCTCAAAGCCTTTTTGATCTGCTCATATGGCCAAGGGCGGAATAGACGCGGAGAGACTACGCCTGCCTTTATCCCCTCTTCACGCATCATCTTTGCGACAAGTTCCGTAGTCTCAACCGTACTACCGAGTGCCACGATAGCTACTTCGGCATCTTCCATCATATACTCTTCTACTATATCGTATTTTCTACCTGTTTTCTCCTCAAAAGCATCGAAAACCTCTTCAACTTTTCCAAAAACTTTTGTCATGAGATCAGCATGCTGACGCGCTTTATGTTCGAAATGCCAATCCTCTTCCGTCTGTACACCATAGGTAGTGGGCTTCGAAAGATCGAGCATGGCGTTCAAAGGTTTGAACTCTCCTACAAACTCATATGCCTCATCATCGCTAAGAGGATGTACATTTTCTGCCGTATGTGACGTTATAAACCCATCCTGGTGAACCATTACCGGCAACCTTATGTCATGGTCTTCTCCAATACGAAACGCCATAAGGGTCAAATCGTACGCCTGTTGCGAATTGAAGGCGTCGAGTTGTATCCACCCGCTGTCACGCCCAAGATACATATCCGAATGGTCACCGTTTACATTCAGAGGCGCCGCAAGTGCACGGTTGACTACGACAAGCACTATGGGAAGACGCATTCCGCTTGCCTGATAAAGCACTTCAGCCATAAGGGCGAATCCCTGTGAGCTGGTCGCAGTCGCAACACGGCCTCCTGCCGCCGAAGCGCCTACGCACCCACTCATAGCGGCATGTTCAGACTCCACCATGACAAATTCACCATCAATATACCCATTTGCAAGAAACGAACTGTAATTTTGTACAACTGGCGTAGAGGGGGTAATAGGGTAAGCGGCAACTACATCTATCTGTGCCTGACGAAGCGCCTGACTCGCCGCCATGTTACCATCCCAAACCTCCACTTCATTCAATTCCATTTTTTCAGCCATCAAACTCTCCTGTTACTCTTTCTCCGGCCATTGGGCCAGAGCTTTTTCGTTTTCGATTCTCTCTTCGAACATCAGTAGCGATTTAGGGTTGGTAGGGCAGACTTCGACACATATGCCACACCCTTTACAGTGATCGTAATCTATACCTATCATTTTTTTGTCGCGTGAAATAATTGATACATCCGGACAATAGATCCAGCAGAACTGGCAATCTATACACAGATCCCGATTGTATACCGGTTTCAATACACGCCAGTCGCCTACATACGCTTCGTGTGAATTCGTTTCGGCATAAGGCCTCTCTTCCGGCAAAACTTCACATGCATCCTTCTCCATCTCTTTGTCAAATGAAAAGAGTATCGCTCCCGGGAGCAGTTCGTCCCATCCAAGATATTTCATCTCATCTTCCTTTACTTCACTGAATTATACGCACGTTCGATCGCCGCCATATTGGCATCAATGATCTTCTGCGGAAATTTGGCGAGTACACTCTGCATCGCATTCTGGAAATAGTCTAGATCGAACATTCCCGAAACCTTCATAAGCGCTCCGAGCATCGGAGTGTTTGGAATGGCGCGTCCGATAGTATCGAGCGATATCTGCATGCAGTCGACAACATACACATCTTTGCCTTTGAGTTTCGGTTGATCCTCTACCAGCTCATCCTTGCTCAGATGCGTCGTGATGATATATTTTGTAGTCTCCTTTTCATGTGCCGTTATATCGGCTGTATATGTAAGGCCCGGATCTATAACCAAAACGTAGTCCGGATGCATGAACTTTTCATGGTTCAAAATGACTTCATCATCAACACGGTTGTAAGCCGTCATCGCCGCACCACGCTTGGCCGATCCGTAAAAAGCAAATGCCTGCACAAACTTTCCGGTTCTTGACACGACGTCCGCCAAACCTTTCGCGCCCGTAACCGCACCCTGTCCTGCACGAGAGTGCCAGCGAATTTCCAACATCGATTCTCCCTTCAAAAGACCAAAAGACTCTATTTTAATATAAGGTTTTTGGCACTTTTTATTTAAATACTAAGGTAGCTAATTGTAATCAAGCGGCTCTTAAAGCAAGCTTTTTGCAAAAAAAGAAGGAAAAATAGTAATTTAATGGATGAAGAATCAATAAAAGGGTGGCTTTTGTAGATAGAGCTTACCTATTTTTTCAACCGCACTTTTGGCATCTTCCGCTATATTCTCGCAAGCTGATACAAAATCGGCTTCATTTCCGAAACCGCATAAAAGAGCAAAAGGTTTGACGCCTGCCGCCTTGGCGGCATCGATGTCCAAAGTGGTATCCCCTATCATCCAACACTCTTTCGTTGTGCTGTTCATCGCTTCGAGCGCTTTGTAGATCGGCTCCGGATGGGGCTTGGGATTTACAACGTCTTCTCTGCCGATCAGTACATCGAATTGCTGCATTAATCCCATATATTCCAGTAGTCTTTTTGAATAAAGTGCCGTCTTAGTGGTGACGATACCCAATCTGGCAAACTCACGGGCCCTTTCAACAGCCTCTCTCGCTCCCGGGAGCAGCTTCGTCTTTTCGCAACTGATTTTTCTGTAATGCTCTTTGTAGGCCTTTACATAACTATCTACGCATTCAGATTCGACACCCAGAGACTCAAACATCATATCCAGAGGATAGCCGATCAGCTTCTTGATATCTTTTTCATGTGCAACCGTAAATCCATGGCTTCTGAAAGCGAAAGAAAAACTTTCAAGAATCGCTTCTGTGGAGTCTATCAGCGTTCCATCAAGATCAAACAGTATGGTTACACTCCTTTGCACAAACATGCCTCCAAGCTTTTTATGGCTTGATCCAGTCAATCTGGTTATGCATTATCCCTACAACAGAAGGAATGATCGGTCCTATTTTTCTGTTGATCGCCGTAATCGAATCAGGTATATACAAAAAGATATAGGGTCTATCTTCCGCGATGATCTCAAATATCTTTCTGTATGCTCTGCCCACCTTCGTCAAATCTGTCGACTTTTCAGCGTTTTCGATCAATTCGTCGACCTCTTTGTTTCTGTATCCGGCCAGATTGAAACCTCCAAGCCTGTCAGAGTCCGAATGCCACAGCGCATAGGCATCGGGTATGAGTCCGAGACTCCACCCCAGAAGTATGGTCTCAAATCTTCTTGGAGTCACAACTGTATTCAAAAAAGCCTGCCACTCCATAGCACGTATCTTTACTTTCACTCCTATGCGTGCCAGTTGGTGCTGGATTATCTGAGCAGCGTACAGTCTTGTGGTATTGTTGGCGTTTGTAGATATTGTGAACTCAAAAGGATTCTCCTTGTCGTAACCGGCTTGCGACAACAGCTCTATTGCTCTTTGCGGATCATAAATACTTTTATGCACTCTCTTTGGATAAGCAAAGGTACCGGGCATAAACGGCCCATAGCAGACTTTCGCGTATGAAAAGAAAAGTATGCGTATTATCTCTTCTTTGTCGATCGCAAGATCGATGGCCTCCCTCACGCGACGATCCTTGAACTTTTCCAGCCTGAGATTGAAGCCCAGATATGTGTAGCCATGGCCTGGCAGTTGCACTATCCGATAGTAGTCCAAAAAAGAAGGACTAAGCTGTCGCTCTGTTTGAAGAGGGGTAAGAGAGCCCATGTCGAGTTTTTTTGCTTTTAGCATCAAAAACTGGGTTGTGGGATCTGGCATGAAATGGTAGTGAATCATATCTATCTTCGGACGATGCTCGAAATAGTCTTTATTGGCTTCAAGCAAAACGTCACCGGAGTTTTGCAAACTCTTCAGCATATAAGGTCCGGTACCCACCGCTCTTCTGTTCAATTCCGAAGTCATCGGATCTTCAACATCCATCCAGATGTGCTTGGGAAGTATGCCTATCATCCAGATGGAGAGAGCTTTGAAATATGGTTCTTTATATTTTACCTCTACCGTTAAACTGTTCCTGGCTTTTACCGACTCCACATATCTGAAGTCGCTTGCATATGGAGTAAATATTTTCGATGATTTCAAAAGAGAGAATGTAAACACTACATCTTCAGCGTCAAAAGTTTCGCCATCATGCCACTTTACCCCTTTTTTCAGGTGAAAAATCAGTTTTGTAGGCTCTTCAAACTCCCATGACTCCGCAAGGTCTCCAACTATTTTTGCATTTTTGTCAAACTTTACAAGACCATTGAATATCCAGCTACTGATCTCCCCGCTGGCGCTGTCAGTCGCAAGCAGAGGGTTGATCCTGCTCGGATTTGCGCCAAGAGAGAGGTGCAGTGTAGATCCCAAAAGGGTTATGGAGAAAAAAGATATTAGCAGTAATCTGATCATCACAACGGTGGAACAAGCGGTTTGTCGTGTCTTTTCCAGTTCAGTATGCCGCCTTCAAGTTCATATACGTATTTATAACCCATTTTGTCCGAAAGAAAGTTTCCAACTATTTTGGTTCTGTTTGCAGATCTGCAGATAAGTACGAAAGGTCTGTTTTTATCGATTCCAAGACTTGAGAGGCTCTGCAAAAAGGATTTAAGATCGTATCTGCCGGACCGGTCGAAAAACATAATGGTATGGCTGCCTTCGATTATTCCTGTTTCGCGCCACTCAGATGGAGTTCTGATATCGATTAGAGGTACACCCTCTCTTTTCATCTTCTCTAACTTATCAATATCGATATCTTTGACACCGGCAACAAGAGAGAGTGAAAAGAGTAGAAAAAGAAGAACAGTTTTTTTCATAGTTTGTCTCCCCTCCCGGGAAGACCCGGGGAAACTGTGGGACTGTTAACGTTTGGAGAACTGTGGACTTCGGCGAGCTTTATGTTTGCCATATTTTTTACGTTCTACAACACGGGAGTCTCTCGTGAGCAGACCGTTTGGCTTTAGGACTCTTCTAAACTCTTCGTCAAACGCCACAAGAGCCTTTGAAATTCCGTGTTTCAGAGCATCTGCTTGTGCCGAATATCCTCCGCCAAGTGTTTGGGCTACAATATCTACACTTGCCTCCTGCTTGGTCAAAAGCAACGGCTGCATAACCTTTCTTTTGATCGCCTCGTGTCCACCGAGCCATTCATCCAGACCCATTCCATTGATTGTCATCTTTCCACTGCCGGGTCTGAGCCATACTTTTGCTACGGCGCTTTTACGTTTTCCAGTTGCATAAACATTTGCCATATTATTTATCCTTTGCTTTCACTTGGGCTGTATGCGGATGTTCACTTCCTGCATATACTCGTAATTTTTTGAGCATGGAACGTCCAAGTTTCGTCTTTGGCAACATTCCTCTTGTAGCAAGTTTGAAAAGTTTTTCCGGATTTTTCTCTATCAATTCACCCAGTTTTTCACTTTTGACGCTTCCAAAATATCCACTGTGTCTGTGGTACTGCTTGTCATCAAGTTTGTTTGCACCGGTAAACTTCACCTTGGATGCGTTGATCACAACGACATGATCTCCGCAATCGACATGAGGGGTAAAATATGGTTTGTGTTTACCGCGCAGGTAGGTTGCAATCTCCGTAACCAGGCGCCCGAATGTTTTTCCTTCTGCATCAAGCACGATCCAGTCACGCTCTACCTGAGCGCTGTTTACCATCTTTGTTACTTTCATGGTATTTTTACCTTTAAAAAGATTTGAACGAAGCGATTGTAGAGTAATATTGATTAATCCACGCTTAATTTCAGTATTTTATAAGCTTGTATCTTCTCTTCGAATCTAATATCCACTCCTGACAACAGTTCACTAGATTTTTTATTTTATAAATGTTTTATAGGTCTTGAACCCTACATCATCTCCTATCTCTATTTTTACAACAAAATTCCACCGTCCTCTTTTTTTCAGCACAAACTCTTCGCTCCTATACTTGCCGTTTACAAGATCGAATCTCTTCAGTTTCTTATCAAACCCTGTACTGTCCGGCCGTGTAACGAGTGCAGTTACTTCTGCTTTCTTGACAATAGTGCCATTTTTATCCAGAATCGTTATATTTATACGATTGGGTCCGGCTGAAAAGCGGTTCTTGTCAAAAACAACTCTATACCTGGAATCAAACGCTTTTTGTTTCGCGAGTATCTCATTGATTTTATCGTCTACATCCTGGTATTTCATCATATAGCTGTTTTCGAGCTGTACAGGATTTTTTATAGTAACTTTTATTGTCCATGCCGACAACATTACGACTGTAAGAATCATCCCCACTATCGTATATGGCCAGTAGTTTATCTCCTTTTTTTTATCGTGCAATTTTTTTCCCCGGCTTCGAAAATTTCTTGTATAGATATTGCATTAGAAAAAATAGCAGTATCCCGTAAAACACCAGACGAATGAACCTGAAGCTCTCCTTTGTACCGCTGCCTATACTGGATTCAAGTTCTACTCCTTTGCTTTTGGCAACCTGGTCGACTATATCGGCGTATCCATTGAAGATGGCAGCTTCATATTTGACGCTATCCTTTTTACTGATGGATGGGCTCATCAACGGTTTAATCGTACCACGCCACGGCAGCGGGCTGAGTATCTGGTCTATATCGATAAGATTTTTAGCATTTTCGGAAGCGAAAATATTGACACTTTTGGGTTTGATCGATAGATAAAGAAGGATAAAATCGGGATACCCACCTTTAATGGACTCCAGCAGATTTACGGGCTTTGTAGAGTTTAATTCCGATGCGGCAGCTACAAATACGGCTACTCCGCTCTTTTTATAAAGCTCTCTTCCCATCTCTTCAAGCTTCTCGACCTCTTTGGATGGCATGATTCCATCATTGACAAGAACGAAGTTCTCTTTCGCATGAAGAGGTGCCAACACAGCAAAAAAAATGAGGAACAAAAAAGAGAAGACAGATCTTCTCTTTTTGACAATTTGAGTCAATTCTCAGCCAACAAAAGCGTGATTTGCCGTAACTACAGCCCAAAGCGTGTATATTGCCATCACAACCATTCCCCAACCAAGCACTTTATCCATTATCTGAATCATTTCTACCTCCTTATTTTGTTATTTTAGCATTTTACTCAGTCTTGACTCTTTTTTGTACAATATCCCATCTCGGATAGACGAAAACTGTCTTTCTCTCTATATGTATCTTATCTGGATCATCTGTAGCATAAGCCTTTACAACTACAGGTATTGGCGTATCCTTCCTGATATTTTTCGCCAACGGCTCAACAGCCTCGAGTTGCACTATCTTTTTTATCTTCTTCCGTGCCTGAAGCTTGAAAGGTCTTACAGGTCTTATGATTTTTATCTTTGGATTATCCACTATTTCAAAATAAAATGTATGATCTTTGGAATCAGTATTTTGAAACAAAAAAGTATAATCGTTGACTATTTTTCCGTCGCGGGTAAATCTGTAAAGCTGCGCTGTCTTGTTTATGTTAAGCAACATATGCTCCTTCTTTACTCCTGTTATAAACAGAGCGATTGCCACTATAAACAGAGCACCCGCGTAAGCCATGGTGATAGGCCTGATATATCTGGTAGGACCTTCACGTTTTTCTACCTCTTTTGGACTCGACCAACGCACCAGACTCGGCTTGCCCAATGCTCCCATCACTTTGGTGCACGCATCCACACACTCAAGACAGTTTATGCACTCAAGCTGCATCCCCTGTCGTATATCAATGTGGGTCGGACATACCTTTACACAGCTTTCACATACAGTACACTCCGCTTCCGGTTCCTTTGCAAGCAGGCTTTTTCGGTCGGATACAAGTTTTTTTGCATCCTGTCCCTCATGATCGTAAATATGTCCGCCTCTATGTACATCATATATAGCCATTATGGTATCGTCATCGTACATAACCGACTGAACCCTGCTGTAAGGACAGATATAGATACAGAAATTCTCTTTCAGCCATACCATATCTGCAATCAAAAACAGAGCGATTCCGAGCCAAAACCAAAACAGTACTGGGTGCTCCGCAGGACTTTGTATATATTTGAAAAAGTCTTCCGGAGGTACAAAATACCAGGTAAAATTGGCTGCTGCAATCAGTGCCAAAATTGACCACAGCAGTATGGCGACGATCTCTTTTGCTTTGTTCTGCGGTCTGCTCCAGTCGGGCTCTTGCTGTTTGTTATTTACTCTTTTTCTCAATCCAAGCAATTTGGTTTCGAACAGATCTCTGTATATGACACGAAAAATTGTTTGAGGGCATGCCCAGCCACACCAGACTCTACCTCCAAGTGTGGTCATAAAAAATACCCCTAAAAAAAGGAGCATCAGTAAAAACGGCATTAGATAAAGCTCCTGCATATCAAACCGTATGAAAAGAAAATGCAACTGTTTATGGTCGAAGTTCAGGAGAAAAAAGTGATTGCCGTTTATTTTGACAAAAGGCAGCACCAGAGCCAGTATCGTGATAATCACATATAATCTGTATCTTTTTATTCTATATGGAATCCACCCTTTAAGATAATCACGGATATGGCTTTTTTTAGGTGCGTCCCCCATCTCGTTACACTTTACTTTTCAAATCTGTATTTATGTAAAGTGTCACCTCCGACCGGCTCACCATGTATGATTACATGAGTCTCATTGGACAGATTGGGTCCTATACTTTTGATCATCTCTTTATTGACAATCTCATAAGACTGTTGAGCCGTTGCCTGCTGTGTTTTGAGCGCGGCCACTGTAAGGCCACCCAAAATTGTCAGCAAAAGTACGGTGGCAATAAGCATACCGCCTATTCCGTCTATTCCGAATGCGCTTCCCTGTTTTTCCATATTTTACTCCTTATTCGCCGCGTGAAAGGCTTAGAATATATGTTCCGACTGCTTTCTCCTGTATCGGAGTAAGTCTACCTTTGAAGCTGACCATCGTCCCGATATACCCTTTTTTACCCCTGTTCAAAACGTCTGCGACAAACGAGGGTGTCCCATATTTGGTAAGGTCCGGAGCCATTCCACCCATTCCTTTGCCGTCTACTCCATGACAACCGGCACAAGCGGCAAATTCGGCCGGCTTCTCGCCTTTCATACCATTTGCAACATATGAAGCCACTCTTTTTGCACTATCGCCATCAAGCAACCCGGCAGGCATCTCGCCCATCGGATATCCGAGCCCTTTTGATCCATTTTTTATGGTATCAAGCACACCGGCAGCAGAGCCCCATACCGTCAAGTCGGCCGCTTTTGCATCCATTCCGTCTCCCGCAATACCGTGGCATGGTGCACACTGCACAAGATATATGCCTTCTCCCATCTCCTGGAGTGTCTGTCTGTCTGCATTTGCCCATTTGCTTTCGAACATCTTCGTATGTACAGCAACCTCCTCATTATATTCGCCAATCTGAGAATATCCGTTTACAGGATAACCGATTGCAAAATACCACAATCCCCATATCATGGCGCCCAAAAAGGTATATGCCCAACCGGACGGAAGCTCATTCTTGTATTCGCCTATTCCATCCCAGTTCTCTTTGGCAAGCTCCCCTGTCGACCTGTCTGTCTTCATCTGTTTTATATATTTGCCGGCAACCAAAACAGTCAAGACTACGATAACAACTGCGGCGATAAGGGCCAGCAGATTTATATTATCACTTAACCAATTCATTTTTGCTCCTTATTTTCTTTCGTTTCCTGCGGCTCTATAGGCTTTGAGTCGAGTTCGTCATCCAAAGCCAGCTTTCCATACTGTTCATAGTCTCTTGTCCCCTTTTTCTCTGAGCGGTAGAGATGCACTATATATGAATATAGTATCACCACCAGAAAAAGAGTGAAGAAAAAGTATGCATAAGCTTGCAGCTCTCTTATATTTTCCATATCAGCCCCGACTCAGCGCAAGCTGTTGAGATATGCGATCAGAGCAACTATCTCCGGAATTTCCCCATTTGCCACTGCATCTTTTACATCCTGGTTTTTCATTTCACTTGCAATCTTCCTGGCCTCTTCCATCGCCTGTTTTTTGGCCTCTTCCCACTCTCCCAGTTTTGGCATACCCGGCTTGTCATAAGGAACATTGAACACCTTCTTCACCGTCAAAGCCTCCGCATAAGCGGTCTCAATATCTGCATTTTGAGTGAACATATGCTTGTATGCCGGCATGATGGAGCCGGGAACGACGGAGGATGGCTCCCACATATGATTTTCATGCCAATCTGTAGTACGGTACTCTCCTACTCTCATAAGGTCCGGACCGGTTCTTTTGGAACCCCATAGAAACGGTCTGTCATATGCATACTCTCCACTCAGGCTGTATGGACCGTAGCGGTCGGTCTCGGATTTGAACGGGCGTATGAGCTGTGAATGACAGGCGTTGCAGCTGTCTTTGATATACACATGACGGCCCGCGAGCTGAAGTACCGTATAAGGCTTGGTACCTACTACTGGTCTTGAAGCCTGTGCAAAATCGGGTATGATCTCTATCAATCCCGCAAAGGCTATGACAAGAAATACCCCTACTGCGAAGAAAAACGGTCTTTTTTCCAGCCAATGAAACATCTTTTACCTCCTTACGCGCCCATAGGCGAAGCGAATGCCGGTTCTTTTTCAAGAATCTTGCCGCTTTGCATCGTTTTTACATAATTGTAGGCCCACATAAACAGACCTATAACAAACAGCAGACCACCTATTGCACGAATAGTATAGTATGGATGAAGAACCGTAACCGTATCTATGAACGAATATGCAAGATTGCCGTACTGGTCTACAGCCCGCCACATCATTCCCTGTGTGATTCCTGCAATCCACATACTGGAGAAATAGAGAACTATCCCTGTAGTCTGAAGCCAGAACTGCATCTCCATAAGCTTTTTGCTGTATATTTCACGCTTGTAGTAGCGTGGGGCCATATGAAGCGTCGCAGCAATGATCATAAAGGCAACCCAGCCAAGTGTTCCGTCATGGACATGTCCTATGATCCAGTCTGTAAAGTGCGCAAGAGCGTTGACAGATTTTATTGCCTGGATAGGACCTTCGAGTGTCGAAAGCATATAAAAAGTCGATGCGAGAACCATAAACTTAATCAAAGGAGACTCTTTAAGCTGGTTCCACTCCCCTTTCATAGTCAACAACATATTGATTGCGGAACCCCAGGACGGGAGTATGAGGATTACGGAAAATATCGATCCCATCGTTTGCATCCAATCAGGAACAGTAGAGTAGATAAGGTGGTGTCCGCCAGCCCAAAGATATACAAACATCAATCCCCAGAATGAGAGTAATGAGAGCTTATAGGAGTATACCGGCTGTCCGGACTCTTTGGGTAGAAAATAGTATATCATCGCAACAATTGGCACAGTGAAGACAAATGCTACCGCATTATGCCCATACCACCACTGTACCAGAGCGTCATTTGTGCCTGCATACATTGAAACGGAGTGATACCATTTGCCCATCCCTGTTACAAAGTATGTAGGAACCTCCATATTGTTGAAAAGATAGAGCATTGCGACGCCAAGAAAAAAAGCTATGAAATACCACATCGATATATAAAGAGTCTTTTCGCGGCGCATACCGATCAGTCCGAAAAGCGCAAGACCGAAAAGAATCCATACAACAACTGTCAAAATATCGAGCGGCCACTCCATCTCTGCATACTCTTTGGATGTTGTAATTCCAAGCAGAAGCGAAACAACAAGACCTGCAGCCAGAATAACATAAAGAAAAAAGTGCAGTTTCGCGATTCCATGCACTACCGAATTTTCTCTGATAGAGACTTTCAGGACTCTTTGAGATATGTAATAGAAAGCGGCCCATATTCCGCTCAGTGTAAATCCAAAAGCTACAACATTGGTATGAATAGGCCTCAGGCGGCTGAATGTACCATACTGTCCAAACAGATTATTCAGCTCGGGATATGCCATCTGAAAAGCAATGAGGACACCAACGACCATTCCGATGATTCCAAAAATGATTGACAGATAAGCAAACCATTTGGATACGGTATAGTCGTATTCCATTGCTGCATTTACCATGCAAACCTCCTTAATATTTTTCTCTCGACACTCGCTGGAGAGTAAGACAATGACATCATAGTGACATTTTTATGAAGATAGGCTTAAAATCTGTTAACTTTTAATTAATTTTTCAACCAAGATATGATTAAACGTGAACTGAGAAATCTTTGCCACCAAAGTCTCTTTTCGAAGAAGCGGAAAATTTGGAACTTATTACCGCTCCAGCCAATAGAGCAGAAAAGATGCAGACTTAAAAATGATATTGACAGATACCCTGTTTCTTCACAAAACAGAGTATCAGCGTTCTACCATTTTTAGAAATTCAGAGAAGATATAACGACTCTCATGCGGCCCTGGAGAAGCTTCCGGATGGTGTTGCACCGAAATCACCGGTACATTTTTGTACCTCAAACCCTCGATTGTGTTGTCGAAAAGATTTATATGTGTCACCTCAGCAATTTCGCGAATCTCTTCCGGTACATTGTAGTTGTGATTCTGAGCTGTTATTTCGACTGCTCCGCTTGAGAAGTTTTTGACAGGGTGATTCCCGCCATGGTGTCCAAATTTCAATTTGTAAGTCTTGAAGCCGCTCGCTATTGAGAGAAGCTGATGCCCCAGACAGATGCCAAACATGGGCACTTTGGCGTCCATCAGCTTTGCTATCATCCGCTGCTCATTTACAAGGATCAAGGGATCCCCGGGACCATTGGACAAAAAGACGCCATCTATCTCTTTGCTTTTATAGCGGTCGATAAGCTCGTCGGCATCGATACTGTTAGGCACCACCTCCACCTGCATACCGGCTTGCGAAAGCTCGTTTAAAATATTTCTTTTGATACCAAAATCGATTGCAACCACTTTCGCTTTCGGTTTTGGAGCTTCCTTGTAACGATAATGTACTGCATCATAGGCACCCGTTTTGTGCACATATCTCTCTTTTGTACTTACAGCTTCGATATAGTTTATCTCACTTATATGCGGAGCATCAAAAAGAAGCTTCGCGAGTTGCGTTTTATCGCTTGTCTCGGTCGAAGCGATCATCATCATCGCCCCCTCTTCGCGCAGCACTTTCGTCAAAAAACGGGTATCCGTCTCGCAAATCCCTATGATGCCATAACGTCTAAGCAGCTCATGCAGAGGCTCTTCACTCCTGAAATTGGAAGGTTCATTCTGATACTGTCTCACTATAATACCCTTGCACCATGCGCCGGAAGATTCCATATCCTCTCTGTTGCAACCGACGTTTCCAATTTCGGGCATCGTAAAAGTGACAAACTGTCCGGCATAGCTAGGGTCCGTAATGATCTCTTGATATCCGGTCATAGAAGTATTGAACACTATCTCACCTACTGCGGTGCCTTCCGCTCCAAAACTTCTGGCTTCAAAAAAGAGTCCATTCTCCAGATAGAGCCATACCGGTTTCATATTGTGTTTCACATCATCCCCCGCTTGCGTAATTCCTCTTCATAAAGCCTCTCAAAAATCAAGTCATACTCTTCGGTTCCGGCTACAAGTTTGCGTCTATAGTGCGAAATCTTCTCCAACACGACATCCTCGATCTCTTCGAACGATTTCATATACTCTTCTATGGCTCTGAAAATTACGCCGCGAACCTGGTTCTCGTTTACCGTATACTCGATAAGATCTTCCTCCCATAACTCATTCAGTATTTTATGAGAAAGATCGCTGTATCTATCTTCGGTATTCAGTATCACACCATACTCCGGTGCAAGCCTCTTCTTGATCATCCAGAAAAGCTGTCTTATGTCAGCCTGCATAAACTCTATCTCATCCTCTTTCTCTTCCAGAAGCTCATTTACCCGTTCATCAAGCGCACGCTCTTTTTTTACATCTTCCTCAATAACCTCTTTTGCCTTTTCGATAACGGGCTCAAGGCCTCTTTTTAATTTAACAAAAGGTGCGTTCGCCAGATCGATTCCGATTTTACTGGCAATATAGGGTGCATGGGCCAAATTTAACTTCATAACGCGCCTTTGGGCCCGAAAAAGAGTACGGGCGGATTTTTCCGACAGTTTATCGAAAGTTAGGTAAATTTGTGATTATATCTTTTGCTTCTCCATATGGCTCAGCCAAAAAGAAGAGAGCCCGGTTTGCTACCGGCTTTTTTCTATCCGACTTGAATTGTCCTCAAGCAACAGAGTTATTTTCGACGCTTTCAGCGGATCCATTTTCGCAAGTATCTGCCCAACTGTCTTGGGTTTGAGTGTCGCGACTATTTTTGCGGCTTGGGAAGCCTTCATGCTCGAGAGTATCTGTGCAGCGGCAGAGGCCTTCATCTTTGCGTATGTCTGCGAGACTTTGTCGGCTTTCGCCTCTTTTATCGCTTTTAACAGCTTTTCATTTTTGGCGATCAGTCTCTTGATTTCTCTCTTTTGTATCTGAAGCTTGACACGGGTCGCATTCAAATCTTCAGCGATTTTTTTCAGCTTCTTCTCTTTGCGCTTCAGCATAGCCTCCGTCGCATCTTTCAGCGCTTCGTACGCCTGGCGCTGCTCATCTATCTGCTCGAGCTTCAGCTCCAGCTCCTGTTTGCGCTCTTCAAAAATCTTGTTGCACTCAAAGGGTTCCGGCATCTGCGCCAAAAGAGTAAATGGAATGATTAAAAAGGCCAACTTTTTCAATCTGCATCTTTCCTTCCGACATTCAGTCTCCAAAACCTCTGTGAAGCGGCCTCGTCCAGAGCGTTCTGCGTTCGTCTTGCCTCTTTTTTAAAAATCTCTTCAAGAACTTTCGATTCGATGCTTTTTGCCTGCTCGTAAGCTATATTGGCCGACCGAAGCTCTGCCTGACGCTGCTCTTTGGCTCTCAGCAGACTCTCTATCTGGGCCTCCACACTCTTCAGACATAGCTGGATGGTTCTTTTTTGTGCCAATACTCCGGCAACCAGGGCTCCTTCTCCACTGGGAGGCAACGTTGTCAATCTCTCATCTTTTCTAAGCTTTTCTCTTTTTCTCTTCAGCTCATCGAGCTTCAAATTTACAGATAAAAGTGCCTGTTCCGCCCGTTCGAGCTCTCTTTTTCTGAGTTTTGTTAAAGCACGATATTTTTTCGGCATCTTCTATCTTATTATGGTATCCGCTCTGTCCGGGCTGGTCGAGATTATCCCCACTTTAACCCCACTGACCCTCTCTATCGTCTCGATATATGCTTTGGCCGAATCCGGAAGTTGGTCGTACTCGCTTATCCCTTCGACCCTCTCCCATCCCGGAAATGTCTCGTATACCGGCTTTACATGCTCCAAGTCATATGGAACATAATCTATCAGCTCCCCTTCGAATTTGTATCCGGTACAGACCTTGATCGTTTCGAAACCATCCAGAACGTCGAGCTTCATCAACGCTATACGATCGCATCCATTCAGCGCACAGGCGTATCGTATGGCCACCGCATCGAACCAACCGCAACGCCTCGGGCGACCGGTCGTGGTTCCAAATTCGTGCCCCTGCACTCTCAACCTCTCACCGTCAGGACCGTTATCTTCACTGGGAAACGGGCCGTTTCCAACTCTTGTACAGTATGCCTTGGCAATTCCTGTCACCTTACCGATCCGCTTGGGCGAAAGCCCCATTCCGGTACAAGCTCCACCCGCAATAGTATTGGAGCTCGTAACATACGGGTAGGTACCGTGATCGATATCGAGCATCGTACCCTGTGCCCCTTCAAGAAGCACCTTTTTACCAGCATCAAGATCTTTCCAAACCATCTGCGTCGTATCGGCGACATAGGATAGCAGCCCGTCTCTGTAACGTTTTAAATCATCTT
Source organism: Hydrogenimonas sp. (assembly GCA_015484905.1). Taxonomy (GTDB): domain Bacteria; phylum Campylobacterota; class Campylobacteria; order Campylobacterales; family Hydrogenimonadaceae; genus Hydrogenimonas. The sequence continues at coordinate 8,760 of WFUN01000120.1, read as the reverse complement.
TCAGAGCCTCTTCATTGGGACAATCTATATTCATGGCATCCATAATCGGCCGGTTCTGGTAGAGAAATTCGACCACTTTTTCAAAAAGAGTATCGATATCTTTCAACTCTCCCACTCTATGTCCGGAACGGGAAATTTTGTCTGCATAGGCCGGGCCTATGCCACGCCCGGTCGTTCCTATCGCTCTGGCTCCCCTGAGACGCTCTTTAGCCTGATCGATCATCTGATGATATGGCAAAATCATATGGGCCTTGTCACTTAGCCACAGGCGTCCTTCAAGATTGTCGAACTGCTCCATCTCCTTCATCAGATTTGTCGGACAGACGACCACCCCGTTTCCTATTATATTCACAGCCTTTGGGTTGAGTATACCGGAAGGTATCAGGTGAAGTGCATACTTTTTACCGTCGGTGACGATAGTGTGCCCGGCATTATGTCCCCCCGCAAAACGTGCGACCACTTCATACTCCTGGGCCATCATATCGACGATTTTACCTTTTCCTTCGTCTCCCCACTGAAGACCGACTATCAAATCCGCCTGGTTCATCCGATAATTCCTTTTGTCTTGACTTCGATCAGCGCATCTGTATAGAGCGCAAATCCTGCTGCTGTAATATCCTCGTTTATAAAGTGTCCTCCACTTGCAAGAAGGGTGTTTTGTCTGAAGCATTGAAAAAAGAGGCCGTCGTAATATCTCATTTTCGCATAATAAAGTGGAGCCAAAGCACACTGGTCAATATGGCAGGTTTCCACAAGATCTCCCATCTTCTGCAGCTCCGGCCGCAGTATCTGAGGAACCTCCGGCATTATGGATTCCAACTGTTCAAGATGCTGCACTTTTGCAAGCTCGGCAAGCCACCTGTGCCCTGTACCGAGAAGCTTCTCTATCTGCATCGATGCAAACCACTCGAGAGGTATTCCAAACTCCATCGATATCAATACGGGAATCTGTATATTTGAGATCTGAAGAATCTGTTCTGTCTCCAATGCATCGAAAAGGCTCATGGTAACTTCGAGTGCCTGCGTAAGCGTGCCGTCGATATATTCGGCTCCTATCTGGTTTATCTCTTTGGTGGGATATCTGTAGACTGGCTGTATATAAAACCACTTCTTCTGACCGGTAGAGCGCCCGAGACGTTTAGTGACAAGCCGGACTACATCGATCGTACTGTCTGCACGCAGTGTAACTTCACGATTTGCAGGATCGCTTATTCGTATCAACTCTTTGCTGTCACGTATGCTCTGATGTTGATGGTATGAAAAAAGTGGCGTGGCAATCTCTTCGAAACCCTCTTTTTCAAGTAAATCGCTGGCGGTTTTCTCTATTTCCCGCTTCAGCTTTGCAGTAGCACCAAAATAGAACCTGCTTCCAGCAGGAATTTCATGTTCGAAAATCATAACTTCTCGTTTGCGTAGTAGACTTCGTTGAACACTTTGGAAGCCAGACCATTGTAAGGGCGGCGATCCAGCCTGTCATATGCCCACTCTACGGCATTTACCACCCATGCACTCTCATGCACGGGAATGAGGCCCATCTGATTGATTCTGAAAAGTTTCCCCTTTAAATGGTCCTGTCCTCCCGCAACATTGACACCGAACTCCGTTTTTAGAACGGACCTCAACGCATCAGCCTCTTCATCGTAAACGGCACTCATAGATAGAGCGGGGCTCTTTGGATAGATAGTGCAGCCAATCGCCTCGAGTGCCGAACGGGTGGCCAAAGCACGGGCCCTTGTCTCCTCATAAAAGCTCTCGTAACCATCCGATTCGATCATCTCGAGCACTTTTCCAAGTCCGATTATCAGTGTAGTTGGAGCGGTATATGCCGTGGTATTTTGCCTCTGTTTTTTTATTTCACTGGCAATATTGAAGTAGTAGCCTTCTCCTTCTCCTATCTTGTTGACAGCAGCCTCGCTCAAACCGATCATCGCCATCCCGGGTGGAAGCATAAGAGCCTTCTGGCTGCCGGCTATAAGCGCATCAATACAGGAAGTGTCTATTGGTTCCACGCCAACTGCGGTTATACCGTCTGCAATCACCATTATTTCAGGATTGAACTCTTTTATTGCAGCAGCGATCTCTTCAACCGGATGACGTAAACCACCGGAGCTTTCACTGACTTGTATACAGAATGTATCTATATCGGGATCATCAACAAGCGCGGACCTTACATCTTCGACATTGGCAGGAGTATCCCATCCATACTTCAGCTCTACCAGTTCCAGACCGGAAGCGCTAACGATTTTTCCGAACCTTTCGCCAAACTTTCCCGCATTGACAGTAAGAACTTTTTTCGATGAAAGATTTGTAACGCACGCCTCCATGGCGCCTGTACCTGTAGAGGCTATCATAACGCACTCATACATACCAAAAAGCCTCATGAGACGCTCTCTGGTATCTTTGAATATCGTTTCAAACTCCTTGGTACGGTGGTGTATCGTAGGCCCCGCCATCGCCATACGGACGGCTTCCGGGACCGGAGTGGGGCCGGGTGTAAAAAGCAGCATTAGCATACCTTTGAAAGAGTAATTTCGAGCTGATTATATCAAATGTAAACTATATCCGATCTGATATAAAAGGTTGCACAGGGAGCTTAAAAAGGCATCGTCTCCTGGCCGATCTGACGATAGCGCTCCCAGTAGTAATCGACAAACTCTCTTGCTTCACTTCGCTTCAAAAGCCAGACACCTTCACTCTTGTACACATATTCGTCAAGAAAACCGCCGACATCCCTTTTGGGTAGGTAGAAGTCCCGCACCAGTTTTATGTAGCGCTCTTTGTAGAGCACCTTCTGCCTCTCGTAGGCGCCGAGCCCGGTATCTATATGCAGCCTCTCTCCGTCAAATTCTACGACTCCGGACTCGAACAGTATATCCAGATGGAGCAGCCCTTCGACATAGTAGGGCTCCACCTCGCCGGTTTTGCGCCAGCTCATCAGCCCCACCGCCCGCGCGATCGTATCGCGAAGAACCTCATCTCGCATCTGCTCATCCTCATCCTCGTAAAACGCCATAAGTCCACCTACCGTGGCCTTGAATTCCTCTACATTCTTGTAGTTTCCGCTGCCGTTCATGCAGCTCTCCGTATCGTCGCCGACCCAGAGAATGTGGCCATACTCGTGGCCTATCGTCGTTATCTCGTATACCCTATGCCAGATCTCAGGCCTCTCGAACATCGTATCGTACTGGTGCCTTACAAAGTCATCGCCCAGAATCTCCCTGGCTATCCGCATTACCGGACGCGACTTTTTCGACTCCAGAACATTGTCGGCGAAGGCGAAGATCTTTTTGCCAAGCTCGCGGCTCACCTCGGTATCGTTTGGCACTACCTGCGCCGAAAAGAGCCCCTGAAACTCCGCACCGTAAAAGAGCGCCGGCACACCTATATAGAGCTGGGTACGCGCCACCTGTTTCGAGCAGTTTTCGTTCACCCTTCGCGCATCCTCTCCAAGTTCATCCGCCAAAGATGCGGCCATGGACGATATGCGGCCGCTGACCATACTCTTTTGCATCAGTGCCGGAGAGGATATGCGGACATCCCACTCCAGAGCCACCGCTTTTCGATAGCGGTCTTCATAATACTCCAGAGGGTGACCTATCTGAATCGGTGCAGTTATAGCCATCCATTTGCGATCGACATCTGCCCACTTCTTTATGAGCCCGGAAATTTTGTCGTGCGAAAGAGCAGAAATGAGCGCATCTATATATGCAAGCCACTCATGATGCTGTCCAAATACCTCATCCTCCATTCGTTCAAGAATTCCACGCATATTGTGAAGCCTTTTTACAACCTCTTGAACCTCCATACGAAATGCCTTTGCATACGGCACGCTTTTAAATCCTTTACGGCTCTTTTTTAAAACAGAATAACAGCGATCACCAAGACACCCCTCTTCACGCAAATCTATAAGATTCTCGCTCTCGAGCATTTCATAAATTCTCTCTTCATCGCCGTTAAAAAGCTCGAAAAGTTCACGATTGACACCATGTATAACATGAGCTGTCCAGGTACTCTGCCAACCACTCATCGCCTCTCCGACCCGATGGGCCTCTTTCAGTACTTCACGATAAAAAGGCGTCAAAAGAGCCTCTTGTTCTATCCAGTCAAGAAGCTTCAAGTGGCGTTTGATATAAAAATCCGACACCATCTTGTAAGCCTGCTCTTTCGCCGCTATAATCTCCTCTTCGCTTCGCCCCTCTTTTTCCAGCAACTGCACAAGAGCGTCGTCTCGCAAACCTATCAGACGTGTCAATGCCGCCATACGGGTTTCAGAAGTTTCCGGCAACTCAATTCGCCGAATAAAATCACCGACCCAGGCTTCCGCCTCGGCATGGCCCGAACCAAGCAGATCGTAATACTTTCCGAGCTCTTTATGCCGCTTCAAAATTTCATCATATACGGTCTGAAGGTCTTGCATAAAAACTTCAAGATATGTTTCACGCATCGCTACTCCTAAGCAACTCAATTATCGGCCTGACAAGACCAAGGGCTTTGCTTCGATGAGAAAGCCTCCTTTTGACGGTTGGATCCAACTCTGCAAGCGTCTTGTCGTATCCTTTGGGAATAAAGATTGGATCGTATCCGAAGCCGCCACCTCCTCTGGCTCTGTCTATAACTTTTCCATGCATCCAGCCGTGCGCTACATACTCTGCCTCTTTCGTTACGACAGCTACGGCCGCTGTATAAAAAGCCGGCGCTTCCGTAAGCCCCTTTTTTTCCAACTCTTTTATCAATTTATTCAGATTGTCGATATCTTTTGCCCCGGCCCCGGCATAACGAGCACTGAATATGCCGGGTTCATTGTTCAATGCAGGCACCGTAATGCCGCTGTCATCACTCAAGACAACAAAATCATCGTCATCTACTCTTTTTGCTACGGCTCTCGCCTTTATCAGCGCATTGGCGGCAAAATCTTCACCATCTTCCACTATTTCCATATCTCTGAGAAGATCGGAAAAGGGTATGATTTCATCCTGGGCAAAGATTTCGGTTATCTCTCTTATTTTACCTCTGTTTGAAGTGGCAAGAATAATTTTCATGCGATTATGTCCTTCCTATCTTGTCTTGCGAATCATAAAGTTTAAGAAAGAATGATTCGTAAGGTCAGTTTTCAAAAAACGGAGTATAATTTTGGCAAAATTCTACCATAAGGATCCAAATTGAAAGAGATTTTCAAAAAGGTTCTTCCATTAAGCCTGATAGTGGCCCTTCGTTTTTTTGGACTGTTCATTGTGCTCTCGGTTCTGTCGCAATATGCACTTGAACTCCCGGGAGGGACAGCTTTTCTGGCAGGTATCGCCGTAGGCGGATATGCTCTTACACAGGCGGTTTTGCAGGTACCTTTTGGAGTGCTGAGTGATCGCATAGGGCGCAAAAAGACGTTGCTGCTCGGTCTTTTGATCTTTGCGGCAGGATCTGCCATCTGCGCCATAGCCGACAATATATACATACTTCTGCTCGGCCGCTTCCTGCAAGGAGCCGGAGCGATCGGCTCGGTAGTAACGGCAATGATAGCCGACCACGTCAGAGAAGACCAGCGCGCCCACGCGATGGCCGTGATGGGTATGACGATAGCTATGAGCTTCGCTGCCGCCATGATCATAGGCCCCCTTGTCGGAGGCTTCTATTCGGTCAGCGCACTCTTCTGGCTGACGGCAATTCTCGCGATTCTTGCTCTTGCCATTCTCTTTACCGCCGTTCCGGAACCTCCACAGATAGTTCACAGCTACTCCGAGGAGGAGGCAAAGATCAAACACGTTTTCAAGGACAGGGATCTTGTACGAATGTATGTGACATTTCTTTTCCACAGCTCCACAATGGCGATAGCCTTCTTTCTTATTCCTCTTGTAATGAAACAGAAATTCGGAATGCATCCGGAAGATTACTGGAAAGTCTATCTACCCGCAGTCATCTTCGGTATAGTCGCCATGGGGCCGGCCGCCGTTTTCGGCGAGAAGTACGGCAAAGGCAAAGAGGTCTTTTTGGTCTCCATCGCCTTCATAGCCGTATCGTTCGCGCTAATGGGATGGAGCGACTCGATCTTCTGGTTTGCCGTAGGTGCGGTATTCTTCTTCATCGGCTTCAATATGTTCGAACCTCTTTTGCAGAGCTTCGTAAGCAAATTTGCAAAAGTACACCAAAAAGGGGCTGCACTCGGTGTGGCAAATACTTTCGCGTACGTGGGAATATTTCTGGGCGGCGCCATAGGCGGCTGGCTCTACCAGCATTTCGGTACCAATGGAGTTTCGATATTTGTCATAGCGGTCACACTCTTTTGGGGTGCCTGGATCTACTCTATGCGAAGTCCCGGAGTAAGAGACAATATATTTCTGCCATTTTCGGAATATGACAAAGATAGAGCCGATGGACTCCGGATGATAAACGGCGTGACGGACTTCTATCTCAATCAGACCGAAGAGATTATAGTGGTGAAATTCGATAATGAAATAGTGGAGGAAGAGATAATAAAAACATTTCTAAAAAAGCAGTGATCCACCTCACTCAAGCCTGACGACACGAACAAAATCGCCGGGCTCCTTTCCATCCTCCTCTTCATCCAGCCACAACAGTCCCGCGCTCCCCAGCAGATTGGTCAATATGGCACTGCTTCCGCTCCTCTTTCCCTCAAAACTGCAGATATACTCACCCTTTGCCAGTGACAGATTGCACGCAACGAATTCGGTTTTACCTTTCGCCCTTTTTCTGTAACTGTCGGTAATGCGTGCAGAAACTGTCGGAAGAGAAAACTCTCTGCCCATCATCTTGTAGAGAATCGGAAGGACATAGAGTAAAAAAGTGACGGTCGACGAATATGCAAAGCCTGGAAGCGCAACGATAAATCTGTCGTCTCTTTGTGCGACCATGACATGCTGGCCCGGTTTTATACGGACGCCTTTGAAAAGTACTTCACATCCAAGTTCATCGCGTATGACATCTTTTACAAAGTCGTAGTCTCCAACACTGACGCCTCCGGTAGTGACCACTATATCGGCGCTATCGAGCGCAACTTTCATGGCATCCGTGATAGCAGACCGCTCGTCATGAACGCTTCCAAGCTGTACAGGCTCCCCTCCATGCTGCAAAACGAGCGCTTCGAGTGTGTAGTTGTTGGAGCTTCGTATCTGTGACGGATTGTCGCTGCACTCTCCAAGTTCGAGTACCTCGCTTCCTGTAGCGAGTATGCCCACTTTGGGTCTTTGATAAACCAAAGGAGCCACCACATTGAGACTTGCCATTACACCACTTTCGGCAAAACCTATTCGGCTTCCATTCTCAATGAGCACTTCATTCTTTTTGAAGTTTTCCCCGACCGGCCTTACAGAAAAACCGACAGGCACCGGTTCGTCAATAAAGATTTCCCCATCCTCCACTGTAACATTCTCTATAGGCACAAGCGTATCCGCACCTTCGGGCATCAGGGCGCCAGTGAAGGTTTTTATTGCAGTACCGGCAGAGACTTTAAGTCCATCGGTATCGCGGCCTGCAGGGTTTGTTTCAACTATTCTAAAACTCTTCTTGGTCTGCTGCTCGCTTCCGATAATGGCATATCCGTCCATCGCGGAAGTTGGGCGGCCCGGAGAATCCTCTTTCGCTATGATATCCTGCGCAAGAATACGCCCCAGGGCACTTTGCAGCGGAAGCTTCTGAACACCGACAGTGGTTACATCCAAAGTTTCAAGAAGCCGCACCGACTCTTTAAATGAAATGAAACCCATTTTCAATCCTTTGCCAGCAAGCCACTTCCAGCCATTGGCGTAGAACGCTCTTTTGCATATATGCGCTTGCCATTTATCACATCATATTTCCATATAGGTGCGTTCGCCTTGAAATCTTCCACAAACGCATCGAGCATTTCCAGAGCAATGCGCCGTTTCGGGCTGAAAATGGCACAGGCAAAAGATGAAGTGTGCACCGGCACATCGCCCTCGCTATGGGCCATGGCAAGCAAAGCCCCCTCTTTCTCCAGTCTCCTCTTCCACCCTTCAAACCATTTGTCGAGCAGCGGACGGTATATATCGAAACTAAGTGCTTCTATACCTGCCTCTTCACGTACCGTTCCAACAAAAGTCACCATCGCCCCGTAATTTCTGTTATGCTCCGCGCTATACCAGCTGCTCAGAAGGCTTTGTACATCTATAGGGCCATTGTATATCAGAACCATCGGCTATCCGCCGCATACCGGAGGCAATAGACTCACCTTGTCACCGCATTTCAGTTTTACATCGAGCGACTCAACCATTGTGTCATTTACGGCAACGGCCGATTGTTCCAGCCACTGTGCGACTTCCGGATCTTTTTTCAGGATTTCCGCCAGTTCTGACAGGGTGGAGGCATCAACTTCGACCGGACTTTTCCCAATAGGTCCCAAAAATTCAACTTTCACCATCATTCCCTCCTGATTTTTTGCAAGATTATAGCACACAGGGTATAATGCGGCCATGATTTTTGGAAAAATTGAGTACCTAAACCTGTTGCCCCTGCATATATTTTTAAAAAAAAATCTCAGAAACAGCTCCGAAAAAAGTGCATGGCTGAAACTGGGTTCCGTTCCTTCCCGGATCAATCGGGCTTTTTTGGCCCGCAGGATAGACGCCGCTGTAATCTCAAGCATAAAAAGCCGCAGATGCAGATGTACAGATTTTGGCATCATAGCGGATGGAGAGGTCAGAAGCGTTCTTCTTCTGCCAGGACCGCCCAAAGAGGATATGGAGTCTGATACATCAAACATTCTCGCCAAAATACTGAAGCTTGAAGGCGAAG
>WFUN01000119.1 GCA_015484905.1 Hydrogenimonas sp. | reverse complement strand
TCTATGCCGTTCCTGTGCATCCCCGTATCCATCTTCAGCTCCACTGCGGCTCCCGCGGGTAGCTTCTCTATATCGCGCATCTCGTTTATCGCTACCCTTATGTTCGGCGCCGGTGTTTCGTTCGAAGTGTCCGAAAGCACAAGTATCGTCTCGAAGAGGTGCCCTATGGCCCCGGCTTCGCCGAGCCTGCGCACCACCGCATGGCGCACCCCCGCCTCATGCGCCAGTTTCGCCATTTGCAGAAGACCGTGGCCGTAGGCGTTGTCTTTGAGCACCAGCGCCACCTTGCGTATCGATTGAGTTTTCGCGGCTATTTGGCTAATATTGTGAAAAAAATTTCTGCTTGAGATGCGTATCTGTGACATACGGGCATTTTAGTCAAATATGCGTAAAAGGGAGGTAAAGTGAACTGGGTAGCGTGGGTGAAGGTCGTCGGGATGATCCTGACGGCGGCGTTTGTGATAGCGATGGTCTACAGGAGCGTGCGGGTCGTAAAGGATGAAGAAGATGACAAAGTGCACCTTCCCGGCTGAGTGGGCGGAGCAGTCCGCGGTACTCATGGCCTTCCCCCACAAAAATACCGACTGGGCGGACGATCTGAAAAAGGCTTTGACGCCGTTTGTGCGTATCGCAAGCACGATAGCCTCTTTCGAATCTCTCATAATAGTGTGTAACGATGCGGACAAGACAAAAGAGCTGTTTTGCTACACCCACAACATCACTTTCGTACAGCTACCGACAAACGATACATGGGCAAGGGACTTCGGACCGGTAACGGTATGTGAAAACGGCGAGCGCAAATTTTTGGACTTCACCTTCAACGCATGGGGCGGAAAGTTCGAAAGCGCACTCGACGATGCGGTGACATCGAAGCTGGCGGAGATGGGTGTGTTAAAGGGAGAGCATGAAAAGGTCGACTTCGTTCTGGAGGGCGGCTCCATAGAGAGTGATGGAAAAGGAACCCTGCTCACCACGTCGAAATGTCTTCTGAATCCAAACAGAAACCCCGGCATGGGCAAAAAGCAGATAGAGGAGTTTTTAAAGCGAAAGCTATGTATAGAGAGTATCTTGTGGCTCGATTTCGGAGAGCTCGAAGGCGACGATACCGACGCGCATATAGACACGCTTGCGCGCTTCATAGACGAAGAGAGCATCGCATACGTCTCTTGTGACGACAGAGTAGATCCGCACTACGAAGAGCTAAAGAAGATGGAGCGGCAGCTAAGAAGTTTCCGCACGAAGAGGGGCCACCCCTACCGCCTGGTTCCGCTTCCGATGCCCTCCGCCAAATATAAAGATGGCAGGAGGCTCCCCGCGACATACGCGAACTTTCTCGTTATAAACGGTGCCGTGCTGCTGCCCGTCTACAAAGATGAAAAGGACGAAGAGGCGAAGCGGATCTTGAAAGAGAACTTTCCGGATAGAGAGATTATACCCATCGACTGCCTGAAGCTGATCGAACAGGGCGGAAGTCTGCACTGCGCTACGATGCAGATTCCTAAATGTTAGCTGCGACAAGCAAAATCCGATAGATCGGCTCAGGAGATCTTCTTCTCCCACTCAAGAGCGCTTTTGCAGATCTTGGCCAGATCGTCGAACTTCGGCTTCCATCCCATCTTTTCGCATATCTTACTATTGTCCGAAACCAAAACGGCCGGATCTCCGGCGCGTCTTGGGCCTATCTCTACCCTGAAATCCACGCCGCTGACATCTTTCATAACCTCAATCACCTCTTTGACGCTGTATCCGTGGCCGTATCCGACATTGAATATGTCGCTGTCTCTATTTTGCAGATAATCCAGAGCCTCCAGGTGCGCATCGGCAAGGTCGTCTACGTGAATATAGTCGCGCATACCGGTGCCGTCGTGTGTGTTAAAATCTTCTCCGAAAATATACATTTTGTCTCTCTTGCCGAGAGCTGTCTCCGCGGCTATCTTTATAAGATGTGTCGCATTTGGAAAGCTCTGCCCTATGCGCGGAGCTATCTCGTTTAAAGCTTCGGCGCCGTTCATGTCGGCCCCGGCTACGTTGAAGTAACGCAAAATCGCAAATTTGAACTCAGTGTTGGCGGCCGCTGCATCTTTGATGACCGATTCGCTCATCAGCTTGCTCATACCGTACGGGTTTATCGGGGCCGTTTGCGTGCCCTCTTTTACCGGAACCTCGTCGGGCTCGCCGTATACCGCCGCGGTGGAAGAGAAGATCATACGGTTTACACCATACTCGTTCAAAAGGCTAACGAGATTTGTCGTATTTACAGTATTGTTCATGTAGTACTTGAGCGGTTTCTCGACACTCTCCGGTACAACTATACTGGCCGCGAAGTGGATGAGCGCATCGAACTTTTTGGCTTTGAAAACCCCCTCTATCATCGAAAAATCCGCCAGGTCAGCCTCTATAAAATCTATACGCCCAGACCTGCCAGCAATCGCTTCAAGAGCGTCTATCCTGCCTCTTGTTCCGGTGGAGAGGTTGTCTATAATCGTGATATTGGCATCGCTCTTTTCAAGCAGCTGCTTTACGACATGGCTTCCGATATATCCGGCTCCGCCGGTGACTAAAATCGATTCGGGTCTCATTTTAGGATTTCCTGTTTTTATATTGTGACATTTTAGCCAAAAAGGGGTAAAATTTCATCCATGGACAAGATGCACATCTACTTTTTGTTGGCTCTTATACTCTGCGAACTCTTCGAGAGCCGATGGCAACGGGCTCCTACGATGGGCGGAATTTTACAAAACGTCTCCCACTACTACCATAGAAACATATTCATCCTCTTTCTGATGCACCCGTCGTTTTACCTTGTACTATATATCTTCCTATACTACGGCGCCCACGGTATTACGCTCAGTATCGTTCTGGTCATGAAAGCGGCGGACATAGCCTCGAAACTATGGATGGTAAAAGAGCTCGAAAAAGGAACACTCTCGTCCGAGTTTCGCGCGATGCTCTCTATGCCCATACCTCACTGGATGCCGTGGATCAACGTTATAATCTACCCTGCACTCGTTGCTGTCGCCTTCATGAATTGACGAACGTACTCGAAACCTACCTCTCAACCATATTCACTCAAACCTCTTTATTAAAAAATGATTTTTTATTATACTTTTATTACCGCACCAACCACAGCTTCAAACAAAGGATACCCGTATGAAACTATTTTTGCTCGCAGTACTCTCATCAGTAGCCCTCTTCGCAGCCGTAGACATAAACAGCGCAACGGCCAAAGAGCTGCAAAGTGTAAAAGGAATAGGCGAAAAAAAAGCGAAACGGATAGTGGCTTTCAGAGCGAAAAACAGCTGCTTTCAAAATATGAAAGATCTTCTGAAAGTAAAAGGTATCGGCCACAAGACTCTGAAAAAACTTGCACCACAGCTTAAAGTGGGGCCGTGCAAAAAAAGATAATTCTCTTTAGCCCCTCGGGAAAGGGGCTAAACCATCTCTCTCCTTGGGTATAATATTATAAACGAACAATTATAATGAGGAAAACCGATGACAACCGAAGAGCTTATAAAGCAGCTAAAGAGTTTCAAAGATGAACTTCGCAATAGATTCGGTATTGAAGAGATCGCTCTTTTCGGCTCTTATGCACGGAAAGAGGCGACTGCGCAAAGCGATATAGATCTTGTGATACTCAAGATCGGAGAAAAGGAGTTTTCAAAAAGAGTGCAGGCCATCGAATATCTGGAACGAAAGTTACATAAAAAAATCGATATGGGCTATTACGACTCGATGAGGACATTCATAAAAAAGAGGATCGAGAAAGATTTGATCTATGTCTAATCGGCAAATCGAGTTTTTTGTGTTCGATATTTTTGTAGCTATTTTGAAAATAGAGCATACAGCTTCAAAATTTGAAAATCCGCAAGACTTGCTCCATAGCTATACGGACTGGGACAGCGTTATAAGAGAGTTTGAAATCATAGGAGAAGCCAGTAGATATTTGCTAAACGAAAAAATTTTAAAAAATGAGCATAGAATCGTAGTGGATTTTAGAAATGTCATCATTCATGAATATTTCGGCATCGACAATGTAGAAGTCTGGGGAATCATCCATAATAACCTGAAAAGTTTTCGTAGAGTCACTCTCGACATCATCGATAATATCGAAAAAAATTTAAAAGTGGAGCTCATCGATGCATTTATCGAAGATAATCATTACTTGGAT
>WFUN01000118.1 GCA_015484905.1 Hydrogenimonas sp. | reverse complement strand
GAGTTGAGGAGAGCTGACCCTAGTACGAGAGGACCGGGTTGGACGTGCCACTGGTGCACCGGTTGTTCTGCCAAGAGCACCGCCGGGTAGCTACGCACGGATGTGATAACCGCTGAAAGCATCTAAGCGGGAAGCCAACTCCAAGATGAACTCTCCCTGAAGGACCCTTGAAGACTACAAGGTTGATAGGCTGGATGTGTAAGCGCAGCAATGCGTTTAGCTGACCAGTACTAATAGTCCGTTTGTCTTGTTTCTAAGCTTTACTGCCTTAGTCAGTGTATAGACTGAGGATTCAGGATCCAGGTTTCAGGATTCAGATAAAAAAGATAGAGTAGTTATAGTTGACTTTAACATTATGACCAAAACGGTCGGAAGTGAGCTAACACGTGTGTTGGTTGACTCCCGATCGTCTATGTGGCTATAGAGAGAGGGAAACGCCCAGCTCCATTCCGAACCTGGAAGCTAAGCCTCTCATCGCTGATAATACTGCACCCCTCGGGTGTGGGAACGTAGGTCGGTGCCGGGCTTAGAGGTTTTCTCTTTTTACTCTACATATTCAAAATTTCAAACATAAATTCAAATCATCCTTTCAAATCATAACATTATCGGATTTTGCATAAACTTCAGCCAGGATAGATTTCAATATTGTTCCGATTACGATAAAATACGCACAATATTTTTCCATTTCATACAAGGATATATAGTGGCAAAAAAGATAGCTTCCGCCAGAATAGATACCGAAAGTTCTCAGCTTCTTAAAGAGCTTAACAACTCTTTGCCTTTTGACAGAGTGCTTTATAAAGAGGATATCGAAGGCTCCAAGGCGCATGCGTATATGCTTAAAGAGCAAGGAATCATATCTGCAGACGATTATGACCGAATCCGCAGCGGTCTGGATACGGTATTGGAGGAGATCGAGTCCGGTAAGTTTTCACTCGACGGAGATGACGAAGATATCCATATGGCAATCGAAAGGAGGCTTACTGAGATTGTCGGAGATGCCGGCAAAAGGCTTCATACTGCAAGGAGCCGCAACGATCAGGTAGCGCTGGATTTCAGGCTATTTGTATTAAGACATGACGAAGAGATTGCAAATCTTGTTTTGGATCTGATCGAATCACTTATAGAGGTAGCTGAGAAAAACAGTAGCGTTCTTATGCCGGGAATGACCCATCTCCAGCATGCACAACCGATAAATTTCGGTTATCATATGATGGCCTATGTATCTATGTTTATGCGGGACTATGAGCGCTTTATAGAGTCAAAAGAGCGGAATAACTTCTCACCATTGGGATGTGCTGCTCTTGCTGGTACGCCTCATCCTGTAGACCGCAGGCTCACCTCTTCTATGCTCGGATTCAAAGCTCCTACTTTAAACTGTCTCGACAGTGTAAGCGATAGGGATTTTGCCCTTGAAATACTTTTCAATATTGCAACGCTTATGATGCATATAAGTCGTCTTAGCGAGGAGTTCATCCTTTGGAGCACAAGCGAGTTTGGTTTTATTCGTCTCAGCGATAAGCATGCAACCGGCAGTTCAATCATGCCTCAGAAAAAGAATCCCGATGTTCCGGAACTTCTTCGCGGTAAAACGGGCAGAACCTATGGAAATCTCATGTCGCTTTTTACGGTGATGAAAGGGCTTCCGCTTGCTTACAACAAAGATACCCAGGAGGACAAAGAGGGAGTTTTTGACAGCGTAAGGACAGCCGAGCTCTCCTTGAGAGTACTCAAAGAGATGGTTGAGGAGATGGAAGTAAACAAAGAGGCTATGGAACGTGCCTGCAACAAAGGTCATTTGAGCGCTACCGACTTGGCCGATTATTTGGTGAAAAACATCGGGCTGCCTTTCAGGGATGCCTACCATATTGTCGGCAATGTAGTCAATTATGCCGAAGAACTTGGCAAAGATATTTCGCAACTTACTCCACAGGAGTTGAAGAGTGTAGATAGCCGAATAGACGAGAGTGCCTGCAAGGTTTTGGATAACCGTAAATCGATGGATGCAAGAGATTCCGAAGGTGGAACGTCAACCAGACGTACTCTCGAACAGATAGATGCGGTAAAAAGATGGTTGAATAGACAGAAAAACGCAAGGAAGCGTGAATAAAATCAGCTTCCTGGTATAAAATCAGAGACTTTTGTGGGTTTCGTCTTTCGCAAGATGTGTCCACTTCAATCTTGCACCTCCTAGAAGGTGAAAATGTAGGTGAGGCACCTCCTGTCCCCCATCTCTTCCGTTGTTGACAACGAGCCTGTATCCTGTCTGATCCAGACAGAGCTCTTTTGCTACACTTTGTATGAAAGGTACCATTTTTGCCATAAGCTCCGGTGAGACCGACTGAAAGTTTTCCACATGCATCCTGGGTATTATCAGTATATGTATCGGTGCAATGGGGTTTATATCATGAAAAGCCATGAATTCATCATCTTCGAGTACTTTGTTGGATGGCATTTCGCCAGCCGCTATTTTGCAGAATATACACATTGCAGAGCTCCTTTTTTTCTATGCAGAGGTAAAGGATTATACCAAAAACACTTCGTCAGCGTATTGTAATGAAGTTTATAATACAATCGCTCAAAATTGAAAAACTGTACTTTTTTCAAGGAAGCAATTTGAAACAATGGATAGATAAGATAAAAGAGGCTTTGACTCTCGATGAGCTTGAAAGGGTGAGGGTATCCATATTTGGAAAAAAAGGTGAACTCGCGAAAGCTTTTGCAAAGATGAAAGACGTTAGTGCGGATGAAAAGCCTAAAATCGCAAAAGAGCTCAATATACTGAAACAGAAACTTCAGAAGATATATGAAGAAAAAAAAGCTGAGCTTGAAGAGTTGAAGCTTCAAAAAAGTCTAAAGTCGGAAGCGATTGATGTTTCATTATATTCGCCCAGGGCGACTGATGGAGCCCTTCATCCGGTCATGCATACTATGGACAGAATTATAGAATATTTTACAGATTTGAATTTTGCTGTCGAAACAGGACCGTTGGTCGAAGATGAATTCCATAACTTTGAAGCCCTAAATCTCCCAGACTACCATCCTGCGCGAGACATGCAGGATACTTTCTACTTTGAAGATAAAAAACTCCTGCGAACACACACATCTCCTGTACAGATCCGAACCATGATGAATCAAAAACCTCCTATACGGATGATAAGTCCCGGTGCCGTCTTCAGACGTGATTTCGATCTTACCCATACGCCGCAGTTTCATCAGGTTGAAGGGTTGATGGTAGATAAAAAGGGTAAAGTCTCTTTTGCCAATTTAAAATGGATTCTGGAAGATTTTTTGCATACGATGTTTGGAGATGTTGATATCAGATTCCGACCCAGTTTTTTCCCTTTCACCGAGCCTTCGGCAGAAGTGGATATCAGCTGCATCTTCTGCAGTGGCGAAGGGTGTCGCATCTGCTCCCATACAGGATGGTTGGAAGTTTTGGGATGTGGCATGGTTGATCCGAACGTTTTCAAAGCGGTCGGTTATGAAGATATAAGTGGTTACGCTTTTGGTCTGGGAGTTGAGCGTTTCGCAATGCTGATTCATAAAATCCCGGATCTTCGATCGCTTTTCGAAGGAGATCTTCGTTTGTTGGAGCAGTTTAGATGATAGTTACAAGAAGATGGCTTGAAGAGTGGGTCAATTTGGATAAGATCACTACAGACGAGATATGCCAGAAACTCAATAGTATAGGACTGGAGGTAGATTCTTTAAAAAGAGTCGAAATTCCTTCCAAAATAGTGGTCGGACGTGTGGTTTCTTGTGAAAAACATCCAAATGCGGACAGGCTGAGTGTATGTCGTGTTGATATAGGCCCCTGTATAAAGCAGATTGTGTGTGGAGCGAAAAATATAAAAGAGAACCTTTTTGTGCCCGTAGCGACTGTTGGATCAGTTCTTCCTGGAGGCTTGGAAATAAAGCCCACAAAACTCCGCGGCATAGAAAGCGAAGGAATGATATGCTCCAGCGAAGAGCTGGGCCTGCCGAAAATCGAAGATGGAATATTGGAGCTCGATGAGAGCATAGGTGAGCTTGCAGAGGGTAAAGAGATTGCGGAATTTCCTCTTCTATGTGATGACATAATCGAAATCGAGCTTACCGCAAACAGAGGTGACTGTCTCAGTATACATGGAGTTGCCAGAGAACTCTCTGTGGGGTTCAATCGTCCGTTGAAAACGTTGGAATTTGATGAAAATTTCTCTCAACGAATCGGCATAGGAAGAATTTTGCAGTTTACTCATGCCGGAAACCCCCCTGTTAGTCTTGTATATCATGCTTTTGATCTACACTCAATATCTGTACCGCTTCTTATGAAGCTAAGGTTGGCTTTTATTGAACAGTTGTCTGAAATGCCTATAGACTCCTATTTTAATTATGCAGTTCATACGAGCGGTGTAATTTTGCGTCATTATGGATTTTCCAAACTCTCAAAAGGCAAGGAGAAGGCGAAACTTATTCTCAAAGAGCTTAAAGAGGGGCTTGGAGCTGTCGAATATGACGGAGAGAGAGCTTCTGTCGTAGGGATAAATCAAAATGATAAGCTCAAGTCGGATTTGACGGAGAAAACAGTTATTTTGGAGGCCAGTTACATTTCTCCTGCGATAGTGGCTCCGGCTGTAAAGAAATTGAAGTTGAAAACGGACAGTTTTTACTACAGGACATCAAGAGGGAGCGAACCGGATCTGAAATTTGGAATCCGGGTTCTCTTCTTTTTGCTCAAAAAATATGCGGATGTTGGAATATATGCAGGAGAGAGCGAATATATTACACCAAAAGAGCCTGTAACCATCGATATTTCCGTAGAAGAGATGGAGTCTTTGATAGGGCAGAAAGTAGAGCTTTCCGAGGCAGTAACCATTCTGAGCAGACTTGGTTTCGAAATACACAAAACGGAAGAGGGCCGTATTATTGCAGATGTGCCACTGTTTAGGCATGATATACTAAACAGACAAGATGTAATTGAAGAGATAGTTCGGATAATAGGAATACAGAACATTGTTCCAAAGGCGCTTGAATTTACCGAGGCCAATCGCATGAGCCAATCGCTTAAGAGACATAGATTTATTAGAGATATTCGTATCAAAGCGGTTTCAAACGGTTTTTTCGAAACTGTGCATTATATATTTTGCGACAGCAAACGAGTAAAAGATTTTGGTTTTGAGCCAATACCTTCTGCGAAAGCATTGAAAAACCCGATTACGGCTGAAATGGACACTCTTCGTCCAAACCTTATGATAAACATGTTGGATTCATTGCAAAAAAATGTCAATATGTCAAAAAAAAGAATCCCTCTGTTTGAGATAGGTACAGTATTCGATACTCAACGCAATGAATATCAGCAGATGGTACTCGTCTTTTGTGGTGAAAAAGATCCTGACAGCGTAGTTAATTCCGGAAAACCGGAACCTATAGATTTTGCCTCTTTCGCTTATATGGTTTCGGCGGTGATAGGAGCTTTCGATATGCAGAAGCCAAAAAGCATAAACTGTATGATGCATCCTTATCTGGCGGCAGATATTGCTAAAAACGGTACAGTCGTCGGACAGATTGCCAAGTTGCATCCGAATGTCGCAATGAGTTTCGGTCTGCCGGAAACGTTTTTCGCTCAGATAGATATATCCCTTCTTGAACCGGAAACAGTATGTGCAGATAAAATATCGTCCCTGACTCCGATTTACAGAGATTTAAGCATTGTAGTATCTCAGAGTGTAAGCTATTCGGATATTCGTATGGCGCTAAAAGAGTCGCTGCCTGAAGTAGTTGAAAAATTCTATCCTATAGACCGTTATGTCGATGATTCGCTTGGCGAAAAGATGAGTCTTACTCTTCGCTTTGTCATCGTTCCATACGAACGGGTCCTTGAAGAGAGTGAAATAAATAGTGTTATGGAGGAGATTTTGAAAACTCTACAGATGAGATTTGATGCGAGGCTGAGATGAAGTGGCTGGAAGTAAAAAGAGCGGAACCTTTTGAGTTTAGCTGCGATAAAATCGCAAGTGACAAATCCATATCACACAGATGCGCCATTTTTTCTCTACTCAGCGATAAACCAAGTACGGTTCGAAACTATCTTAGGGCCGAGGATACACTATGTACTCTTGAAATTATAAAAGAGTTGGGTGCCAGGATAGAAGATGACGGCCAGATCCTGAAAATAGTTCCACCGCAAGAGCTTGGAGAACCGGACGATGTCCTCGATTGTGGAAACTCGGGGACGGCTATGAGGCTTTTTTGCGGTTTTTTAAGCTCCACTCCAGGCCATTTCGTGCTTACCGGCGACAAATATCTCAGAAGGCGCCCGATGCGGCGTGTTACCCAGCCTCTTGTGCAGATAGGTGCGCATATAGATGGAAGAGATAACGGCAATTTCGCTCCCCTTTGTATCCGAGGAGAGAGGTTGAACTCTTTTGATTATGAAAGTACCATCGCCTCGGCACAGGTAAAAAGTGCAATGATTTTGGCCGCGTTGAAAGCGGATGATGTATGTACATATACCGAACCTGAACTAAGTCGTGACCATACCGAAAGAATGCTTCGCGGAATGGGGGCAAACATAGAGAGTTGGGACACGATAACCGTTGAACCCATGACAAGACCGCTTGAACCGTTGGATATAACCGTTCCGGCCGATCCTTCGAGCGGTTTCTTTTTTGCAGTAGCTGCGGCGATAGTACCTGGAAGCAGAGTAAAGATAGAAAATGTTACGTTGAATCCTACCAGGACAGAAGCTTATAGAGTTTTACAGAAGATGGGTGCACGTGTCGAGTTTGAAGAAAAGGAGAGCCGTTATGAGCCTATTGGCGATATAACGATCACGTGTGACGGAAAACTCGAAGCTGTTGAAGTTAGTGATAGAATTTCATGGCTCATAGATGAGCTTCCGGCACTATCTATAGCGATGGCGGTTGCGGATGGAGAGAGTGTAGTGAAAAATGCACGGGAGCTGCGTGTAAAGGAGTCCGATCGCATAAGCTGTGTCATAAACGGCCTCAAAGCCTGTGGCATCGAGTGCAGTGAAACGGATGACGGTTATAGAATTGTTGGAGGAGATTTGAGATCGGCAGTGATTGAAAGCTGTGGAGACCATAGGATAGCCATGAGCTTTGCCATAGCCGGACTTCTTGCAGATATGAAAATAAAAGATACAGATTGCATAGATACCTCGTTTCCAAATTTTGTAGAACTGCTTGAATCGCTGACGGAGGTTAGAGTGTGGAGATAGAAGTCGCCAAGAGTTACGGATTCTGTTTCGGAGTCAAACGAGCGATCAAGATTGCTGAAGACAATCCTGGCAGTTTTACACTTGGGCCCCTGATTCACAACAATATGGAGATAGAACGTTTAAAAAAAGATTTCAACGTCACTCTCGCAACGACTCTGGATGATGTCTCATCGGGAGGCTCGATTGTTATCAGAACCCATGGAGTCCCCAAAAACGATCTAAAAAGGCTCAAAGAAAAAGGGAGCAAAATTATAGATGCCACCTGCCCGTTTGTCAACAAACCTCAGCAGATTGTAGAGCAGATGAGCAAAGAGGGTTATGATATAGTCATATTCGGCGATGTAAGCCATCCTGAAATCAAAGGAGTGATGAGCTATGCTTCAAGCTCGGTATACGCCATTTTGGATGTCGATGATATCGCCGGGCTGCCTCTTAAAGAGCGAATCGCTCTTGTAGCACAGACTACCAGAAAGATAGAAGAGTATAACAAGATCATAAACTATCTTGTGCCCAGATACAAAGAGGTTCGAGTGTTCAATACAATATGCAACGCTACTTTTGAAAATCAGGATGCTGCAAGAGAGCTTGCTCAGAAAGCGGATATTATGATTGTAATAGGCGGTAAACAGTCTTCGAATACCAAACAGCTCTTTTCCATTTGCAAAAGTTTTTGTAAAGATTCTTACCATATCGAATCAAAAGAGGAGCTTGTCAAAGAGTGGTTCGAAAACAAATCTCTTTGCGGTATTACGGCAGGGGCCTCTGCTCCGGAATGGATCATTGAAGAGATAATTGGCAAAATAAGAGAATTTAAAGTATAATATCGCATTTAAAATCGGAAAAGGAATCAGGTATGGACAAGGCCTCAATGGAAGAGTTAGAGAACATGGAGGAAGACTTTGCGTCGATGCTCGACGCGTATGAAAAAAAGGAGCAGGGTGGAAGTATTACAGATGGTGTGATTGTAGAGATTCGCGAAAATGACAACCAGGCTCTTGTAGATGTAGGCAGAAAACAAGAAGCCGTTATAAATCTCGATGAGCTGAGAAATAGAGACGGAAGTTTCAAATTCAAAGTCGGAGATATGGTTCCGGTTGTGATTACCGGATATAGAAGCGAACGCCCCCAGGCATCCTATTTGAAAGCCGTTCGTAAAGCAAATGTACGCAAGTTCATAAAAGAGCATGAAAACGATGCGGAAAACATGCTTGTCGAAGGCAAAGTGGTACGAAAAAACAGAGGTGGCTATTTTGTAGTAGGCAATGAAACCGAATTCTTTATGCCAATGAGTCAAGCGGCATTTGCAATGGGCAAAAACCCGATCGGTAAAGAGATAAAAGCGGTTGTATTGAAACTTGACAAAGAGCGTGACTCCATCGTTATCTCCCGAAGAAAATATCTCGATACTCTTCGCAAAGAGCGCAAAGAGATAGTCGACAGGCTTATGGAAGAGGGAAAAGTGGTAGAAGGTACCATTAAGAAAATAACGAGTTATGGAATGTTCGTGGATGTGGGTGGAGTCGAGGGGCTTGTACACTACAGTGAAATTAGCTACAAAGGGCCTGTAAATCCTGCAACTCTTTACAAAGAAGGCGACAGAGTGGAAGTCAAAGCCATATCTTACGATCCAAAAAAGAGACATCTCTCCCTATCTATCAAACAGACCATGCCTGATCCCTGGGAAGAGATTGTAGAACAGCTTGAAGAGGGAGATGCGATAAAAGTGACCGTGAGTAACATTGAATCTTACGGGGCTTTTGTGGATCTTGGTAATGATATAGAGGGTTTCCTTCATGTTTCTGAAGTTTCTTGGGACAAAGATATAAAAAGTCCGAAAGACTACCTTGATATCGGGGATGAGATCGATGTAGAAGTTATAGAGATCAATCCGGAAACCCGTCGACTGAGAGTCTCTTATAAAAATCTTCAGCCCAAACCTTTCGAAGAGTTTCTTCAAAACTATAAAGAGGGTGATGTAGTCAAGGGCACAGTTACAACTCTTACAGACTTTGGTGCTTTTGTGCGTCTTGGAAAAGTGGAAGGGCTGCTGCACAATCATGATGTCTCCTGGGACAAAGGATTAAAAGCGAAGGATCTGCTCAAAAAAGGTGATGAGGTCGAAATAAAAATTATAAAGATCGATCCGGAGCAAGAGAGAATCAGTC
>WFUN01000117.1 GCA_015484905.1 Hydrogenimonas sp. | reverse complement strand
ACCGTAGAGGAGCTTGAAAAGATACTAAAGAGTCTCGAAACAAAGCATAAAAATATGGTGGAAGAGAATCTGGAATGGATGCGTGGGTTCAGTGCCGAAGGCCCAAAATAGAACCTTGTGCTCCTGACGGATCGATTCGGCGGCTCTTTGTTCTCTTTCAGATCAAATCTTCATCGTCCACACTTTCTATACCTCGCACTCTCGCTTCGGCCGCCATGATTCCTGACTCTTTATCGCTTATAAGATTTCTGTCTTCATCATAAAGTAAAGCCGTGCGAACACCACAGCTTGGACTGCGTGCCTTGCCTACAAAAAGATCTATGTCTGGATTTTCCTCGAAAAACCTTTCGGCATACTCCACTATCGGCATACTCTTGTCCTCATGAAAAACCCTGCCAAGCGCCTTTATGCCTTCGTCTGTAAGCACGAGATCCATCGCCTCCCGCGGCGTACCGAAACAGCTCTCTTCCGGACAGAAAAGAACTATTTCGTATCCTGCATCCTCGAGTTTTTTCACAAGCTCTTTATTCTCTTTCAACCTACCGTCGTATCGACAGTTTTTTCCTGCCAGACAAGCACTCAGTGCAACTTTTCTGACCATCAGAATATCACCGTAGACTGGATTTCCGTAAACTCTTCAAGTGCGAACTCGGGCCCTTCTCTGCCAACTCCACTCAGCTTCATGCCTCCGTATGGCTGAATATCGAAACGAACAGTTGGAACATCGTTCACAACAATCCCGCCACACTCGAACTCATCCAGCGCCCGACGCACGAGATGCAGATTGTTTGTAAATATGGAAAATTGCAGACCATACAAAGAATCATTCATTTTCGCAACCGCTTCATCAAAATCTTTCACTTTGACAAGACTGACGATCGGAGCGAACACCTCTTCACAGATTATCTTCATATCGTCGGTTACGTCGGCCATTACCGTCGGTACAAAGATTCTGTCTACTACTTTTCCGCCGGCTATAACACGGGCGCCCTCCTCTTTTGCACTCTGCACCCATTTCATTGCCCGCTCGTTCGCTTCATCGTTTATCAGTGGCCCCATGAAGGTGTCTTCCTCGTAAGGACTTCCAATTTTCAGCTTTTTCGTCTCGGCAGCAATCGCCTCTGAAAACTCATCATAAATCGAAGCATCTACATAAATTCGCTGTAACGAGATACAGACTTGGCCGGAGTTTACAAAAGCTCCGAAGGCACAACGGGCGGCGGCATGCGCGATATCAGTACTCTTTTCTACAAACGTAGCGGCATTTCCCCCAAGCTCGAGGCTCACTTTTTTGATTCCGGCGCTCTTTGTAATGATCTCACCCACTGTTACACTTCCGGTGAAACTTATAACTCTGGGGATAGGACTCGAAACGAGCGCTCCTCCGACTTCGGCATCGCCATAAACAACACTCAGGGCATCTTCGACGGCATAAGCGCTGTCTACAAAAAGCTTTGCAAACAGATACGCCGTAGCCGGAGCCTCCGGGGTAGGTTTCAAAACCACACTGCATCCCGCTCCAAGCGCCGGTGCAAGCTTGTGGGCCGTTAGATTGAGCGGAAAGTTGAAAGGTGTTATAGCTACGACTACTCCTGCCGGTATGCGCCTCCAAAACGCCGTAGAGCTTTTGCCGCTTGGCGTTGCATCGGTAGGTATAGTCTCTCCGCGAAGGCCGGTCAGTGCGGCAGCGGTAAGCTCTACCGTCTCTATACAGCGATCCACCTCTATTCGACTGAACATCAACGGTTTGCCTGTCTCATCGGTTATGGTGCGCGCAAAGATCTCTTTTTGTTCTTTAAGTTTGTCCGCTACATCCCGCAACCAGGCGATTCTTTGCGAAAGTGTTGACTTTTTGCTTCTTTTAAAAGCGGCTTCTGCGACTTTTAGCGCATTTTTTGCATCTTCCGCACTGCATACCGGATGGACGGAGACCACCCTCTTGTCATATGGAGAGAGCCGTTTGGCCTTTTCAGATCTGCACTGCTCATCTGACCCCATAAAAAGTTTCGCTTCTACCACACCTCACCTCCTATCACAGATTTAAAAACTGCTTTTAATCTATTATAAGATAAAATCAACCAATTTTTTACCTAAACATCCTTTTGGAGCACCGAATGAAACAATCTGATACTATCTGGATGAATGGCAGACTTGTCCCATGGGATGAAGCGAAAGTCCATATCCTTACACATACACTTCACTACGGCAACGGCGTCTTTGAAGGTACAAGAGCATACAAAACCGATAATGGGCTGGCTATTTTCCGCCTCAAAGATCATACGAAGAGGCTTTTGAACTCGGCAAAAATCACAATGATAAAAAGCCCTTACACTCTTGAAGAGCTGGAAGCTGCCCAGATCGAACTGTTAAGGGAAAACCATTTCGAAAACAACGTATACATCCGTCCTCTTATATATCTTGGATATGGAGTTATGGGTCTTTATCATGTAAATGCGCCCGTGGAAGTGGCGATAGCGGCTTGGGAGTGGGGGAGTTATCTCGGTGACGATGGGCTGAAAAACGGAATACGCGTCAAGATATCTTCATTTACGAGAAACTCGATAAAGTCGACGATGGGCAAAGCCAAAGCCGTAGCGAACTATCTCAACTCCCAAATGGCCAAATTCGAAGCTTTGGAGGCCGGCTACGAAGAGGCTTTGCTGCTTGATGAAGAGGGTTTTATTGCCGAAGGGAGCGGTGAGTGCTTCTTTATAGTAAGAGATGGAGTCATCATAACTCCACCGCATGACAATAGCCTCGAATCGATAACGCAGGCTACAGTCATAGAGCTGGCTGAAAAACTTGGTTACACCGTAGAATTCAGGCGTATTACAAGGGATGAAGTATATATTTGCGATGAAGCTTTCTTTACCGGTACGGCAGCAGAGGTTACGCCGGTCAGAGAGGTTGACGCCAGAATTATAGGCAGAGGGAAGCGAGGGCCCGTTACAGAACGCCTACAGCGGGAGTATTTCGATATAGTCTATGGACGAAACAGTGACTTCGATCACTATCTGACATATATTTAGCGAAAAAAGGAAAAGTTCCGAACCTGGACAGAGTATAATACCTTTACAAAAAGTAGTAAGACAAAAATTATTCAAAAAGGATTTTCATGCCGGCAGACATGAATGACTATTTCAACAAACAAAACGGTGGAGGCGGCGAAAAGCGTCCTCCCAGACCACCCCGGTTCATTCAGGACTTCAGCAAAAAAGCGACCCTCTTGTATGTTGTCGTCATAGTGGCGGCGCTGCTGATTTTTTTCAAACCGTTCGTCGTCATAAATTCCGGCGAAGTTGGTATTCTGAAAACCGCCGGTAAATTCGATCCTCAGCCGCTCAGACCTGGGTTTCATCTATTTATCCCTGCGATTCAGGATGTTATAGTTGTAGATACCAAGGTCCGTATAGTCAATTATAAATCGAGAGCGGGCGAAGGTGATTTTGACCGAAGGGGAGGAGTTTTGATCAAACCCGCGATCGAAGTCCTCGATGCCCGCGGTCTTCCGGTCAATATCGAACTTACGGTCCAGTATCGTCTCAATCCGCAACAGGCACCGCAGACGATCGCGGAATGGGGCTTGAACTGGGAAGAGAAAATCATCAACCCCGTAGTCCGGGATGTGGTTAGAAACGTCATAGGAAGATTCAAAGCGGAAGAGCTTCCCGTAAAACGGAACGAAATAGCCGTAAAGATACAAAACGATATCGCAAAAGAGATCGACAAGCTGGAACACGCCCCTGTTGAACTCATAGCGGTACAGCTTAGATCAATAATACTTCCTTCAAAAATAAAAGATCAGATCGAAAGAGTGCAGATAGCCAAACAGGAAGCCGAAAGAGTGAAATATGAAGTTCTGCGCGCACAGCAGGAAGCCGAAAAGAAAGCAGCACTGGCGAAAGGTACCGCCGAAGCCAAAAAGATACAAGCAGAGGGTGAAGCAGACAAGATACGCATAGAAGCTGAAGCTCAGGCAAAGGCCAACAGGCTCATAAGCGATTCGCTTACAAGCAAGCTGCTTCAGCTTCGTCAGATTGAAGTACAGGGCAAGTTCAACGAAGCTCTTCAGACAAACAGGGATGCCAAAATCTTCCTTACTCCAGGCGGCGCTGTTCCAAATATCTGGATCGACAGCAAGGACAAACAAAAGACTACATCAATGGACCGATAAGACCGCTATGCGGTCCGGTGCGCAATACAAAAGAGGATAGAGATGATTGAGATCGACTGGGAAAAGAATCCGCTTGTTCCGGTAGTTGTTCAGGATGCCGACACAAAAGAGGTACTGATGCTCGCCTACATGAACAAGGAGGCTTTTGATCTCAGCCGGGCTACAGGTTTTGCCCACTATTACTCCAGAAGTAGAAAGAGACTCTGGAAAAAAGGAGAAAGCAGCGGCCATGTCCAAAAAATAGCACATATGCTTTTAGATTGTGACGCCGACACTCTTTTATTAAAGGTTCACCAAAAAGGCGTGGCCTGTCATACAGGACGAAAAAGCTGCTTCTTCAGGGACATAGACTCTCGAACAGTTACCGAAGAGCCCGGAATCGATCCGGCTTGTGTCTATGGTGTAACAGATACTCTCTATCATACTATTCTGGATAGAAAAAAGGGAGATCCCAAAAGCTCATATACCGCAAAACTTGTACAGGGCAGCGAAAACAGTCTGCTTAAAAAAGTGGTAGAAGAGGCGGCAGAGTTCTGTTTCGCCTTTAAAGACAACAACGAAAAGGAGATCATCTACGAGTGTGCCGATCTGACATATCATCTTCTTGTAGCTTTGGGAAAAAAAGAGATATCTCCTGATCGCATCAGGCAGGAGCTTTCCCGCCGATTTGGCATGAGCGGTATAGAAGAGAAAAACAGCAGAATCGATGGCTGAACTTTTTAGAAACTATATATATTATACATTCGATTCACTTACAAAATATGATTTCATGGCGATAGGGTGGATCCTCTTTTTATCCTTGCTGCTTTTCGTACTCGCAGCCCTAATCAAACGCAAAGCCATATCGTATACACTGCTCGCTTTTGGTCTGGTCTCCATCTTTATAGGGCTTCCTGCAGTAAAATATATTATGGACGGCTATCTTCGAGCTTCCAAAGTTCACGTCTTGGACAAAAAACTGCTAAGATACAGCAAATCCCTTGTCGTAAAGGGTACCGTAGAGAACAGGAGCAGACTCGATTTTAGAAGATGTGATCTCGCATTACTCATATACAGAAAATACGACAACCCCTTAAAACAGACAGCAGCCTTTCTCAAGCCGATCGCGGTACGTATAAAACATATAGATACTCCCATAAAAAAAGATGAGACTAAACACTTTCAGATTATCGTCGATCATTTCACTACCAGAGATTTCAATCTGAACGTGCTATCGAGGTGCTACCCATGATCTACATGACGATACTGCACTGGCTTGTGCTGCTCTTTTTTATTGCACTGTTCATACTGCTTGTAATAGTCTCAAAAAAGGAGACGCGGCCCAATGTTTTCTGGTCGATGGTTTTCGCTTCGTTTCTGGTAACTTCTACGGCAGCGGTCTTCAGTATGTTTATACTGGACAAATATACAAAAAAGGCAAAACTGGTCTCTATAAAAAACTTCAGGCTCCTTCGGTCGGAAGAGATCATATTCAAAGGAAAAATAGAGAATGTCGGAAAATTCAAAATAGGACAGTGCAAGCTAACTATAAAAATGATAAACAACCCCCTTGAGGCAAACAGGTTGAGTGGAAGCCAAGTTTTCAAACCATCTGGGCTTGGTGATTTCTTTTCTGTTAAGGAGTCAAAAAACAGACGTCCCAATACCGTGGAAAGAGAGTTCGTGGTAGCCAAAAATCTTGAGCCAAAAGAGGTTCGTCCATTTACTATACAGATGGAATATCCGCCATATTTCAGAAAAACTCGCCTGATATACAAACTGTACTGTCACTGATTTTCACCACACATTCCGACCTTCTGCAGCCTGCGGCACAAAGCGATTATATAATCAGTATATGAACCCCTCATTTTTCAAAGCTTCTCTGATACGCTTCATCTGCTCATGTTTGTTTCTGCACCACATGGGAGCCAGAAGAGAGTCGTCTCCTATGCCCGCTGTAACTCTTTGAACGCTTATTGACGACGGAAGCATTTTTATCGATTCAACCAACAGTTTTATATATCTGCTTTCATCGATCGGTTCAAATTTTCCTTTCATGAAATCTACCGCCAAAACGGTATTTTTAACCACATATAGCGGGTGAATCTTTATCGAATCTATCCCCCAGCCAACCGACTCTCGTACGGTATCGAGCATCATGGAATCGCTCTCGCCGGGAAGGCCGAAAATCACATGTCCGCATACATTGAGCCCTCTTTTTTTGGTACGCCCTATCCACTCTTTTACATTTGCACTGTCGTGTCCGCGGTTGATCGCCTCGAGAGTCTCGTTGTAAATTGACTGGATACCATATTCGACCCAAATTTCGTACTTGTCGGCAAGCTCTGACAGATAATCCAAAACTTCATCCGTAACGCTGTCGCTGCGCGTACCAATGCTGAGTCCGATACATCCGGGCTGTCGCAAAGCCTCTTCGTACAGAGTTTTCAATGTTTCAAAAGGGGCGTATGTATTGGTGAAAGATTGGAAATAGGCTATGAACCTGGTTGCACCATACTTGTTGGCAAGCCGCCTGGATGTCGCGGAATACTGGATACGAACCTGTTCGAGCTGGTTTCCGAGCAACGGATTGTTTTTACTTTTGGGGTTTAGATAGAACTTTTTCGACTGCTTTGCAAGATTTGGACTGAACGATTCGTTCAAACAGAAAGTACAACCACCTTTGGCTACCGTTCCATCGATATTTGGACAGGTAAATCCCTCTATTCCAAGTGGTACTTTATACACACTTTCACCATATTTTTTACGAAAATATCGCCCGATCGTATTGACTTTTTTCAAGCTCCCCCTTTTTGTAAACGAAAACATGCTGACAGTGAATATCTATTCATAACCGAAACGACACTCGCCTTTTATCCAGACAAATCTGCCTCTATGGTGTTTTATACAATATAGTTTCCATCAAAACAGGCTTTGCAATAGTTCAAATCATCGCCGATACTATGAATGAGTCCATCGATAGATATAAAAGCGAGCGAATCCGCCCCAATATACTCACAAAGCTCTTGTGTATCCATGCGCGCACTGATAAGATTCTGCTTCTGAGGCGTATCGACACCATAATAGCACGGATCTGTAGTCGGAGGAGAAGATATTCTCATATGCACTTCGCTTGCACCAGCCTCTTTCAGCATAGAAACGATCTGTCTGCTTGTTGTGCCTCTTACAATCGAATCGTCTATGACGATAAGTCTTTTGCCGCTTATTACATCTTTTATCGGACTCAGTTTCATTTTTACTTTCAGGTTTCGCAACTCCTGCGTAGGCTCTATAAAAGTCCGACCCACATAATGGTTACGCATAATCCCGAGTTCGAAAGGAATTTTACTATATTGAGAATATCCCAAAGCAGCGGCTACGCCACTGTCAGGAACAGGTACGACAATATCCGCTTCGACAGGAAGCTCCTTCGCAAGCTCCTCACCCATCTTTTTTCTCAGATTGTACACGTTCTTCCCAAAAACAACACTGTCAGGACGCGCAAAATAGATATACTCAAAAACACACTTATGCGGATTGGGTTCAAAAACCTGTATAGATTTCGGGGTTTTTCCTTTTTCGAAAATCACCATTTCACCCGGCTTGATATCGCGGATAAATTCTGCACTCACAAGATCGAAAGCACACGTTTCGCTCGCCACCATGTAGCCATCTGCAAGTTTTGCAAGACTCAAGGGGCGAAAACCGAACCGGTCACGAATGGCATACATCTTGTTTCTGCTCTGAATTACAAAAGAGTAAGCCCCCTCTACCTTATGCAGAGCATCTATTATCCGGTCGGTAAGCCGCTCTTTTTCACTCTTTGCGATCAGGTGAATCATATTTTCGGTATCCATGAAGGTCTGGAATATGGCTCCGCGCTCTATCAGCCTGTTTCGCACCTCTTTTGCGTTTGTAAAGTTGCCATTATGGACAATCGCGATTTCACCCAGATCGTAACGGGCGTAAACAGGCTGCGCATCAAGGATCGAATCGTCACCTGCAGTCGAATATCTTGTGTGCCCGACTGCCATATCCCCTTTGAGCTTTTTGATCTTTTTTTCGCTAAAAACCCTGGTCACCAGACCACGATCTTTTATCATATGGAACTTTCCATCTTTGTTTGAGCAGATTCCGGCCGCCTCCTGGCCTCGGTGCTGAAGCGCAAAAAGCCCGAAATAGGCGATCTGTGACGCTCCTTTTACTCCAAAAACTCCTACTACGGCACACTTTTCGTTCAACTCTCTCATTATCAAAGCCCCAGACAATCACTGATATCGTAAAGACCTGCAGGCTGCCCGACCAGCCATTTGCAAGCACGTATCGCCCCTTTTGAAAAGGTCTCGCGGCTTGTAGCTGTATGGTTCAGCTCCAGAAACTCACCGTCGTTGTAAAAACCTACCGTATGCCGGCCGACAATATCTCCACCGCGCAGAGCCATCACGCCTATCTCATCTTTTATGCGCCCACCTGTGATTCCGTCCCGACAGCTCACCCGTACCTTGTCAAGATCCAGCCCGCGCCCTTTTGCTGCGTATTCTGCCAGAGTTAGTGCCGTACCGCTTGGAGCATCTTTTTTGTAACGATGATGCTGCTCGACAATCTCGATATCGAAATCGGCAAGCTTTTGCGCCGTCATCTCGACAAGTTTTCTCAAAAGGGCTATACCGGCTGACATATTGGTAGCATAGAGTATCGGCATTATACCGCTCGCCTCTTCAAGTAGAGCCAACTGCAGTCTGTTCAGCCCGGTAGTACCTATAACCAATGGTTTAGGCCTCTGCATCGCTGCTTTCAAAAGCGCTTCCGTAGCATCTGGAGTTGTAAAATCTATCGCCGTATCACAGCCATCCAAAAAGAGTTTTACATCGTTGGTCACCATAGAGCCCTCAGGTGCATGATAGTCAATGCTCTCTCGCTCACAGAGTGCCGCTACCTCGGTATCCGGATCTTCAACAATGTTTTTTACAAGAAGTCTTCCGACCCGTCCTCTCGCTCCATAAACTCCTACTCTCAGCATAGTTTCTCCCGTTTAAGATGTTCTACATAAGCTATGGCACCTATCGCCGCATTCGCTCCGTCACCGGCAGCGCAAACAACCTGTTTGGGCGCCATAATGCGTACATCTCCCGCAGCGAAAAGTCCCTCTTCGCTCGTTCTCATTGCCAGATCCACCACCACTTCGCCCCATTCGCTCATATCGCAAAGAAACGATCCGTCCTCCTGTTTGAGCACACCATTATTTACATCACTGCCAACAAAAACAAATACTCCCGGTACCGGCAGATCCAAAATCTCTCCACTCTCTTTCTTTTTCACTTTCAGGCCGCTTACACCCATTTCGTCACCATATACCTCTACAGGAACGGAGTTCAAAACCGGAAAGATCTTTTCATTCGCCATCACACGCTCTACAGTAGAAGGAGCGGCGCGAAACTCGTCTCTCCTGTGAATCAGATAAACTTTCGAACAGATCTTTGCAAGAAAAAGCGCCTCTTCGAGCGCAGTGTCGCCACCACCGATAACAGCCACCTCTTTGTCTCTATAGAAGAAGCCGTCACATGTTGCACACGTACTCACACCACGCCCGAAAAACTTCTCTTCTCCATCGAAACCGGCACGCCTTGGAGTACTGCCGGTACAGACGATAACACTTTTCGCTCCTACGCTGCTGCCGTCACTAAGCTCTATCTTGTAACAAAGACCTTCCGGCCGGCTGACTCTCACAACTTCGGCCATTTCATGTTTTAGGCCAAAACGCATACACTGTTTTGGCCACTCCTGCATCAGCTCCATTCCGCTTACAATATCGACTATGCCTGGGTAGTTCTCCACTTCACTGCTCTGTGTAATCTGTCCGCCAGGCATACCTTTTTCAAACATGACTACCTCTTCAAGCCCGCCACGCGTAGCATACAATCCGGCTGTAAGTCCGGCCGGTCCACCCCCTATAATTGCCAAATCAAGCATATTGACTCCTTTTCGATTACTCTACAGGTCCTGTTTTCCTGCTTCCAGCAGGTATATTCTGCTGTCTTGTTTGTATAACCCTTTGTCATTGACTCTTTTGATCATAAAATAGCTTGGAACCTCTCTTATATGGAACCGGTGGATAATCTTCAACAGGGTATTTGTCCCTGCGGTCGCATATACAATCTTTCCTTCGTTGGCTTTTCTTTGTTGATAGAGATCAATTACAAGCAGACTGTTTTTCTCGACAAGTGGCTTGAGAGCAGCAGTAATGTCTCCCATATGAGAACTGTATACCACCACAATGTATCGATCCTTTTTCGGCTCGAATAATCGGGACTTAGTATAGAGTATCGTCTCTTTGAAATTGATAAATTTGTACTGGGAATATTTATAATTGAAGTAAGCGAAAGCGGCAGCCACCATCGCTGCGCCGAAAAATGACGCAAATACGTAGGAAAAGGAGAAAAGGGATTTTCTCCTTCTTCTGTTCATATGCCCAGATTAACCGAGCAGCGCATCTAATTTTTCCGAAAATGCCTGCTTGGAAGCGGCTCCTACCATCTGATCTACCACCTGTCCATCTTTGAAAAAGAGGATACTCGGAATTGAACGAATACCAAACTTGATCGCCAGATCCTGCTCCTCATCCGTATTTACCTTTGCGATTTTGGCTTTGCCTTCATACTCTTCTGCAAGTTCCTCGATAACAGGTGCAATCATGCGGCAGGGTCCACACCATGGCGCCCAGAAATCTACCAGAGTCACGCCTTCTTTGACGGTCTCGTCAAAATTGCTGCTCGTAAGTTCAATATATTTGCCCATTACGGATCTCCTTGGAAAAAAATGGTATATCGATTATATCCATAAAATCTTTAAAAGTTTTTAGATACAAACAATAATTGATATTTATTTACAATTTAAAACTTTATCAGATGGTAATATTCTGCACCCATTCGCAAATTTCACCTCTGACTATCACTGCATCGAGCTGATAGGGTGTCTCGATTCTGTTTTTTTTGATGTACCACTCTATTGTGCGGATCAACTTCTTCAATTTAGATGGCGTTATGTTGTAAATAGGCTCGAAATTTTTGCCACTTTTGACCTCTATAAAATGCAGTACTCCATCTTTTTGGGCTATTATATCGATCTCCCCCAACCGGCATGAAACATTGCGATCGACAATCATACACCCTTTCGAGCCAAGAAATAATGAAGCGACTCTTTCAGCCTGATCACCGGTTGCACGACTCACTTCTATAACCTCTCATAAATACTCCGGTTTTTCATGATCGAAAGACAAAACAAGATGGGTCTGTACTACTCTTCTATTCGTATCATAACCGGACGCTCTCTTACGCTCTCTATCTCAAAGAGCTCTCTTAAAGCCACTTGCATAGCGCTCTCTTCGCATGCATGGGTCGCAAGAAGCAGTGAAGCCGACTCTTTGCTGCCAGGTTTTTGCAACATCGTCTCAATAGAGATATTCTGCTCTCCCATAATCGCACTGACTTTCGATAAGACACCGGGTCTATCCTCGACATCGAGGCGTATATAGTATTTGCTTACGATGGATTCTCTCTCAAGAAGCTGCAATCCACTCTCCAAAGGACGCTTGAATCCAAGCATCGGCGAACTTTTGCCTCCTCTGGCAATCGCTATAAGATCGCTTATAACGGCACTTGCCGTTGCATCTCCTCCTGCACCCGGACCGTAATACATCGTCTCGCCGACCTTGTCGCCAATAACGCTTATACCATTCATGACGCCATCTACTTTCGCTATCATCCGGTTTTGCGGGACCAGGGCCGGATGGACTCTAAGCTCTACATATTCTCCCGCCTTTTTCGCTATGCCGAGCAGCTTGATCGTATAGCCGAACTCCTTTGCAAAACCGATATCAGATTGGGTGATCTGCTCGATTCCCTCTATAAGAATGTCTTCCGGCTTTGCATCGATACCATATGCGATCGATGCGAGAATAAGCAGTTTATGGGCGGCATCGAAGCCGCCTATGTCGAATGTGGGGTCCTCTTCGGCATACCCGAGCTCCTGTGCCTCCTCGAGTATGGTAGCAAAACAGACATTTTCGGACATCATCTTCGTCAGAATGTAGTTGGCTGTACCATTTATGATTCCGGTTATAGACTCAATGTGGTTGGCGCTAAGCCCCTCGCGCAAAGCTTTTATAATAGGAATCCCGCCGGCAACACTGGCTTCAAACTCAAAAGGAATCCCGCCGGCAATCTCCTGAAGCTCATAACGATGGTATGCCAACAGTGCTTTGTTGGCAGTGACGACCGCTTTTCCGTTTTCAAGCGCTCTGCGCACAACACGATAAGGCTCCTCGACACCTCCCATCAACTCAACTATAATATCGATTTGTGGGTCTTCCAATACCTCATCGACATCGACAGTCAATGGAATGTCTACACTTCTTTTTTTGGAAAGGTCGCGTACAACTCCTCTTTTTACAACTATCTCTTTGCCGGCTCTCGCACTGATTATGTCTCTGTTGTTTTGAAGAATCTTCGCCACACTCTCACCCACGGTACCTACACCTATAATACCTATTCGTATCATTCATTGTCCCCCTTGAGGTCCTTTAGAAACCTTTTGATATTCCTGGCAGCCTGACGTATCCGTTTTTCGTTCTCTATCAGTGCGATACGGACATACTGGTCACCATACTCCCCAAAACCTATACCCGGGCTTACGGCTACCTTGGCTTCGGTCAAAAGTTTTTTTGAAAATTCAAGACTTCCAAGATGCAAAGCCTCTTTCGGCAGCTTTGCCCATACAAACATACTTGCATTCGGTTTTCTGATATGCCATCCGGCTTTGGCGAAGGAGTCTATCAATACATCACGCCGTCTTCTGTATTTTTCTATCGTATGATCCACTTCTCCCTCAAGTTCGTCAAGTGCGATCGTGGCGGCCACTTGGATCGGTGTAAACATACCGTAATCCAACCAGCTTTTTATCTTCTGAAGGGCACCGACCAGTTTGGGGTTTCCTACGATAAATCCTACCCGCCATCCGGCCATATTGTAGCTTTTGGAGAGAGTGTAGCTCTCCACTGCGACATCTTTTGCACCATTGACGGTCAGGATGGAGGGGGTTTTGTATCCGTCAAAAGTTATATCTGCGTATGCGATATCGCTTATAATATAAAAACGCTCCCTTTTTGCCATATCGACTATACGTTCGTAAAATCCGGGAGTTACGGTTGCGGTACTAGGGTTGTGCGGAAAATTCACCACTACATATTTAGGCCGAGGCACAGATTCCATGAGAGCTTTTTTCAGATTTATAAAAAAAAGCTCCTCGTCAACCTCATATTTTTCATTGAAAACAAGCTCCATCTTCTTAACCGCACCGCCGGCAAGCATGAATGCATACGAATGGATAGGATATGTCGGATCCGGTACTATAGCCGTATCGCCCGGATTGGTTATGGCCTGAACCAGATGAACGAAGCCCTCTTTGCTGCCCATCGTCGCTACTGCCTCCGTTTCAGGATCCAGTGCCACGCCGTAGCGCCGTTCGTACCAGTTGCATATGGCAAGACGCAGCTTATAGATACCTTTACTGGCAGAATAACCGTGGGTTTTCGGTTTTTTTGCCGACTCTATCAACTTATCTACAATCTTTTTCGGCGGGGGGCCGTCCGGATTGCCCATACTGAAATCTATAACATCCTCTCCAGCCCGTCTTGCAGCCATTTTGAGGTCATTCACTTCCGCAAAAATATATTTCGGCAGACGTTTCAGTTTCTCAAACTCAATTTCATCGAACATAATCTATTTTTCACCTTTTGCGGTCAGCTTAACTCCGCTACGCAGATTTTCAAGTGTGAAACGATCACTGATTTTCACATAGACCGCATCCGAAGGCAGTCTAATATTCAGGTATCGTGTACGCATCTTGCTTTGTCTCATGGATAAAATATGCAGCATTTTATCATAAACTACCACATCCGCGTACCAATGACTTCCTGGAAGCTCCCGAATAATCAGACGTTTTATGCGACCAACCTCCATCCAGATAGGGCGAATGGGACGAACCAGTCTTACAGTATCTCCTGGATTTATGGGTTTTGCATCTATCTTCGCATCGTTCATATCGATACGATAACGCCAGCGATTTGCATCTATTCTCTCAAGGTCGGTTACGGTGGCACGGTTTCTTTCCAGGCGCTTTGCCAGCAGAACCGGATCCGGTACTGTCTTGGCCTCGAAAACCACCTTCCACGAAAATCCATCCTTGTTGAGTTTCGCCTCTTTCGTCAATATAAAAGAAAGGCCCATGTTCCGAAGGGTATCTGTCATCACTTTCATGAAAAAGAGAGGATTGTCTCCTCCATATTCGAATGTCAGCTCTATCTGTCGTACCGATGGCAGTACAAGATTGAGCAGGCCATTCTCTTCAAGAGTAGTGGCAATTTTGATCATATCGATACTCGAACTTTTCATATAGGCCGTCTCGTCTTCGAAAAGAAGAGTAATGAGTTTGTTATGAGTGGCATATGTCTGTTCATCCAACAATGAATGGACTTTTTCAAGAACACTCTGCGCCATAAGTGAAGAGAGGAAGCAGATAGACAAAAAAACCTTTTTTACCAAACCTTTCCTCCGTTTAGACGCCTGAATTCGGATATGGATATCTCTTTGACCATGCCGTCATCTATCAGAAAATAGTGTTTTTTGGAATCGTTGTATTTTAAAACGTTCCCGAAAGAATCGCTGATTTCAAAAAGTCCGTGACCTGTAATTAGAAGTTTTTTGCCTGTTGACTCTATCTCATAAGGCTCTGCGGTTGTCTTTGCAACTCTCTTCTTGCTTTTAAGGTCTATTATGCCAAACCACAGTTTGACATTCGGTGTCACTACGGCGTTTTCCACAGGAACATACGGTTTTGTCTCGCTCTTAAGAGGTGCTGTCACCTCTTTATTTTTGGTCTCTTCGGCCGGCTCGGCCCTTTTAGTTTCAGCAGCAGGGACTTCGCTCTTTTGTATAACTTCACTCTTTTGCTCCATATGACGAATCGACTCTACCTTTTTAGATGCCTCTTTTCCGTCCAAATCCTCT
This sequence comes from Hydrogenimonas sp., assembly GCA_015484905.1. Classification (GTDB taxonomy): domain Bacteria; phylum Campylobacterota; class Campylobacteria; order Campylobacterales; family Hydrogenimonadaceae; genus Hydrogenimonas. The sequence goes on along the minus strand of WFUN01000117.1, from coordinate 2,267 downwards.
TTTGTAAAAAAATAGAAAGAGGCCAAAAGAAAAATTGTGAACAAAATGGCTGCGATCCACTTTCCATACCTCGTTCGCACTCTTTGCGCATCGGTAGTAATGAAAATCTCGTTTCTTTTTTCTTCATCCTTTTTTATACCGGAAAACCAGGCTTCCAGTTCCATTTTCAATTCACTAAAATCATCACCATACTCACGCTGCAAAATTGATACGAACCCGTATGCCTGTGGCTTCGAGAATCCCTCGAAATCTTTTTTCATCAATTTGGAAAGATGTTTTTTGGAGATTCTTGTTCTCTCGCTGACCTCATCCACCCCATATTGTTCCAATATCTTCTCAAGCATGCCTCATCCTATAGATTAGTATTGCCGCTGCAGCGCTTACATTGAGTGAATCAAACTCTCTGGCCATTTCTACTTTTATCTTTTTGTCCATTCTCTCCATGGCACGTTTCGCAATACCCTCTCCTTCGCTACCGAGGATCAACACCCTTTTGGCTTTCAAGTCTATCTTTTCTATCGGCTCTCCCTCAATATCGGCTGCATAAAGAGTAAAACCTTTCTGCTTCAATTCATTTAGAAGGTCCAAAAGATTGGGGACTATCGCTACCGGCATATCGAACATGGCTCCGGCACTTGTTCTGACTACCGCTTCACTCTGAAGACGTTTGATTCCTGAGACTATAACGGCATCTGCACCAAGAGCATAGGCACTGCGGATTACGGCTCCTATATTCCCCACATCTGTAAGGCCGGCCAGAACTATCAGAAAATCCATATCTTTCAATTTTGAAAAATCGGTATAACGGTACGGCTTTATCTCACATAGCCATCCTTGATGGTTGCCTCCTCTGGCAAGCGCCTGTGCTCTTTTGGGGTCTATCCTCTCTACAGGTTTACCGGTTTTTTTAATCTTGGAAAATTCCTTTTTGCCAACCTCTTTTACCAAAAGGAAGCGCTCTATCAACTCGGGATGACGCTCCATGAGAAATGCACAAATCTGTTTGCCATAAACTATCATAAGCCCATTTTATCCAAAAATGTTTGAAATCTTTCAAGCTGTAAAAAGTGGAGTCAGGTTTAGATCACTCAAAATCTGCCACAATTTTTTCATAACACCTTTTTACGCTATGACCCGTCACCTTTGAAAGCAGCTTCGCCTTTTGTTTTGGAGGAATATTCAGCTCTTTGATATCCTCTGCCGTTATACTCGAATTCCGCAGGCGATCTTTGCCGGCAGAGAGCACTACAACCCACTCCCCTTTCAAAACGTTACCGGTGATAGACTTTTTCAACTCGTTGGCGCATCCTTTGAAAAACTTTTCATGTCGTTTCGAAATCTCTTTTGCCGCAAAAAGCAGCCTTTCGGGAGCCATTTTTGAAAGTTCGCCAAGCAGTTTCTCCATCCTGTGGGGAGCTTCATACAAAATGACGGGATATGGTTCCACAAGCAGTTTTTGCAGCTGCTCTGCCCGCTCTTTTGTCTTGTGCGGCAAAAAACCGTAAAATATAAAATGTCCATCTGTAAAACCGCTTGCAGCATATGCAGTGGCAAATGCGGTGGGTCCGGGGAGCACGGTATATTCTATTTCATTTTTCTGGCAATAGTCGACAAGAAGAGCCCCCGGGTCGCTTATACAGGGCATTCCGGCGTCACTAACATATACAACGTTTTTTTCGAAAAAAGATGGCTTCAGCGAAGCGAGCACCTTCTTTTCATTATGGCTGTGAAAAGAGACTATTTTTTCTATATGGTGAGAGAGGCCATAGCGCTCTTCGAGCAGTTTAAGCAGTTTTTTGGCAACGCGCGTATCCTCACAAAGAAGAGAATCAGCCTCTCCCAAAACCCGCAATGCTCTTATGGATATGTCTTCGATATTGCCTATGGGAGAGGGAAGAAGTGTGAGCAATTAGATGGCTATTTGCCCAGTTTGTATTTACTTTTGAATTTTTCGACACGTCCAGTCGCATCGACTATTTTTTCAGATCCGGTAAAGAACGGATGACACTCATTACAGATGTCGATACGCATTTCAGACCTGTTTGACAGTATAGTAAAATGGTTACCGCAGGCACAAGTCACACTGCATTCTACAAATTCCGGATGGATCCCTTTTTTCATTGCTGTTTTCCTTAATGTGTATTGATTTGGCGTCACATACAACAGCGGTCTGCAGAATATAACAAACCGCTGCTACTAGGGGGAGGGTTGTAATTATACTTGAAATAAAATAAAATTGCAAATATTTGTATTGGTCCATAACATAT
>WFUN01000116.1 GCA_015484905.1 Hydrogenimonas sp. | reverse complement strand
CTGCTTACACAGCGCTGTTTATTGACAAATCCTTCTTTTTTAAGTATCATTAAGTATATACAAAGGAGATGGCATGACAGTAGCTGTAAAGAGGTGGGGTAATTCTCTGGCTCTGAGGATTCCCAAGGATATCGCCAAGACACTCGCGGTGCAAGACAGCTCTCTTGTGGAGTTGGAGATAGTAGAGGATGGGCTACTTCTAAAACCGAAGAAAAACAGCAGGCTTGAAGAACTCGTCTCTAAAATAGATGCAACCAACCTTCACAAAGAGATCGAGACCGGAGAAAGAGTCGGCAATGAAGAGTGGTGATGAGTACATTCCTGAGCGAGGTGATATAGTATGGCTGAACTTCGATCCTCCTGACTTTCTCATAGGACACCCAGATTTTCAGATATTATAGACAGCATCATAGATTTTCTGCTGAATTTCATCCAATTCCAACGGTTGAATACCAACAGGAGTTTTATATCCATACATTGTTTTGATGTAATCAAATGTCAATTTGAACTTCATATCAATGTTAGCAGATTTGATTCTTCTCTCAAACTCCTTATAAATGGCATAGGCAACAAATGAAATAAGGATATGTGCCCTTATCCTTGTTTCGAGTCGATGGTAAATCGGTCTGATCTTCAGATCCGTTTTCGATATTCTAAATGCCCTTTCCACATCATATTGGTTTTGGTAATGCTCAATGATTTTATCGGGAGCCAATGTAAAATCGTTTGTATAGAATCCTTTGATACCGTCAAGTTTTGCATCTTCCTCAATCTTTGCTTCATCGAGATTGAAAGTGATATCGCACTTTTCGTCATTGAATTTCAAAAACTTTGCATACCCCGACATTTTAAGATCACCCTTTGTGAGATTGTTCGACTTTCCTATTTTTGCTTGGAGCCGTTTGAGCGCTTTTTCTCTATTGTGCTTGTCTTTTTTGGCTCTGGTTGATGAGAAGGTAAGGACAAGCCGTTGTTTGAGCTTTAGGAAGCATTTTTGACCATTTCGATCTTTATAGACGATCTCTTTGTCGATCTCCAACGTATGAATGACACCGTCATCCAAAAACGGAAGTCGTATAATCCGCTTTTTGAGATCATCCGGTATGTTTTTGATTCTTGCGGCAAGAATGTATTTGTAGTTATTGTTCTCAAGGTAGGCGATGTTTTCATGGGTAAGCATACCCCTGTCAGCTACGACTATCGGTTTAGTTGCAAGTTGAAATTTGGTTTGAAACTTTTGGAGTATATCAACAAGGGTATGCCCCTCGTATTTATTCCCTTCATAAACTTCGAAACTGAGGGGATACCCCTGTAGTGTCGTAAAGAGACCGAGTTGAATTTGAGGACGGGCAAGCTTCCCCTCTTTGGAAAAACCAATACGGCGCAGATCATCTTCGCTCTCACTTTCGAAATAGAGTGTCGTGACATCGTAGAATGTTACGGTGATACCTTCTTGCATAATTTTTTTTGTATGGTTGAAGATACAGTTTTCCACTTTTGATTTGAGCGTATCTTGATAGAGTTTATCCAAGAAGCGGTATATCCTGTTTTTCTCGATTGTTTGTTTCTTATAGATATGGAGATAATCGATCAGATAGAGTTTACTGCCTGGATAAAGCAACCTTGAGATTACGAGATTTTTAAAAAGCTCTTTATCTTTTGAAAAAAACTTGGAGATAAAATCACATCCTATATCTTGGAATATTTTTCCAAATATCAGTTCATCACCGATAACTCTGATATCTTTATTGGAGAGTCTTTTATTCTTTGAAACATAATCGACAACATCGAAAAGTGTTGGAAAAAGCTCTTTGATACGATCTTTGGCTTTATTGCATAGTTGTTCTATCTCTTCATTATCTTTGGAACACCCTATTGTTTCGACAACTTTGTATTTGCCACCTTTTTTTGAAATGATTTGAACACTGACACTGCCACTTGCGTTTCTCTTTTTGCGTACAAACATAGCAAAAGTGTAGCGATATTTCGCTTGGGACACCCAAAAATTGACTTACAACCCTCTTCAAAGCCCTATTTTTAGGGATTTGCTTTTTCTCATTGCTGAAAAGTGAGAAAGTCAGGAAGAGTTCTGCAATACCACCAGCGGATTTGACATTGCCCAGATGGATCTGAGATATCGCAATAGCGGTGATCTACTAAGCGGCAAAAGTCAAAGTGGAAAGCAGTTTCAGTGGGTGGATCTGGCTGAAGATGAAGAAGTTGTCAAAGAGGTGAGAGAGGATTTAGAGT
>WFUN01000115.1 GCA_015484905.1 Hydrogenimonas sp. | reverse complement strand
GAATACGCAGCATGCGCTCAACACCCGCCGGCGGGCGGCCCGGGCCTTTCCCGCGGGGATAGAAGGGCTCAATCACCGCCGACAGTTCCCTCCAGGGTATGATCTGGTCCATCTCTTCCAGAAACTGTTCCCGGCGGGTCGGTTTGCGGTACTTCTCGAAACCTTCTTCGGCAAGGGTCCGTTGGCGCATCTTGCGATCCTCTGTACTGGTTGACTTGATAAACTATACTATGAACGAATTTGTGAATAAACTCAGAGGTTCCCTAAGCACTAACTTTTGTAATCATTTCGAAGTATGGTGAACTAACATTTCGAATTCCTGGCATCCCATGAAAAGTACTCTGCCGTAACATAAAATGGTGCATTGGAAATATATCAAAATAGACAACATCTCGGCCTTGCACATCGTAATCAAGAATATTCAGGTCCGTATCATATGTTGGCTCAAAAAACGGGGCGCTTACAAAACGGTTTACCAAATATACGTTTTTAGAGTTCACAAACAATACGCTTTTCATGTATTCGGTAAAAAATTCACGTTTCATCTCGCCGAGGCTAAAAAAATTTGTCACAAGATCGGCTGTTTCGTTTGCTATCTCTTTATAGCTGGTTACTGGGATGTAAATAAACGCTCCTCTTGGGAAATCCTTTATTCCTGAAAACCTATGGAGTTCATCCGGAAAAATATGCACAGAATCTTTATATTGCTTCTTTAAATAGACATAACTTCTACATAACTGATGGTGAAAGTCTACCAGAACCATGCGGGTGCTTGGCTGGTACTTTCTTATGAGCCCTTGAAGACCGCCATAGTATGATCCGATATCAACCCACACATCCCCATCTGATAAAAGTTCTTTCTTTTCAATTTGAACCAATAGATATAGATACCTGAGCCATCTCAGGTTTACACTCGTATTCTTTAGAAAATAGTAGTCGCGAGCATTCGGGGTAAGATGGACTGGATTCTCCAGCATATACTTTTCCCCTCCGACTTCGACAAGCATACCGATATCATCCATCAGTGCTTGCACCAACAGTTTGTTAGCTTTCGCACAGGCCAGCTTTCGATATAAGTATCTTGCAACGGTGTAAAAAAATCCATTCTCAACAATGGATTTTTTAGAAATCTGCGCAGGAACTGAAAGATCAGATTGCCTGCTCCATGTACGATAATCGAATCTATTATGTAAATCAGCTTCCCCTATCTGATTATAAGCATCTTCAATAATGCTGGCATGCTTGCAATCGAGGTCCTCCAAAGCAAGATCTTCGTAAAACCCAGGCGAGCGTCCGATAAACTCTTTGGCAAGCTCTAACGACGTCATTAGTGACATTTCCTTTGATTTAAAGACAAGTTCAAAATCTTTTGGCTCTGAGAATTTATTTAATGGCTAAAAACCCCTCAAAACAGATATATTTCTGAATCGTATTAATATCCACAAAACCTGCTCTCTTTAACATGTCAATGTTTCCCTGAGATGAGAAGGGTTCAAGCACACCCTTCAAACTCCTGCTTTTTGCCACTATATCCTCTGCCGTGTATCCCATACGAATTTTGTAGTCTGTGTACAGAGAAGTTAATATATCCTGAAACCTGGCATCTGCACCACGCACTTTCTCAAAAAGCAAAAGTGCCCCGCCCCAGTTTAACATTTTGTACAGCTTGTCTATTACCATTTGGCGAACCGAGGGGCGGATAAACTGGACGGTATAATAGGAAACAATCATATCTGCTGGTTCCATTTCAAAATCAAGTATATCCGAGGCAAAGAACGACAGGTTCAGATCGGTATGCTTCTCGAGTTTTTTATTTGCTACACAGATCATATCTTCTTCTATGTCGATACCTATAAAACGCGCCCCCTTTTTTAGCTTATTATGCTCCGCAAGTTCGATAGACAATGTTCCCGTGGAACACCCAATCTCATACACCACAGAGTCATCTTTTACAAAAAAATCACTTATATCGCAGATGAGATTGTGTCCTTCTAAATACAGTGGCACCGACTTACGGACGTGCTGGTCAAAGCTTTTTGTCGTCTCTCCACCAAACTTCCAGTTAGCACGTTCCGCCTGAATTCCATCGCCGACCTTCTTCATACCATTTGTCCTTTTTGCTTACCCATCATACCCCTATCACGTATTTATCTGACAAAATACTGTATTGCGATGCGAGACCACAATAAACATATCAGAATTTAACCAACCATTGCATCTCTACGACTTTTTGTTCCCTCTTAACGCCATTAACCATGCATCCAAGTTCTTTTGCCCCTTGACAACATCCCCATCCTGGAATCCTTCACGAACTGCATCTGGGACAAAGTAGATTGACGGCTTACCAAGCCTCTCAACTACTATCTTTGTTGAAGTATAGGGAATATTAATCGCCCCTAACAATATTCGTGAAAGCTCAATGAGATTAACATACGGGTCAACTATTATAAGCTTATCAGTATATTCTTTTCTCAAGTTTTCCAAGAACATCAAATAACGGGGCTCATAGTTCGACAGCGAATATTTTGGCTTATACACAACGGAAAACCCGGCAGAAACACAAGCGGATATAGTTTGAACAAGAAATTCCTCGATAATGCTATAGTCACAAATCCTGTCACCCACTAACGCCCTGGAAAGTTGAGTCTCTCTAGATTCTGGAGGAACGTCAAAAACCGCGATCAAATTTCGATCCCTTCGAAGTCCTTCCTCGAGGTGTTTCTCGAAGCCCATCATGAAAGGTTTATCCTCGCATCGTACCTTTCCAGAGATAGGCAAACAGATGTGAAATAACTTATTTAATCTTGATTTAATTCTGTCAACAACATCATACACCCCATCAAACCCGATAGCCGGCCCGGTAAGATATAGTGCGCCTACCTCGAGATCAGCCAATATCTCGTTTATTCCCGGCATCTGCGATCCTGCGGTGTAGTTTCCATGTAAAGGCGGAATAAAAATATTGGTTGAGTAACTATATCCAACATACAGATCCTTATATACTCCACTCAGCCGATTCACACCCAACTCATTAAAAGGCGCAACAAATATCCGACCGACAGAGATATTTTGACGCGATAAGTTTATTAGCAAATCATCCAATGCAACTCCCCGCAGCCTCCATCGCGCAAGCTCCATGTGATAAATAAACAGGCATGGCCTAAAGAGGGAGTTTCTTGCTAACTCTCCAAGCAAACTTAGAAGCTTTGGCACCCTTTTGACAAACTTTCGAGCTGATCTCTCATGGATTAATACCTTCCGCGGCAACTGTGCAACGTTGTCCTGGCACTGTTTCCTGGAGCTATACACCCCTGCACTCTCTCGACGTCGACTTGGACGCTCATATTCATCAATACTGAGAACATCGCACTTATCAATGCTAGTTGAGCGAAAAATATACTCACCTAAGGAAGGTGATGCCAAACACTCCTTGCCATCCGCTTTGGACATTCTCGACAAGCTGGTTTCGAGTGAAAATGCATGGGCAGGAAACATCAATGCGACATCGACTCTATTTGACAAATTATATTTTGTAATATCATAGAAAACAGACAGATACGCAACGCTCTTGGCAAGCTGAAACACTTGATCAAAAAATATAAAAGCAAGTGACAGCAGGAGAAAAAGCCGGCGCTCTAGTCTTGGGAACTTCTGACAAAGCTTATATAGCACAACTCTCCTTTTGTAGTGTCGCAAAAGGATACTGCTCATCATATCTAACAAGCTTTGTACATACACGCCGCCTTCACATCCATGAGACTTAGCAGTTTGACTTGCCAGCCATAAAAAAATCGTTCGATTCGTCTCTGATGTAAGCCTAGCCTTAATCCTGCACCATTTTTTGAAGTCGCTTTCTACTTCTAAGCTTTTTTCTATTCCTATATACGAAACTCGAAGTAGTCTAATTAGCGCCCTTGAAGTAGTTATTCTATATCCAGACATTTTTCAGTATAAAAAGCGAAAGTATGCCCGCTAAATACGTGTTCCGAATTCCACTACAGTTTACAGACGTCGAACGCTCTCTGGGGTGGCGTTTACGGACCGCCAGCCGCAGGGAAGCGGCTGTCGAGCG
>WFUN01000114.1 GCA_015484905.1 Hydrogenimonas sp. | reverse complement strand
GTTTTCCGCCTGGTATCACCTCAAAATTTGACGAAAAGAATCAAATCAGAATTTTTTCACTCTCTTCTTACTCCTAATAAATTATTGTATCTATAAAATATCTTCAAGACTGGTATCGGCCCGTTACCGGTCCATTTAAAAAATGGATCCCGTTAATCTTCTTTGAATTTTTGTTTCGTTATTATTACATATATTCAGATGAAATAAGTTCCTGTTTGTTCCAAAAAAATGGGTCTTATGATTTTTGAATCTATATTGCCGATCGTCGCGATAAACAGGCCGGAACTGTTTCGATTTTAGTCAAATTTTAATTGCACGAACCGTCGCCATCATTCAAAAATATAAAAAGCGACAAAACCATTGGCAGCTATGATTTTTCTCTTCGTCGCCAATATACAAAAACAACGGACAACTGTATTGACAATGATTTTACCTTTGATGATAATAACTTTCATTCTGACTGTCATATCGATCGTTGTATTCATAAAATACGCACAGAAATTCGGATTTATAGACATACCGAACGAACGCAGTGTCCATAAAAAGCCCGTACCAAGAGGCGCTGGTATGGCTTTCGTTTTTTCCGTTTTGCTCGTTTCGTTTATATTGATACTTTTAGACTTCAACCATCTTATGCGCTACTGGTATGTCTATCTCGCCATTGTTATCGTTTTCCTTGCAGGAGTTATCGACGACAAAAGAGGGCTTTCTCCAAAAATGAAGTTCGTTTTCATCCTTTTGGCCACTCTTATTTTGTATTACAACGACCTCTGCATTCGTTCTTTGGGACTCTATCTGGACAAAGAGATACTTCTTCCCTGGTTTCTCGTACTGCCATTTACCTTTTTCGCAATCGCAGGGTTTACAAACGCCCTGAATCTGCTCGACGGTTTGGACGGTCTTGCCGGTACCGTCTCTTTGATAATGTTGGGCACATTCATGTGGATCGGCTATATAAATCACGACAGCTTGATGGTCATGCTCTCGACGCTGTTTATAGCAGGGTTGGTCGCCTTTTTACTATTCAACTGGAATCCGGCAAAAGTCTTCATGGGCGACAGCGGCTCACTGACACTCGGGTTTGTAATATCCGTTCTCGCCATTCGTTCACTGGATTATATAGCGCCCACGGCTGCACTTTTCATCCTCGCTATACCGGTGCTCGATACGTTCGTTGTCATGACACGCAGAATTCAAAGAGGCAGATCGCCCTTTAGCGCCGACAGAAACCATATGCACCATATTTTCTACAAAAGGTATGAGGACATTAAATATACCGTCATTTTGATTGTATATATTCAAATAGCGTTTACCATGATCGGATATCAGCTCAGAGATGCGGACAATTTCCTTTCACTTGTGCTCTTCGGGATTCTGTTTTACATATTCCTGAGCCTTCTCGATCAGCGTAAAAGGCACCGCAAAAAAGACGAAACTTCTATTAAGAAAAACGGGTAGGCAAAGATTCTGAGACGAATAACCAGATTTTTGGCCATTACAGTTTTGATATTTTCGGTATCGGTGATAAGCTTGTTGAATATCGGAAAATTTCTCGATATATCGGAACAGCCGAAAAAGGCGGATATTATCGTCTCTGTGGGAGGTGACCGGACCGGATATAGAATAAAAAAGGCATATTCACTTTATGCCAAAAACTATTCGAAGAGCAATAAAATCCTCATCAACCCAAAATACGACTTCCACGCTTTTGAATATTTGACAGAAAAAAACATCTCAAGGAAAAACATCGTTTCAATCGACAATGCCCCCAACACCATGTCCGAGATAAGATTTACAAAACGCTACATGCTTGAAAACGGTTTTAAGAGAGTGATAATAGTTTCCGATCCTCCCCATTTAAGAAGAATCAGACTTCTTGCAGATGGGATAGCGGGGTATAAAAGCTCTGGAATAGAGTGCATTGTCGTAGGCTCATCGCCTCCCTGGTGGAACAAAAGAGAGTATTACAAAAATGGCTTTGCGCTCGCTTTCGCTATAAGTGAAATGATCAAGATACCTTTCAATTTCATCAAATACGGTATTTTGGAAAAACTCGGGCTATACGAACAGATAAAATATATGCTGGCACCTTATGAACACGAAATCAAAAAAATTTATCAAAAAATGTTTATACATCTTTGGAAAATTCACTCATAACAACAAAATCTGAAACAGACAGTATGTTTTCAATTGGTTTTATGTTTTATAATATTACAATATGTAGAAGAAAGTATATGCATGGGAAGGCAGAAGGGCAGAAATAGATGAAAAAAGTGCTCATTGTATTTGGCACACGTCCCGAGGCAATAAAGATGGCGCCTCTGATAAAAGAGATGGGGAAACGAAAATCCACATTTGATACCAAGGTATGCATTACCGCTCAGCATAGAGAGATGCTCGACCAGGTTCTCGATATCTTCGATATAAGACCGGACTACGACCTCGATATCATGAAAAAAGGCCAAAACCTTTACGATATCACCACCAAAGCGTTGCTTGGCATGAAAAGTGTTCTCTCCGACTTTCGCCCCGATGTTGTATTGGTACATGGAGACACTACTACCACGCTCGCCGCGTCACTTGCCGCTTTCTATGCGAGAACTCCCGTCGGCCATGTCGAAGCGGGACTCAGAACAAACGATATTTACAGTCCATGGCCAGAAGAGGCCAATCGTCAGATAACCTCGAGATTGGCGACGTTCCATTTCGCGCCTACAGAAAAAAGCAGAGAGAATCTTGAGTTGGAAAATATTCCAAAAGAGAATATAAAAGTGACCGGCAACACAGTTATAGACGCTCTTATGCTGATTCTTGAAAAGATAGAAAAGGACAGCAGCAGGCAAAGCGAGATAGCAGACAATATAAATAGCTGCTTCAAAGAACCCGGATTTTCCATTTCCGACTCCAGATTTATACTCGTTACCGGTCACAGACGCGAAAATTTCGGAGAAGGTTTCGTAAATATATGCAGATCGCTAAAAAATCTGGCTGAAAAGAATCCGGATATAGATATCGTATATCCTGTACATCTCAATCCCAACGTACTGAATCCGGTAAATGAGATTCTCGGCAAAACAAAAAACATTCATCTCATCAAGCCACTCGAATACGAACCATTCGTATATATGATGAGCAAATCTTGCTTTATCATTACCGACAGCGGCGGAATACAGGAAGAGGCACCCAGTCTCGGCAAACCTGTACTGGTTATGCGTAATACTACAGAGCGGCCCGAGGCGGTCGAAGCCGGTACCGTCAAACTTGTCGGCACGGATATGAAAAAGATCGTAAACGAAGCACAAAAACTTCTGAACGACAAAGATCACTACAAAAAAATGTCTGAAGCGCACAACCCTTATGGCGATGGAAAGGCATGCAGCAAAATTTGCGAATTTTTAAAAAACAGACTTTAAAGAAAAGGAAACTGAATATATGATGGAACAATCTCCAACGGGTCTGGAAAATATAAGAAAAATCTGTGTGCTGGGTTTAGGATATATAGGTCTGCCCACTGCGGCTCTTCTTGCAAACAGAGGATTCGAAATCCATGGGGTCGATGTGGTACAGAGCACCGTAGACACTATCAATGAAGGACGCATCCACATCGTAGAACCGGAACTGGATGTCTTTGTCCAGTCTGCGGTAAATTCAGGGAAGCTGAAAGCGTCAACGGAGCCTGCCGAAGCCGATATATTCATTATTGCCGTACCGACACCTTTTCATGAGGGCCATGTACCCAATGTCGATTATGTAAAAGCTGCCTCCGAATCGATCGCCCCATATGTCAAAGAGGGCAATATCGTTATCCTCGAATCCACCTCGCCGGTAGGCACTACCCACATGGTCGAAGAGATTCTCAAAAACAATGGAGTGGATACGTCGAAGGTTCATATAGCCCACTGTCCCGAGCGTGTGCTGCCGGGCCGCATTATGCTTGAACTTGTCCAGAACGACCGGATTGTCGGAGGACTTACTCCGGAAGCGACAGAAAAGACCGCAAAATTTTACGAATCATTCGTCAACGGCGAAGTGCTCAGGACAGATGCAAAAACGGCTGAAATGGCAAAACTTACTGAAAACAGCTTTAGAGATGTAAATATTGCTTTTGCGAACGAACTCTCAATTTTGTGCGATAAATTCGGCATCAATGTATGGGAGCTTATTTCGCTTGCAAACCGTCACCCTCGCGTCAATATTCTCCAGCCGGGTGCGGGCGTGGGAGGGCACTGCATAGCTGTCGATCCATGGTTCATCGTAGATGCAGGCGGTGAAGATGCAAAACTCATCCGTACCGCACGAGAGCGCAACGACTACAAAAGCGAATGGGTCGTAAAAAAGATTGAAAACACAGCTGCAGAGCTTGAAAAGAAGAATGGCAACCCTGCAAAAATCGCCTGTATGGGACTCGCATTCAAACCGAATATCGACGATCTTAGAGAATCCCCCGCCCTGTATATCACACGGCGACTTGCTGAATCGAGAGACAATATAATCGCCGTAGAACCGAACATCCCGCTAAATACCGACGTAGAAAAAAAATTGAAAATTTCAAACAATACTTTTAAACTCGCCGATGTGTTCGATGCACTGGAAGAGGCTGACCTCATCGTATTTCTTGTGGCGCACAAACAATTCAAACGACTCGATTATCGTGGCCTTGACTGCCTTGATTTTTGTGGAGTCATGAATAAAAATTATTAAGACAGAGGATAGAAAATGAATATAAGTGTTGTGGGGACAGGGTATGTAGGTTTGGTAACGGGAACCTGTTTCTCAGAGATGGGAAACAGTGTCATCTGTATCGATATCGATGAGAACAAAATCGATAAATTGAAAAACGGTGTAATCCCCATTTACGAACCCGGCCTTGAAGATATGGTTGTAAAAAACCATAAACGCGGGAACCTTTCGTTCACCACAGATATCAAAAAAGGGTTGGATCATTCCAATATCTGTTTTATAGCCGTTGGCACGCCCATGGGAGAGGATGGCAGCGCAGATCTTAGATACGTTCTATCTGTTGCAAAAGAGATCGGAGAAAATATGTCGCACCATATGTACGTCATAAACAAATCCACTGTTCCGGTGGGCACCGCCGACAAAGTCCGAGAAACCGTCCAAAAAGCGCTCGATGAAAGAGGTGTCGACTTGACTTTCGACGTCATCAGCAATCCCGAATTTCTAAAAGAGGGGGCGGCCGTTGAAGACTTCATGAAGCCGGATCGTGTCGTAATCGGAACCGATAACGAAGAGGCAAAAGCGGTAATGCGCGAGCTTTATGCGCCATTTACCAGAAGTCATGACCGATTTATCGATATGGATATCCGATCGGCAGAGATGACGAAATATGCGGCCAATGCCATACTCGCGACAAAAATCAGTTTCATGAATGAAATCGCCAATATCTGCGAAAGAGTGGGCGCAGACGTCAATATGGTCCGACATGGCATCGGCAGCGATAGCAGAATCGGCTACAGCTTCATCTACCCAGGATGCGGATATGGGGGGAGCTGTTTTCCAAAAGATGTCCAGGCATTGGCAAAAACGGCAAAAGAGCATGGATATACTCCCAAAATTCTCGATGCCGTCGAAGAGGTCAACTTCGCACAAAAGCATGTCATTGCCCAAAAAGTACTTGATTGTTTCGGAGAAGATTTGCACGGCAGGACATTCGCTGTCTGGGGACTGGCTTTCAAACCAGAAACCGATGATATGCGTGAAGCCAGTTCCATTACCATCATCAACGATCTGACCGAAAAAGGGGCGAAGATCAAAGCCTATGATCCAAAAGCGACACATGAAGCAAAAAACTTCTATCTCAAAGAGAATCCCAATATAGAGTATGTCCACAGCAAATACGACGCTTTGGATCATGCCGACGCCATGATTCTTGTGACCGAGTGGAAAGAGTTCAGGAGCCCGGATTTCGACGAAATGAAAAAACGGCTGAAAAACCCGGTCATCTTTGACGGTCGAAACCAGTACAACATAAAAAATATGCGAAATCACGGTTTTACCTATTTTCAAATTGGAGTTTCCGGATCGATGAGCAAAGGAGTTCGGCGATGAAAGGAATCATCCTTGCCGGAGGAAGCGGAACCCGCCTCTACCCGATAACGAAATCCATTTCAAAACAGCTGCTTCCAATCTACGACAAACCGATGATCTACTATCCTCTTTCGGTTCTGATGCTCGCAGGGATCAGGGATGTCTTAATCATTTCAACGCCGGCCGACACCATCCGGTTTGAAGAACTTCTTGGTGATGGCTCCTATTTGGGAATGTCGTTTCACTATGCCATCCAGGAACATCCCAACGGGCTTGCAGAAGCATTCATAATAGGAAAAAAATTCATAGGCGGCGACAATGTCGCTTTGATTCTCGGTGACAATATCTTCTATGGCCCAGGTCTTACACCTATTCTCGAAAAAGCCGCCAACAAAAAAGAGGGGGCTACAATTTTTGGATACCAAGTAAAAGATCCTGAACGTTTCGGAGTCGTCGAGTTCGATAAAAACAGAAAAGTCCTGTCGATAGAAGAGAAACCGGAAAATCCAAAAAGCAACTTCGCGGTTACAGGACTCTACTTTTATGACAATGACGTCATAGAGATCGCAAAAAATGTAAAACCCTCAAAACGTGGAGAACTCGAAATAACGTCGGTGAACCAGGAATATCTGAAACGAAACAAACTCGAAGTCCAGCTGCTGGGACGCGGATATGCATGGCTCGATACTGGAACGCATGAAAGCCTGTCCGAAGCTGGCCAGTTCATAAAAACCATCGAACATAGACAAGGATACAAGGTAGCCTGTGTCGAAGAGATAGCTCACTACAAAGGCTGGATAACGTCTGAAGAGCTGGCGAAACTTGCCGAACCCTATAAAAAGACTGAATACGGCCAATACATGCTGGAAATGGCGAAAGTTGGGAAGTAGGATTTGGGATGCAGGATGTGGGATGTGGGATGTGGGATATAATTTAATGAGGATTGTTATATGAGCAATTATGAACGTTTGGAAGTTTTTCAAAGATCTCATGCTTTAGTTTTAGATATTTATAAAACCATCGATTATTTTCCATCACATGAAAAATTTAGACTCGTCGATCAGATAGTAAGGGCTGCATATTCCGTATCGTCAAATATTGTAGAGGGCAATAGCAAAAATACAACAAAAGACTATTTGAACTTTCTTTATATATCGAGAGGAAGCATTCATGAACTTAAATATTTTTTATTTCTTTCCAGAGATCTAAACTACATCAATGAAAAAATATATCAAAAATTATTGGGGCAGTGTGAGACCATCGCTAAAATGCCAAATGGCTTAATTAACTCTCTAAAAAGAAAAATGGAAACACAAAATGCGTAAACCAATGCTGTTAGGATGTGGCTGCTTGGATATAGGGGATAGTGGCGGAAAGAATAGCTTCAACATGCCACATCCCACAACCATATCCTATATCCCACACCCCACATCCCTCGCCACGAGATTAGGATGTGGTTGCTTGGATATGAGGGATAGTAGCAAAAAGAATGGCTCCCACATCCCATATCCCAAATCCCAACCCCCACATCCCAAGGTTAGACATGGGGGATAGAATAGAAATTAGAGGAGTTTTCATTGCCTAATCCCACATCCCAAATCCCACATCCCACATCCATCTTAGTAACCGGTGGCGCTGGATTTATTGGCAGTAATTTCATACCTTATTTTCTCAAAAAATACCCAAATTATCATATTGTAAACCTCGACCTGCTTACCTACGCCGGAAATCTCGACAACCTAAAAGAGCTAAATGAGATCCCCACATCCCAAACACAGCGTTACACTTTCGTGCACGGCAATATCTGCAACCGAGAGCTGGTGGAATACATTTTCAATACGTTCGATATACAAGGCGTCATCCACTTTGCCGCAGAGTCGCATGTGGACAACTCCATAAAAAATCCGGGGGTTTTCGTAGAAACGAACGTCAATGGTACTTTTACCCTGCTCGATGTCGCCTACAAGCACTGGATGGACGGCCCGTTTAAATATAAGGAAAGATATTTGAAGAAAGGATGTGGGATATTGGATATAGGGGATAGTAACGAAAAGACCAATCCCACATCCCACATCTCACATCCCGCCGACCACATCCCAACCCCCAAATCCCACATCCCAAATCCCAAATCCCAAATCCCTCGTTTCCATCACATAAGCACCGACGAAGTATACGGAACACTGGGAGAAGAAGGGCTCTTTACTGAAGAGACGCCCTACGCACCGAACTCGCCCTACTCCGCATCAAAAGCAAGCAGCGATATGATCGTACGAAGCTACCACCATACCTATGGCATGAACACTGTCATCACCAACTGTTCAAACAACTACGGCCCCAAGCAGCATGACGAAAAACTCATACCTACTATCATACGAAACGCTTTGAATGGAACACCCATTCCTATCTACGGAGACGGGAAAAACATACGCGACTGGCTTTACGTACTCGACCATTGCAAGGGTATCGACTTGGCCTATCACAGAGGCAAAGCGGGAGAAACGTACAACATCGGCGGCAGAAACGAACGAACAAACATACAGATAGCACGAACCATTTGCACGATTTTGGATGAATTATGTCCCAAAACCAACAATTCAGGAATCGAAAGCTATAATGAACTAATAACTTATGTCGAAGATCGCGCCGGCCACGATAGGCGCTACGCCATAGATGCGACAAAAATAGAAAAAGAGCTCGGATGGTCGGCAGATGAAAATTTCGAAAGCGGTATCGTAAAGACGATCGAATGGTATATAAATAAATACAAGGAGAGTAAGGGTGACATATGTAACAAAAGTTTATTACCCTGACAGAGAAAAGTTTAAATCGTATATCGATAAAATTTATGATAGTGGCTGGCTTACAAACAACGGTCCTCTTGTACAGGAGCTCGAAAAGAGGCTCGAAGAGTATTTGGGAGTCAAAAACCTTCTTTGTGTAGCCAGCGGAACGGTAGGGTTGGAACTGGCCTACAGAACACTCGGCATGTCCGGTGAAGTCATAACCACACCGTTTTCCTACGTTTCTACCACGAGTGCTATAGCTGCTACCGGCTATACGCCTGTTTTCGCCGACATAGATATCGAAACATTCAATATCGACCCCAAAAACATTGAAAAGACCATCAACGAAAAAACGTGCGCCATCGCTCCATGCCATGTTTTTGGCAATGCTTGTGAAATCGATGAGATAGATGAAATTGCGAAAAAACATGATTTAAAAGTAGTCTATGACACCTCCCATGCGTTCGACGTCAAATATAAAGGAGAGCATATACTAAATTACGGTGATATTTCAGTCATCAGTTTTCATGCAACCAAAATATTTCATACGATAGAGGGCGGAGCGATCGTTATAAAAGACGATGAGCTTTACGAAAAAGCCAAAATCATCAGAAATCACGGAAGCGACGGACCGGACTCGGTAGCCATGCTTGGTATCAACGGAAAAATGAACGAAGTGGAGGCCGCGATGGGCCTTTGCATGCTGGATGAAGAAGAACAAATTCAAAGCGACCGGAAAAAAAGTCAGGACTTTTACGCAAAAGAGCTTAAAGACTATGTCACATTCCAAAAGCACAATGAAGACGCCACAAAAAGTCTTACCTATTTCCCGATTGTATTTCGATCACATGAAGAGATGGATCAGGTCAGGGCTGCATTGCGAGAACACGATATTGCAGCTCGTCAATACTTCTATCCCTCTTTGGATACCATACCTTTTGTTGAAAAGCGAGAACCGATGGTCAATTCAAGAGATCTTGCCGAGCGGATTCTGGTGATTCCCATGCATTCTGGCGTAGAGCCTACGGTAGCAAACATTATCAAAGAAACACTCAACAGGATAAGATGATGCAAAAACGCATACTTTTTCTCGGTGGCTCCAAATTTCAGATCCCTCCCATCAAATACGCAAAAGAGCAGGGACACTATGTCATTACATGTGACTACCTTCCCGACAATCCCGGACACAGATATGCCGACGAATACCACAATGTCAGTACGACCGACAAAGAAGCGGTTTTAAAGCTCGCCGAAAAACTGAAAATAGACGGAATCGTCGCATATGCCTCCGACCCGGCGGCTCCAACACAGGCGTATGTTGCCAACAAACTTGGTTTACCATCCAACCCTTATGAATCGGTATTGATTTTGGCGAGAAAAGATTTGTTTCGAGATTTTCTTTCAAAACACGGTTTTCTTGTACCAAAATCAAAAAGCTTTTACAACCTTGAAGAAGCTTACGAATGGCTGGAAGAGATAAATAAACCGGCCATCGTCAAGCCGGTAGACTCGTCCGGCAGCAAAGGCGTCACTAAAATCGAAAAAAAAGAAGAGCTTGCAAAAGCTTTCAGTTACGCACTGGAGTTTTCACGCGAAAAAAAAGTTGTTGTAGAGGAGTTTTTTGCGCGCGATGGCTATCAAGTGGCTGGAGACGGGTTTATCGTCGACGGGAAACTCGTTTTTCGATGCTGGGCCAACGAACACTTCGACAAGCTCTGCAACCCATTCGTTCCAATCGGAGAAAGCTTCCCATCCATAATGAGCGAATATACACTCGAGCAAGCCCAAAGAGAGACCCAAAGACTCCTGGATCTTCTTGGCATGAAGCAAGGAGCTCTCAACTTCGATTTCCACTACAACAAAGATGGTGATTTCTCTTTTCTTGAGCTTGGCCCAAGAAACGGTGGAAACCTTATCCCTGAAGTTATCAAATATGCAACGGGAGTAGATCTTATCAAATATACGGTCGATTCGGCATTGGGATTAGATTGCAGCGACTTGTCGATGAAGGAGGTCGAAGGTTACTACTCATCCTATATGTTGCATTCCATCGAAGACGGTATAGTCAAAGAGATCTGGTACAGTGATGAGATCAGGAAAAATATTGTTGAAGAAAATATTTATATCAAGCCCGGCGACAAAGTGAGTAAATTTAATGGATCACACCACACGTTAGGCACTATGATCATGAAGTTTTCGTCATTGAATGAAATGCTTGAAAAAATGGACAATATGGAAAAATATTTAAAAGTGATAGTAAAGTGACAAAGGGGTTGATTTGACGGCTGGAAGCAACCAACCCTACCTGTTTCCATATATTGGATACTGGCAGCTTATGAGCCTCTCTGATGTTTATGTCATATCCGACAGCATGCAGTATATTAAAAAGGGTTATGTCAACAGAAACAACATACTTGTGGATAACAAACGACATCTTATTACGCTGGAAGTTATCGGTGCCAAATCTAAAAAACAGATAAATGAAGTTGAAGTAGGAAGCAATCGAAAAAAAATATTGAATTCTATTTTTCATGCTTATAAAAAAGCACCCTATTTCGAAACAATTTTTCCTATGATAGAAAAAATCTTACTGTATGAGGAAAGGAACCTGGCAAAATTTCTTGGCAACTCTATCGAAACGATCGCATCATATTTGGATATCAAGCCAAAATTCATCTATTTAAGCGAGCTTCAGGGAGATACACCCCTAAGGGCACAAGCGCGGACAATCGATATTTGCAAGCGTGTCAACGCAGACCATTATGTAAATGCAATAGGTGGCCAAAATCTTTATAATAAAAAGGATTTTGAAAAAGAAGAAATAAGGCTCAATTTTCTTAAAACAGGAGATATAGAATATAAACAGTTTGGAAATCAATTTATACCCAATCTATCTATAATTGATATCATGATGTTTAATTCCAGAGAGGAAATCAAGACAATGTTGCAGGAGTATATACTGATATGAGCACGGAACAATATAATGTAGATTTTCATATTGAATCATTATCAAAAGAGGTCATTTTAAATTTTTTACGAAAAAATGCACAGGATCATTATACTGATTTAAACCAACTGATTGACCTTGACAAATATTCAAGAAAACTCAGCGAGAAGGCTCTGCATTTTACAGCATATAATCATGAAACGTTGATTGCATTATGTTCATGTTACTTTAACGATTATAATTCAAAAATTGGCTATATTTCCGGTATTTCCATTTCAAAAAACTATCGTCGCATGGATATTGGAAGTCAACTTATTAAGAAAGTAAGTACTTATGGAAAAAGTATAAATTTTAAACAATTGCAGGTAAAACCGGATTGCAACAATACTGTTTTGCTTAACTTTTTTATGAAGAACGGTTTTTCTATATACAGCAAAATTGAAAATAGATATTTACTGAATAAAAATCTTTCAGTATAAATGAACTAAAGAGCAAAGCAGGAGCATAAATGAAAGTATCCGACTATATAGCAGATTTCTTAGCAAACAAACAGATAGACAAGGTTTTTGGATACATTGGGGGGAATAACGCTCATATATACGATTCAATACACAAACATTCCCATATGGAAATTGTCAATGCACGGCATGAACAAGGGGCTGGTTTCGCTGCTGAAGGATATGCGAGAGCTACAGGAAAAACTGGTGTTGCCACTGTCACCAGCGGCCCTGGTGGCACCAATCTTGTCACACCGATATCCAGTTGTTTTCTAGACTCTATCCCTGCCCTTTTTATTGTTGGCGATATCAATTCTTTCGAACGAGACAAATCCAAAGGTATGAGACAGATTGGTTTCCAGGATATAGATATTGCCAGTATTGTCAAACCGATCACCAAACACGCAGTTTTTATAGATGACCTTCATGATCTGCGCTATGAACTAGAGAAGGCTTATTATCTTTCGCAAGAGGGAAGAAAGGGACCGACCCTTGTCTGCATACCTGTAAATTTTCAATATCAGGAAAATTATGAACCAGAAAATGAAAAATCTTTTTTTGAAAGTGAAGAATTCCAAGCACTTCAACAAAATAAAAAGTCGATTTCAGAACAAAATATCGCAAAAGCAATTGAGTTGATTACCAGAGCACAAAGACCTGTTATTCTTGTTGGACACGGCGTAAGACTTTCAGGAGCAATTGAAGAGTTGAAAACTTTTATTGATCACACTGGCATTCCTATTGTTCACTCCTTGATGGGTAAAGATGCTGTGACATCAGATTACATGTACAATCTTGGTTTTATTGGAAGATGGGGAAATCGATACGGCAACCTCACCCTGGCAAATGCAGACCTGATTATCGCGCTTGGTTCCAGGATAGATACATTGCAAACAGGAAGAAATACAAAAGAATTCGCAAAATTTGCAAAAACCATTCAAGTAGACATCGATAAAACCGAACTGGGGAAACGCATACCTATCGACCTGGCAATACTTGGCGACGTTAAAGAGTTTCTGCAAAAAATCAATACACACTCTTTTGAATTGAGCCTTGAACAATGGCATGAAAAAATCCTTCATTACAAAAAGAGGTTTCCTCATCAATTTGAAATAGATAATCGCGAAAAACTGGGCAATAAAATTATATCTTTGATTTCTAAAGCCTCACAAGAAAACGATATCTACTGTATCGACGTAGGCGAAAATCAGATGCTGGCAGCACAAGGCATTGATGTTAAAAAAGGACAACGTGTACTCTTTACAGGAGGATTGGGATCTATGGGGTTTGCCCTCCCCGCAGCCATTGGAGCCACCCTTGGAAGTAATCGGCGTTCTATTGTAATCGCGGGAGATGGCGGCATCCAAATGAATATTCAGGAATTGGAAGTCATCCATAACCGCAATCTTCCTGTAAAAATTTTCATTTTAAATAATGCGATCCTATACATGGTAAGCACCATGCAAGATACGTTTTTAGGTGGAAAACATATTGGCACAAAAGAAGATTACAGTGCACCAGACTTTAAAAAAGTTGGCGATGCATACGGCATTAAAACAAGATCTTCTTCCAATATCAAAGAACTTGAAAAAATCATTTCGGATAGTTTAAAAGATAATATTCCTGAAATAATCGAAATAATTTTGCCGGGAGACAAAATGGCCGTTTCGCCATTACTTGATTACAGCCGATCTTTTGAAGACATGTCTCCTCATTTAGAAAGGGAAGATCTTGAAGAATTGATGATCGGCAAACCAACCAATCCATCGCAATGCAAATGAAAAAGCGCATTCTCTTTCTTGGTGGTTCAAAATTTCAGATATCGCCTATTAAATATGCCAAAAAGCAGGGGCACTATGTCATAACATGTGGCTATCTTCCCAACAATCCTGGACACAGATATGCAGATGAATATCACAATGTAAGCACGACGGACAAAGAAGCCATTCTAAAACTTGCCAAAAAGCTAAATATCGATGGCATAGTCGCATACGCTTCCGACCCGGCAGCACTCACACGAGCTTATGTTGCCAACAAACTTGGACTGCCTTCCAATCCCTATGAATCTATCGAAATACTTTCCAGGAAAAATCTATTCAGAAATTTTTTGAAAAAAAACGGTTTCTATACTCCTGATGCTTTTTCTGTTTCATCATTGGAAGAAATACAAAGCTCGATACACAATATAAAATTTCCGGTTGTAGTGAAACCCACAGACAGTTCGGGCAGCAAAGGGGTGCAGGTAGTTCATGATCATGATGAATTAACTACTGCCTTTTCAAAAGCGTTTGAATTTTCCAGAGAAAAGAGTGTGATTATAGAAAAATATATCAAACGGTCCTCTTATCAGATTGGTGGTGATTGTTTTGTGGTAAATGGAAAAGTAGCATTCAGATGCTTTACAAACACCCATTTCGACGATAAATGTAATCCCTTGGTGCCTGCAGGAGGAAGCATTCCTTCTGTTTACTCTGCAAAAGAATTAATGAATATTCAAAACGAATTGCAGCGATTGTTCAATTTATTGCATATTACTACCGGTGCCTTTAATGTAGAATTTATGTATGATCGAAATGGCCATCTTGTAATACTGGAGGTTGGTGCACGCAATGGAGGCAATCTCATTCCGGAACTCATCAAACATGCTACAGGCGTAGATCTAATCAAATATACAGTAGACAGTGCCTTGGGTTTAAACTGTTCAGATTTGAAAACGAAAAAAGAGAATGGTTTTTATGGGTACTATGTCCTTCATTCCCGCCAAGATGGAGTATTTAAAAATTTTTCATACAGTGACAAAATCGAGAACAATATATTGGAGAAGCACATATATGTTCATGCAGGAGAGCAAGTCAAAAAATTTCAAGGGTCCAACGCCACTTTGGGCATTTTAATTTTAAAATTTAATTCTCAGCAAGAGATGTTGGAAAAAATGGAAAATATGGACAAATATATACAAGTATACGTAATTTGACAATGAACTGTATATTAACTGAAAACATTAGGATATTTGTATGAGCAGTACCCTAAAAGCGCAAGGGTATCGTGCAGTCTTTTGGGATTTTTTTGGAAAACTCGCAAGAAACGGCACCAGTTTTATAGTTACCGTTGTTTTAGCCCGACTACTGGAACCGTCTGATTTTGGTTTGATAGCCATGGTTATGGTCATTGTCGGAATCGCCTTTATTTTTAGCGATGTTGGTCTCGGTTCGGCTTTAATACAACGTCGAAGAGTTTTACCTATTCATTTCAGTTCCGTTTTTTATTTTAATATTTTTATCGGAGCGATACTAACTCTCTCGATCTTTATGGCCGCTCCATGGGTCGCAGAGTTTTACAACAACGAAGCACTTACTCCTCTTACCAGAGTCATGTCTTTACTCTTCCTCATAAATGCATTCAGTAGTGTACAAAATAACAAACTACGAAGGGAGTTAAACTATGCCGCTTTAGCAAAAGCCAATGTTGGAGCTGCTGTGCTTAGTGGAATTGTAGGAATATTGTTGGCACTTTATGGAGCAGGAGTTTGGAGCCTAGCGGCTCAGGCATTATCCCGAGGTGTTTTTTACAATATTTTGATTTGGAGTGCATCAAAATGGACACCTTCTTTGACTTTTTCTTTTAAAGCGCTGAGGCAATTATGGGGATTTGGCTTTCGTATGTTTTTATCTGGATTGCTGGAAACCATTTTCCAAAGGCTTGATATCTTAATAATAGGAAAACTGTTTACACCTGCCTCCCTTGGTTTTTTTGATCAGGCAAAACGATTAAACTCTATGATTATTCAGTAT
>WFUN01000113.1 GCA_015484905.1 Hydrogenimonas sp. | reverse complement strand
GTTCGACATACACAGAAGCGACCACAACCGCATAATGGGAGAGACCCGCATGGCCTACATGAACTGGAGAAACTTCAAAGAGCGCGAGGCCCTGAGAGAGTTTATCGAAGATGAGTTCATGGAGTGGCTGAACCTGCATATTCAGGCCATGGACAGCGTGGCGGCCGATTTTCTGAGCCGCCTAGAGGATTCTTAGGGGTTCGTCCGAATCTCTTTTTGATACGGAAGCTTTAACCCCTTCGGCCCACTTCCAGACCCTTTGGGATGTAAGATCCTCCTGGTTATCCTCATCTATGGCAAGACCCACGAAGGCCCCGTCTCTTACCGCTGTAGATTCGTCGAAGTCGTACCCTTCCGTCGGCCAGCCGTCGCCGACTACCCTGGCGCCGTTTTGCACTGCCTGATCATAGAGCGTTCCCATCGCATCTACGAACGTGTCGGGGTACTCCTCCCGGTCTCCGATACCGAAGATCGCGACCGTTTTGCCGGATAGATCGATCTTTTTGAACTCGTCGAAAATATCCTCCGTTTTGAGTGCTTTTCACGCTTCTACCTCTTTGTGGGTTTCAAACCGCCTTTTACAACTGCGCGCCATTGCGCTCTACACCAATATCTTATTTATTCTCTGTGTAGTTTTTGTGCGCTCTTCGCAAATTCTCATTCTTTTGGTAAACTTCAACCAAAAAGAGGTGACGATGACGATACTTTTCGCGCCGAGCGAAGCGAAACGGGAGGGCGGCAGCGCCTGCCTCGATAGAGATTCGTTCTGTTTTCCGGAACTTTATGAAAAGAGGCTCGAAGTCGCGCTCAGATACAGTGAACTGCTCCAAAAAGGCTCTCTCGAGAAGATAAAAAAGGTTACCGGTCTCAAAGACGAAAAGCAGATAGAACGCTACCGCACAAACATATTCGAAGCGCCCGTCATGAAGGCGGTGGAGCGTTACAGCGGGGTGGCTTACGAATATCTCGGGTACGAAACTCTGGCACCGGGCGGGCGGGAGTATATAGATGAACACCTGATCATATTCTCGAATCTCTTCGGACCCCTGTGCGCCAAAGACCTCATACCGGATTACAAATTGAAACAGGGTGAGCCTGTTGGCTCTTTTGCGCCGGAAAAGTTCTACAAAAAACACTTTACCGAAGAGTTGGACAACTATCTTGAAAAACATGGTCCGGTTGTAGATCTTAGAGCCGGATTTTATGAAAGATTTTATAAAATATTGACACCCTACATAACCATGAAATTTCTCAAAAACGGCAAAAGCGTCAGCCACTGGGCCAAAGCATACAGAGGAGTGGTCTTGAAAGAGATGGCAAAGCGTGGTATTATGGATGAAAAAAGTCTGTTGGCAATGGATATCGAAAATATATCCATTGTCGAAATAAGAAAAGTCAAAAATAGAAAAGAACTTATTTACGAGATCAGATCATGACACTTGAACAAAATTACGAATACTCTATCGATTTTTGCATGCTCGATTACAAATGCAGCTATCTTCCGGACAAGAAAGCCAGAATGTATTATCGATATATGAGGCATGCCGGTACAACACTGGTGACCGAAATGGTTCGTCGCGGCTGGAGACGTTTCGGGTGCCACTTTTTCCATCCAATATGTGCAGAATGCACCGGATGCAAAAATCTGAGAATAGATGCCGAAAACTTCTTTATTTCAAGGTCACAAAAACGCGTTATTAAAAAAAACAGAGATACATTCATCCATATCCGCAGACCGGGAATGACTCAGGAGCATCTTGATCTATATGACCGTTTTCATAAATATAAAAGCGAGAGTGTTGGGTGGAGTTTCTCTCCGATCAATCCTCACCTCTATTATGAAAATTTTATAGACGGAGCTCATGAGTTTGGAAAAGAAATTCTCTATTTCATTGACAACAGACTCGTCGGTGTTGATCTGATAGATATAACCGAAGATGGAATCTCTTCCATATATTTTTATTACGACCCAGATTTCTCATCGCACTCACTTGGCATATACTCTCTGTTGATGCAGATAGAGTTGGCGAAAAGACTGGGGAAACGCTGGATATACCTTGGGTACTGGGTAGATGGGTGTCGCTCTTTCGCATATAAAATGAACTTCAGACCATTGGAAATTCTCGATGGTTTCCCTCCTCTTGAAAAAGAGCCCAATTGGAAACGGCTTCTTTGATGTCTCCAGTTTCCAAAAGCTCTTAAAAGATTATTTCATCTCTTTGAAAGAGTAATTGAGAGTAATTTTATCCTATTCATAAATCTCCAAATTACTTGGTCCATTTAATTGAAATTACTGCTATATTTGATAAAATCCGCACGCAAATTTATCTTTACAACAACTCCATGGACCAAACATTCGAATGCATGAATGCAGGTCGCAGGAGAATAGAGGGAGGAGAAAATGAAAAGATCATTGCTAATTGCAACAATCTTTGCAATAACAACTACAGTTATGGCAGAGGATGTCGTATACTACGCCGATACCAAATACGGGCCTTCAGACAATGTGGTCCATTATGATATGGACAGAGGTCAGGAAAACAGTACAAATCAGACCAATGTCCCCAATAACGAGATCTATCCACAATCAGACAAATAGATTTTTGACAATCATGGCAAAGAGGGTTCGCTCTTTGCCTGTTTAAACAAAAACATCTTCATCATTTACAGACTATTTTAAATCTTCTTTCAGAAGCGCTTGAATCAAATAATAACTATCAAATCAATACTTGAAAAAGTGACAACGTAGCATCATGGTAACAAAAAGTGTTGTCTCCATGATACCGTGCAAAAGAGACTTTATCCGCTTTTTTTAATATATTTACCGCTCTATAAGCTTTTTGGTCCGCAAAATGACATTTTCGATCGTGAAGCCGAAATGGGCAAAAAGATCTTCGGCTTTGCCGCTTGCACCGAAGCTCTTCATACACAATACATCATCTGCAAAGCGGTACCATTCAAGCCCACTGGCAGCCTCTATGGCAAGAACTTTTGTATCGGGATTTATGATAGTCTCTATATATTCCCGCGGTTGTTCACACAAAAGCTCATAACAAGGTACAGAGACGATATTCGCCATGATCCCCAATTTTTCCAGATGACATCCGCTTTGAAGCGCAAGCATCACTTCACTGCCACTTGCCATCAGGGTAATTTCGGCATTTTCTCTCTTTTTGACAAGATAACCGCCATTCTCAACACTTCCATACGCAATATCTTCTTTTAAAACCTTCAGTTTCTGTCTGCTGCATACAAATGCTGCCGGTTTTTGCACTCTAAGCGCAATCTTCCAGCATGCAACATTCTCGCTTGCATCTGCCGGACGGAATGTATAGAAACCGGGCATGGCTCTGAATTGACTCAGATGCTCTATCGGCTGATGGGTTGGGCCATCTTCGCCAACACCTATACTGTCATGCGTCCATACAAAAAAGTGTCTAAGACCACTAAGTGCCGCTATACGGGCAGCCGGTTTCAGATAGTCGCTGAAAACGAAAAAAGTTGCACTAAAAGGCATAAGGGGGCCATAAGCAGCTATTGCGTTGCAAATGGCCGCCATTGCATGTTCTCTAATACCGAAATGCAGATTTTTCCCAAGTGGAAAGTCACGCATACCTTTCAGTTCCGTCTTATTCGAAGGAGCCAGATCGGCACTACCACCAAAAAATCCGGGGATGGCTTTTGCTATCGCGTTCAATATCTTTCCGTTGCTGTCTCTTGTAGCCACCTCGCTACCTGGTTCAAACTCAGGCCACTCTATCTTGTCGAAATCAGGATTCAAAAGCCGTTCAAGTGCAGCATTCTGTTCTATATAAGGTGCTTGCCTAAGCAGATGCCTCCACTCTTTTTCTGCAAGCTCGCCTCTGTCGACGGCACAACGGAATCTGATCAATACATCTTCCGGAATCTGGAATTTTTTATCAGGATCAAACCCCGCGACATCTTTGGCTCTGCGAATCAAATCTTCTCCAAGTGGAGCACCATGACTGTTGTGGTCGCCAGCCATCTCCAATGCACCTTTGGCTATTATCGTATGTGCGATAATCAGTACAGGCCTGTCGGCTTTTTTGGCAATCTCCAAAGCCTCATCGATCTGTTCGTAATTATGTCCGTCCGTTTCGATCACTCTCCATCCCTGAGCTTCGAAACGAAGCTTTACCTCTTCGTCCCATGCCAAAGATGTATCGCCTTCTATAGTTATCCTGTTGGAGTCGTATATGAGTATCAGATTGTCAAGTTGCAGTTTTCCGGCGATTGCACAGGCCTCGTAGCTTATCCCCTCCATAAGATCACCATCACCACAAAGACAGTATACTTTGTGATCGATTATTTTCGCCACCTCGGAGTTGACCAGGTTCGCACAATATTTTCCGGCTATGGCAAAACCTACCGCATTTGCCACTCCCTGTCCCAGTGGCCCCGTCGTTATCTCAACCCCCGGAGTATGACCATACTCAGGATGCCCCGGCGTTTTACTGCCAAGCTGTCTGAAATGCTTCAGCTCTTCAACGGAAAGATCGTATCCCCAAAGATGCAGAAGTGAATATATAAGACCCGTAGCATGGCCACCGCTGAAAACCAACCTGTCGCGATTGAGCCACTTGGGATTTTTAGGATTGTGTCTTAAATGGTTGCTTAACACCACAGCTATATCGGCCAACCCCATCGGAGCGCCTGGATGGCCGCTGTTTGCCTGCTGAATCATGTCGGCAGCAAGAAAGCGTATGG
>WFUN01000112.1 GCA_015484905.1 Hydrogenimonas sp. | reverse complement strand
GTTTAATATCGGGTATTTTCAGTTTTTTTTCAAAGTCTTCCACTTTTATAAAGGTGACGCTCTTGTCTCTTGGGCCCTGCATGATAAGTTGCAAAAAAGAGTGCTGGTCAACAGAGCCTATGTGTCCAATCGGTGTCGGCCCTACCCTTTCTCCTTTAGTGTCTATTTTTCCCAATGATTCTCCCCACAGTTGTACATACCATTTTGTAAAATCTTCCATAAAGGACGCATAGGCAAAGAGTACATTCATACGGTAGTTTCTCCAATTTTCGGCTATGAAAGCCGCTTTTATAAGCAGATGTTCATGCTCTGCGTTAAAAAAGCGTTCTACCATAGCCGATGCTCCGGAAAGAAGAGAACAGGTATCGTATCCCGCAAAAGTCAGCGGAACTATACCCACACTGCTCAAAACCGAAAACCGTCCGCCTACATTGTGAGGAATAGTGTATGCCTTCAAGCCGTAATGGTCAACAAAGTGGCACAAAGCAGAACCTTCGTCCGTTATGGCTATTACTCTTTCTTTGTCTTTTCCTTTCAAATCTATATCGAATTTCGCAATAATAGCCTTGAAAATGGATATTGTCTCGATAGTGGTGCCGGATTTTGAGACTATGATGAAAAGGGTTCTCTCTTTTTTTATTGCTTCAAACTTCTCTTCTATCTCTACCGGATCCGGATTTTCCAAAAAAAGTATACGTTTTGCATCCGGATATTTGTGTCTTAGAGCGGAGTCTATAGCTTTGGTTCCCAGTGAAGATCCGCCTATTCCGACCAATACTATCGTATCGCACTCTTGAATGGTAGTGCTCGAAGCTGCAAAAGCTTCTGCTTCGCTTACAATCAGGCTTGAGTTATCCGGTAGATTGTAATAACCTGCAACACCTTTTTCTTTTTCGTATACGAGATTTCCGAAAGCTTCCACCATCAGTTCGTTCGCTTCTTCGTTGGCACTCCAGCCCAGGTTCAGGTTATAGGTAATCATGATCGGTCCTTTTATCTTAAAAACGGTTCAGGAGCGAAACCTGCGCAAGCTACGCCGGCTGCTATTGCACCTAAAGTTGACCCATTTTTGGGCGGACGATAGCTTCGCTCACGCGCGGACGCGGGAACAAAAATGGTTGAAAAAAGCTTTGCTCCCGGCTCTTTTTCGAATCTCTCCTGCAAAAGAGACAACTTAAAGTGAAGATACTATCTGCTGAGCGGCATCAAGCAGCCGGTTGAGATGATCTTCCGAGAGAAAACTTTCTGCGTATATCTTGTAGATATCTTCGGTACCTGAAGGTCTCATCGCCACCCAGCCGTTGGCGGTCACTATTTTCACTCCCCCGATCGAAGCTCCATTTCCGGAAGCCGTATTGAATATCTTCTCTATTCTCTCACCGCCAAGCTCCGAAGAGGCTATTTTACTTCTGTCCAGTCTTTTGAGCTTCTCCTTCAATTTGGACGTTGCCGGAGCATCAATACGTCTGTAATAGGCTTTACCGAACTCTTTTTCCAATCCGGCATATATTTCTGCTGGATCCTTTCCGGTTACAGCCCTCATTTCCGCTGCCAAAAGACTCATTATTATGCCATCTTTGTCAGTAGTCCACACATTTGTATCGAATCTCAGGAACGATGCTCCGGCACTCTCTTCTCCGGCAAACCCGAGCCATCCTTCAAACAGGCCATCGGAAAACCACTTGAAACCCACAGGTACTTCATACACCTCTCTTCCCAGGCTTTTTGCGATACGGTCTATCATGGAGCTGCTTACAAGCGTTTTACCTATTTTCAGATCGCTTCGCCATTTGCGGTATTTGAAAAGATACCATATTGCGGCACAGAGATAATGGTTCGGATCCATAAGTCCTTCTACCGGTGTCACAATCCCGTGCCTATCGGCATCAGCATCGTTTCCAAATGCAAGATCGTAACTCTTTTTCAGTTTTACAAGTGAAGCCATCGCCCATGGCGAGGAGCAATCCATTCTGATTTTTCCGTCATGATCAAGCGTCATGAACGAAAAAGTAGGATCCACATAGGGATTGATGATATCCATATCGAGCCCGTATGTCTCGTTTATCTTTTTATAGACTCCGATCGCAGAACCCCCCAGTGGGTCCGCCGCAAGTTTCAAGTTCGATCTTTTTATCGCTTCCATATCCACAATATCCGAAAGCGCTTTCACATATGGAGTCACAAAATCAAATTCCCGTATACGTGGTGACTGAAGAGCGTCATCGTAATCTACGATTTTTACATCTTTCATGCCATTTTCGATGATAGTGTTGGCTCGTTCCTGTATATCGGAAGTTATATCGCTCTGCGCAGGTCCGCCATTTGGCGGATTGTATTTGAAACCCCCATCTTCAGGCGGATTGTGAGAGGGGGTTATAACGATACCGTCTGCACTCTTCCCGCCCTTTTTGTTATATTCCAAAATGGCGAACGAAACGAGTGGCGTAGGAGTGTATCGGCCTTTTTTTGCAATATACAGATCGATACCGTTTGCAATAAGAACCCTGATGGCACTCATTTGAGCCGGTGTCGAGAGTGCATGGGTATCTATACCCATATAAAGAGGTCCATCGATACCTCTTTCTTTTCTAAAATCGCAAAGAGCCTGGGCAATTGCAATTACATGATTTTCGTTAAAACTCTTTTCAAGAGCTCTTCCACGATGTCCGGAAGTGCCAAAAGCCACCCTTTCGCGCCCCTTTGACGGGTCTGGCTTCAGTTCATAATATGCCGAAACCAGGAGAGGTATATCGGCAAGTTCGCTTTTAGGCACAGGTTTTCCGGCCATAGGGTGTGACATCTATTATCCTTCAAGAAGTACTTTTATGTTCCATAATCCAGTGGAAAAACATCAATTGGGCGAAAAACGGAGTAAATATATTTATTGCCGGCAAAAAATTGAGTATCGATGCAAAAGCAGCTATGCTCCATATTGTATATTTATGTTCCCGAAGCGTTTTGTAATCTTCTTCATTGCAGTAAAGCGAACAAATGCTTAAAAAATACGATTCTCTGTAGAGCCATGCCCATAAAAACAGCTGTACAAATATATTTGCTACAGGAATGAAAAGGACTGGAAAAAGAACAGTGGAAAGAATCAGAAAAATAACCGTATCACGTAGAACGCTGACGTGATGTTTTTTGCTGATTCCGCTTCCGGAAGTATCGATATTCGGATAATCCGTCCTTTTCAAAGTATCGAGAAAAGATTTTCTGAAACTCGATATGATGAGATAGAGAGAAAGAATAAAGAGATTGTAGAAAAGGTAAAAAGCCACAAGCCACGAAATACCATCCGCCACTGTCTGAAAAGGAAGCAGCGTAAGAAGTTTCTGTATTTGCGTATTTATCAGATGCCACTTAAACAGCATCACCAGAGCCCATCCTACCGAGAGTATCAGAAGAGTGGCAAAAGTGTAGAAGTAGTAAGTCTTCTCTTTGAATTTTCTTAGAATCGGTGGGCCGACAAGTGCGGTAATGACGGCGAAGGAGACGAGAACGGCAACAAGCCATATAAAAAAGAGTATGAACAGCGCTCCGTTGGCCTTGACAATTGAAAAAGGGATCCAGCTTACGATTTGAGAGGTAAGAGAGACCGCCCTATCCCAATAAAGCCATCCTATCCAGACCCAGAGCGCCATAAGCGGAAGACCGATACCCAGAGCGTGCTTTAGAACGCTCCAGCGCAAAATATCTTTTATACTGCGTAAAAAATATCCATTTACCTTTTCCATGAAAAACCTTCGATACAATTATTGTAATGATTGCTGAACGATTACCGATTGTTATTCTATCAAAGATTTCATTTACCTTTTCTGTCGTTCAGCGATTTTAGAGGTGAGCTGTTGTAACATCTTAATCAAAAAAACACTATTACTGCTCAAGATAATAGTTGTTCATCAGGTTGGTAGATGAAATCTCTGTTTCTTCTATTGTTTTACGTCGCACTGATTATCGCATCTCCGGTTAAGACAAAGTTTAGTCCGGATAGAATTGAAAATTATGAACGTTATCTTGCCTCTCTTTCGCAAAAGAGTGACGAGAGTGTAGAGACGAAACTGAAAAGATCCCTGCTTTATAAAATCATAAATATCACCAAATACGCAAAAGAGCAACCTCCAAAATTTTTGAAAGATTCACAAATTGCCACTCCGAAAGCATATGTTGACGCCTTTTTG
Source organism: Hydrogenimonas sp. (assembly GCA_015484905.1). GTDB lineage: Bacteria > Campylobacterota > Campylobacteria > Campylobacterales > Hydrogenimonadaceae > Hydrogenimonas. The sequence goes on along the minus strand of WFUN01000112.1, from coordinate 1,649 downwards.
ATGTATATCGAACAGAAAAGATTGCTGAATAGATTGCAAAACTCATTTCGGGAAGTTGACGAAAAGGTCTCTTATCTCAAAAAAGTACTGGAGTCGCAAAACAGTGAAACCTCTTTCCCCAGTATCGAAGAGCTGCAATACACTTTTTACCATATAAGCAAAAACAAACTTCAAAAACGCATCGACCTTTTGAAAAAAGCCCTATCGAACAATATGGATGTTTTGAAAAGGGCTCTTTCAAACATAAAATTTAAAACCGAAAACAACCTCTCGCAAAAAAAGAGACTTATAAAACGGCTGCACGATGCAAAGATGGAATTGGAAAATCTGAAAATCGAGACGGAACGGCTTCATTTGCTGGGACGTACGGAAAAAATCGGCAAACTTGAAAAGACGATCGACTATCAGAAACAGAAAGTAGACAGTATCACAGAAAAACTGATAAAAATCGAACTGGAAGATTTTTTTTCGGCACTGCAGAGTGGGGAGAGTGCGGTTTTTACAATAGACAAAAACATAAAAAATATGGTTGAATCGCTTTCAGACAACAAAAAAGCGCGCTATGCAGACTTTTTAGTGACGCTTGAGAAGATGAGTGCACAGAGACTGGGAAAAACGAAAATTCTTCTGCATCGCACAAAAGAGGGTCTGCAGATGATTGAAAAGGATCTGTGGCAGAAACTCAAAACACCTCTATTCAAAATAAATGAAAAACCGATAAGCAGCTGGGATATGATCGTAGCGCTCTTCATTCTTATAGTCGGTTTCACGATCGCAAAACTCTACAGGCGCTATATACGCCGCATTACACACACCTTTATAAATATTACGCCCTCAAACCAGATAATAGTAAGTAACTTAGGCTACTACCTGATACTGACCGGCGCTTTTTTTATTATGCTTAACAGTATAGGACTCGATCTAAGCTCCCTTACTCTAATAGCAGGAGCGTTGTCGGTCGGAATAGGTTTCGGTTTGCAAAACATCGTTGCCAACTTCATTTCGGGTCTTATACTGCTTTTTGAAAAGAGTATAAAAATAGGCGATTTTCTCGAAATAAAAGACAATCTTCGCGGTAGAGTGGTAGATATACATATGCGCTCCATCACGATCAGAACCAATGACAATATAGACATACTCGTTCCAAACCAGACATTCATCCAGAACAATGTAATAAACTGGACACTCAATGACAACAGGCGGCGCATGCGCATCCCTTTTGGTGTAGCTTACGGCTCGGATATAAAAAAAGTGAAAACCGTCATTCTCGACGCTTTACAAAAAAGCTCCATCCACTATATACGTGATGATGAGACAAAGCAGCCGCTTGTAGTTATGACTGAAATGGGAAGCAGCAGTGTCAATTTCGAACTGCTGGTCTGGGTAGATGGCGACGAGACACTCAAGCCTCTTCGTACGTCGGATAAATTTCTTGTTCTCATTTACAACACACTTTACGAAAACGAAATAGAAATTCCATTTCCACAACTCGATCTGCATATACGCGAAATAGAGAGTCCACAAAAAAAAAGAATCGGAGAGTAAAAAATGTACATTTTTTCCGACAATCGTCTTTATAGAAAAGAGGAAATTGAGCTTAAAGAACATAAAAAACAGATCATCTTTACCTCCATAGACAACATGGAGAT
>WFUN01000111.1 GCA_015484905.1 Hydrogenimonas sp. | reverse complement strand
GGCTGATAGATTACAATACTATCATCCCTCATCACTCTCTTCAAATGAATTCTCCTGTACAATATCTTCTGAAAAATTATGATGAGTGCCATATGTTATGGACTAATACATCCTCTTGAAATCTTCAAAGAAAAAGTGTATAATTCCCCTCCATATAGGCGCCCGTAGCTCAGCTGGATAGAGCACTGGTTTGCGGTACCAGCGGTCGCACGTTCGAATCGTGCCGGGCGCGCCATTAAAACCTCTTCACAACATCTTGCTTCAAAGCTTTTTGTCAAGCAATCTTTTTTGGGTTAAACATAGTTTTAGAAGCAAAATCTCCGTTTAAATCAGTCAAATACCCGCTTTTGCCCTTTTCATCAGCTCTTCCATCTCCTGTTTTTTGCGCATCTCTTCGCGTCTTTTGATCGCTTCATTGGAAGGTGTGAGCGGATCTGAAAAGAGAGCTTTTCCGTAGAGCGTGCATCCTTTGGTGCCCGGTTCGCACGGTTTGTCGAGAAGATCGCAAATTTCGCCTTTTTGGTGCGAGCATGTCCATCCACCGCTCATCTTTGTCTCCATTTGCTTATTTAATAAGTTTTTTTCGATTGTAGCAGAAAACAGAAAAGAAATCTATCGTTTTAAAGAGGTTCTTTTTACGAGATTTGAAAAAAAGATGATGCCGCCCAAAAAGGCGGCAAAAGTGGCAGATTAGAGCTCTGCGTGGAATTTGTAGTCGAGCATTACCCAGTATTTGGTTACATCGTTTTTACCAAAAGATGCATCTCCTGCTGAGTACCATGCTCCTTTGAGAAGGAGTCCAAGTCCTTTGTTGATTTTATATTTGTAAGCCACATCGATTTCAGACCCGAGGTCATCGTCGCCATTTGAGTTTGATACGTCGCTGCTGTAGCTATGATAGATTCCAACGATCTTGCCAAGCTCACCGGCACTGTAGCCAACTTTGAAAGTGATATCTTCCAGACCTTCATTTGGTGTTCCACCCAGGAAAATATCGGCCCAACCGTTCATAGCGTGCAGTGTGGCAAGTGGAGTATTGAAAGAGTTTGTTCCGCTTCCTTTTTCTCCAAGAAGTTCGTAACCTGCACCGATGGTAAACCCGCTTGCAGTCGCATCTACAGCAAGTTTGTAGTATGTAGCGTCCTGATTTGGTTTGCCGTTATTGCCCTCTTCAAGAGAAGCATCGTTTTGGATCGCATACTCTGCTTCATACTTCAAAGTAGCCGCATCCAGTTTTACTTTACCTGTAGCACGGATACCTATATGATCGGCGAAGCTTGCCAGCATATAGTCGTATGCTGTAATTGTAAGCTCAGGAGAAACTTTGTAGGAAGCGTGCAGCAATATATCGTTTGTATCTACTGTTTTTTGAACTACTTTGTTTACTCTGCTTACATAAGCGGCGAGAAGATTGAGGTTTTCTACACCATTATAAGCAGCTGAAACGAGATCGTAAGTCTGAGGCATCTGTCTCCAGCCGACGTTACCGATAAATCTGTGGTTGTCCAGAGTCAACATTTTGCGACCGAAAGTACCAGTGAATCCGTCGGCACTGTAAGAGATATTTGCCTGAGTCATACGTGTTTGAGCCGGGTCGGCAACAACTGCATAGGCTGCATTACCAGCAGTTAGTCCGTTGTAGTCGTTTACCAGTCCGAAATGGTCTACGCTCATAGCCTGCAGTTGAGCGTTCAGTCCGTCAACTCCGAGAAGTCCGGCTTTTACACCTACAGCCGTTCGCACTGTAAGTGCGCTCGCATCTTTATTGACACTGTCATCTACAGCTTCGTATCTCGGTCTTAGCTCTACATCGAGCTTAGGATTGCTCAGGATGTTATCCAGGGCACCTGCATTGGCACCTGTTGTTGCAGCAGCAGCCGCCAGCGCTGCGACAAGACTCATCTTGATTTTGTTCATACTTACTCCCTTTGTGGTATATAGGATTAACCGTTCCGGTCAGTTCCGCATACTTCAAATTCAATATTTGAAATATACATAGCTGGCCGGAACAGCTTTAACCTTACAATTTTACTACGACCCATCCGCTATTTTCTTGATACAAGTCAATAATATGATGGTTCGATTAACCATATGTTATTAAAATAATATTTAAGATAGTTTTAAATACAAGCCATTTTGCTTAAATTGACGTATAGTAAGACGATTAATCGATTTTTTCAGTGAAACTATGCACAAAGTTTATTGTACCTGAGGTTTTTAAAGCCCATCTCGCCCCAGACAGTGAGCCGTTTTTCAAAACAATTTGTTTTGAAGAGATGGATAGGCTTTATCGCTTGGTCTCCTTCTCGGCTTCTGCTACAAGTACCCCCTCTATCAGTTTGTCGATATCTCCATCGAGAATTGCATCGACATTGCTGAAAGCCTGTCCGCTTCTTGTATCTTTTACCTGTTGATACGGTGCCAAAACATAAGATCGTATCTGATGCCCCCAGCCTATATCGCTCTTTTCCACCCCCTCCGCTTCAGCCTTTTTCTTCTCGAGCTCCAGCTCATACAGGCGCGATTTGAGCATTTTCATGGCGGTAGCCTTGTTTTTGTGCTGACTTCTGTCGTTTTGGCACTGCACGACTATGCCGGTAGGGATATGGGTTATGCGGATAGCGCTTTCGGTTTTGTTTACGTGCTGACCGCCTGCACCGGATGCCCGATAGGTGTCTATTCTTAGATCTTTGTCCTCTATCTCTATATCTATATCTTCATCTATCTCCGGTGAAACCATTACGGACGCGAAAGATGTATGACGACGTGCATTGGAGTCGTAGGGGCTTATTCTTACAAGGCGGTGAATTCCGTTTTCGACTTTCAGGTATCCGTAGGCGTTTTCGCCTTTTATTATGAAACTGACATCTTTTATTCCCGCCTCTTCTCCCGGCTGGTAATCGAGTATTTCCACCTTGAATCCATGTCTTTCGGCCCATCGCAGGTACATGCGATAAAGAATACTCGCCCAGTCCTGGCTCTCGGTTCCACCGGCACCCGGATGAATGGAGACGATTGCATTGTTGGCATCGTGCGGACCGCTTAGCATCACCTCTATTTCGACCCTGTTTACCCGCTCTTCAATCTCCGGTGCTTCCGAAAAGAGCTGTTGCAGCGTCTCCTCGTCTTTCTCTTCCGTGGCCATTTCGAAAAGTTCCAATGCGTCATTGACGGCACTTTCAGCCTCTTCGTACCGCTTCAGCAGTCTCTCGAGTCTGTTTTTCTCTTTCTGTATCTCTCCGGCCTTTTTGGCATCGCTCCAGAAATCTTCGGCCATCTCCATTTTTGAAATCTCTTCGAGGCGCTTTTTTATCTTTTCGGGCTTTACAATGTTTTTAATGTTTTCTACTTTTGCCTGAAGTTTTTTCATCAGTTCTGAAAATTCGTAACTGTCCACTTTATGTATCCCTCTTTGCTATAATTGCGTAATTATACACTAAAGGTTCCAAGTGCAGATTGTTCGCGGTATAGAGGAGTTCAAAAGGGCCAGAGAGGCGCTCGATGGAAGCGTCGGTTTCGTTCCGACGATGGGAGCGTTGCACCATGGGCACCTCTCTTTGATAAAAAGTTCCAAAAAAGAGAACGACTATACGGTCGTCTCTATTTTTGTAAATCCCATGCAGTTTCTTCCGGGGGAGGATTTCGATGCATACCCGAGGCGCGAAGAGGCGGATTGTCGAATATGCGAAATAGCCGGTGTAGATATTCTGTTTCTGCCTGAAAGTTCATCTATCTATAAAAAAGATGAGGTGAAGCTGAAGGCACCCGGATATCTGGGTTATATACTGGAAGGCAGCAGACGTCCGGGCCATTTCGACGGTGTTTTACAGATTGTAATGAAGCTTTTTGGGCTTGTAAGACCTTCAAGAGCCTATTTCGGGAAGAAGGATGCGCAGCAGCTCGCATTGATCAGGAAGATGGTTGATGACTTTTTTCTGCCTGTTGAGATAGTTGCGGAAGAGACGGTCCGCGAAGATGACGGGTTGGCTTTGAGCAGCAGAAACGTTTACTTGAGCACCGAAGAGCGTAAAAGAGCACTCAGCATCTCCCGCGCACTCAAAAGCGCATCACGTCTCATTATGGCCGGAGAGCTCGAAAGCGAAAAGATAAAAAAACGGATGTATGAGATTATGAAAGATATAGATATCGAGTATATCCAGATAGTGGATCGGGATTTCAGGCCGCTTCGAAAAGTAGCTATACGAAACACCATCATTCTCGTAGCCGCCAGGGTAGGAAAGACGAGACTGATAGACAACCTATGGGTTTGAAAGAGAGATATCGGGCTTCAACTCTCCTTGTTCGATCATCAGATCCACGATCTGTTTGAAGAGAGGTACCGCCGACACAGAAGCGAAATAGTGATACTTTTTTTTCGGCTCTCTTATCAGCACCCCTATTGTATAGCGATGCTTCTTGTCGTTTGCAAAACCGATAAAAGAGCTGTTGTAGAGTTTTACGTAACCTCCTTTTTTCCCTGCTATATGGGCCGTGCCCGTCTTTCCTCCGACTCTTACTCCCGGTGTTTGAGCTTTCGTACCGGTGCCTTTTTTAACGACTTTTTCAAGAATATTCATCATTTTCGCCGCAGTTGCGGGAGGGATTACCTGTATCCTGTTTGCCTTTTGCGAAACAGGATATGTTTTTCCGAAAGGATCGATTATCTCCGAGACTATTTTGGGTTCTATGAGACGGCCCCTGTTGTTGAAAACATTATAGGCGCAGACAAGCTGCATAAGAGTGGCGCGCATGCCGTATCCATACGCAACTGTCGCTTTGTATATTTCACTTCGCATCTGCATGACATTCGGCATTATGCCGACATGTTCGTAAGGAAGGTCGATACCGGTCTTTTTGACGAATCCGAAGTCTCTGAATCCCTCTGTGAATTCTACTGCATCGAGACGCTGTGCGAGCTGGGCAATACCGATATTTGAAGAGTATACTATAACGTTTTCCGCACTCATCCACTCCTCTTTGTGTTCATCCGTTATTACCTTGCGCCCGAGTTTGTATCTTCCGCCATAGGTACGTACGATGTCAAAAGGATTGACTTTTCTTGTTTTCAGCAGCAGAGCGAATGTAATGGGTTTCATAACCGAACCCGGTTCATAGGTATACTCTACAGCGGAGACGTTCAAAGAGTCATAATCTTTGCGCCTGATATTTGAGGGGTCGTATCGGTTCGATGATGCGAGTGAGAGGATTTTTCCACTCTCGGCATCCATTATGCAGGCTATGGCCTCTTTCGCCTTCAGGTCATGCTTCGCTTTATCGAGCAGCGCTTCTACGCCTTTTTGCAGACTGATCGAAATATTGAGTCTGAGGGTCATACCGTCTATGGCCGGCTGTACGAAACTATCACCGCTTAAAATGATGGTATTTCCTATATCACGCTCTCCTTCCACTATCCCGTTTTGTATGGGAGCGAGCTCTTCTTTGTAGAACTTTTCCAACCCTTTGACTCCGGCTGGCCGGGTAAAGCCATCGTCTTCACGTTTTCGAATGAAACCGAGTACGGGAGTCAGTATATCTTTATAGGAGAATATACGAGACTCACCGCTTTCTGTAAGACTCAATCCATATTTTATTATGCGACCGTTTCTATCTTTGTACGGTATGAAAACTTTTAGAAGTCTCAGCTTCCTTGCAAGCTCTTTTAGGTACTTGGCCCTGTTTGCATCTATGGAATATGAAAGGACTACATTCCCTCTCCCCCGAAGCCGCTCTCTGATTTTTTTTTGGGAAATGCCGCTATAGATACTAAAAAGCCTAATAAACAGCTCTTTTTTGCCCGGGTCAATATTGTGTGTATTTACCATCGCTTTGTAGAGCTTTTGGCTAAAAACAAGCTTAAAACCCTCTTTGCTGACTATCTCTCCTTGCAGAGCGCGATTGGTCTCTTTGATGACAAGTTTTGGAATCTGTCTATCGGAAAGGGCTGTATGGAGTATCGACCCGAGAAAAAAAAGCGCACCCATTCCCAACAGGAAGATTATTAAAAGAAGCTTTGTCTTTTTCCCTATGCGCTGGTCGACTTCGACTGAAGATGTAAAGAGTGGTGACACAGCAGTTTGTCAGATTTGGGTACGAAGAATTTCTTTATACGCGTTTATAGCCTTGTTGCGAACTTCTAACATAAGTTTCATACTCATTTCCGCTTTATCGATCGCAAGAGCGGCCTGATGCAGATCTTTTACCTGGCCCGTTGCAATATCGCTCATTGCCTCTTCCCCTTTTTTCTGCAAATCGTTTATTTCATTCAGTGACTTTTTGAGAACTTCGCCAAAACTGCTCTTTTCGTTCTTTTGAGCCCCTTTACCACTTTTCAAAAGGCTGTTTGAAGATAGAGAATTCACTCCCTGAATGCTTTTGTCCATTCTTCCATTCCTGCTCGTTTGTTGTTTGGGTCACCGTCAGGCTTTCAGCAGCTCTATCGCGCCGTTCGCCATCGACTTGACACTCTGAAACGCCGCTACGTTGGCCTGATAGGCGCGTGTCGCCTCTATAAGATCGGCCATTTCAATCACGGGGTTGATGTTTGGGTATGCGACATATCCCTCGGCATTTGCGTCCGGATGCGAAGGATCATATTTCATTTTCGGTTCGCTGTCGTCGCGTACCACCTTGTCGACAACCACACCCATCAGTGCCGGTACGGCACTTTTGTCTTCCAAACCTTCCGAAAGAGGATCGGAGTAGGGAATATGGTCGGAATCTTTCTCTATTTTACTGTTTAAAACTTTATCAAAATTGAAAGTCTTGAAAACCACTTCACGTCTACGATAGGGACCTCCCTCCTCCGTTCTCGTAGTGTTCGCATTCGCTATATTGGAACTTATTATATTTATGCGGAAACGTTGAGCTGAAAGCCCGTATCCGTTAATGTCGAAACTGTTGAGAAAATTCATGTTGAAACCTTTCTCTCTCAGACTTTTGCGGAAGCTTCTATAACGCTGCGGAATATTGTGGCATTCTTTTTGAGTGCCGCAACCAAAGCGTTGTACATAGTCGTGTTTTTGGCCATTTCGGTTGTTTCCACGTCAAGATCTACCGAGTTGGCGTCGTTTCTGGCCATATGTCCGTCACGAAAAAATATTTCCGCTTTTTGCTCGTAAGCGTCATAGGCTCCCTGCATGTGGTGTATGTCAGTTGCAGCGAGCTGCAAAGATTTTCCGTCTCTTCTTTCCATCTGCGCTCTTTGTGCGGCGAGAGCCTTTTCGAATGAAATGTCTCTTGAGCGGTAGTATGGCGTATCTACATTTGCAATATTGGCACTTATGAGATCCTGCCTCAACGCTCTGTAGTCCAACGCTTTCGCCATCAATTTGTATGCGGAGCTTATCTGCATCTTCTATCCTGCTTCTCAAATTTGTCGTATCCAATCAACTCAAGCAAAATTCGTTCCGAAAAGTCATGCTTCCGGATGAATGATAACCGTACGATTCTCCATGAGTTCTGCTCGATCTATCCAAAACAGTCGGTTCGTTCTGATAATTCTCTTCAGATCTTCGATATACTCCTTTTTTCGTTCCGAATAGTGCTTAAGGGTATGTAAAAGTTCCTTGCCGGACAAAGGAGTATTTCGGGCTCTCATTTTTGAACGTAGTTGCCGGAACTCTTTGTACGCAGGATGCGTATTTAGATTTAGAAGATATGAGCGAATCGAATCCAGGGGAGTCTTGAATGTGGCAAGGCCGTAGTCTCCGAGATGGCTTCTTTGTCCTTTCGGTTTCAGTGACTTGTCGCTAAAACTCCATTGGCCAAAAAGAGCGTTCCCCTCTATGGCGAAACGGGAAGTTCCCCAACCGCTCTCTATGGCTCCTTGTGCAAGAATGATAGATACAGGTACAATATCTACCCGGCTTATAAGCTTTTTTAGTTTGTCTGGAGTGAGTCTGTCGGCTCTTTTTTTCACCACTCTGTATCTTTTTGCCAGATGTTGAAGCCATACTCTCTCTTTGTGCGAAACCACTCCCCTTCGCAGTTTGTCGGAGAGTTTCAGCAGTTTGCGACGCTCATTCATTATCTCTTCATTGGCGATAAGGGCTCCTGAAGCCATGAGACGGAAGAAGACGCTTTTTTTAACCTCTACAGGAATATTGAGAGCCTGCTCTCCCCATCGCCTGGATATACGCGTAATAAGCACTCTGGGGATTTTCGTTACTCTCTTTTTGAAGACTTCGTCCGTATAACCTATATTGTCAAGTATCTGTATCGTCTGTTTGTAGGAATTTACCGTATAGTAGAGAAAACTGGTTGCATCATCTTTGCTCTCTTCGCTCTTTTCATGCTGTATGCAGCCTGAAAAGAGCAGCAGTGACAATAGGGCCGGCCACAAATACAAGATCATTTCGACAAAGCCTTTGTTCATGATTATTGTCCGCTGCGGCAATTTTTAATGAATAAGTATTATACAGAACCTTCGGCGTCTGCACTCTGAATATACACCCCGGCCTCTTTTCTTGGCTGATGGTATAATACCGTTACTGGAACAAGATTTTAAGCAAAGAGAGCCGATGATAGATCGTCCACTTTTTCTGGCCGTTACCGCACTTATCGTGATCGGAATGGTCTTTAGTTATTCGCTCTCGGTCTATACGGTGCTGCTTTACAACACTCAGCCTTATCACTTTTTTTTACGCCAGTTTGTTGCAGGGATTTCCGGTGTCGTTATCATGTGGCTGCTGGCGAGACAGAGGCCGGAAAAAATAGTTACTCCTGCCGGATTTGCGCTGTTGGTATTTTCGACGGTTTTGATGATGGCAATTCCGTTCCTTCCGGAACAGTTTGCAAAAGAGGTAGGGGGCGCGAAACGATGGATACGCCTGGGGTTCGTTTCGTTGGCTCCGGTAGAGTTTTTCAAAGTAGGTTTCGTCTTTTTTCTTGCATGGAGTTTTTCGAGAAAAGTACTTCCGAGGCATATGGCCAGAGATAGAGACAACCGTTACACTCTCAAAGAAGAACTTTTTATAGTGTTGCCGTATCTTATTGTTTTTGTTGCGGTAATGTTTATAATAGCAATTTTCCAGAACGATTTGGGACAGGTTATCGTTCTGGGAGGGACTCTGCTTGTAATGATGACGTTTGCAGGCAGCAGCCTGCGTTTTTTCGCCTTTTCTATTCTTATGGCTCTCATTGCATTCGCCGGATTTATCGTTACCTCACCCCACCGAATAGAGCGTTTCAAAGGGTGGTGGTTCATGTTGCAGAATTTTCTTGCGCGCCTCTTTCCCCAATGGGCGGCCAAGGTGCCGAAAGTAGATCTGACCGAAGAGCCATATCAGGTAAGCAACTCATTGCACGCTATCCATCATGGCGGGCTTTTTGGTACTGGTCTTGGAAACGGTGTGCTGAAACTGGGCTTTTTAAGTGAAGTACATACCGACTTCGTTCTTGCCGGCATGGTGGAAGAGATCGGAGTGGTCGGCGTGACAGTTGTCGTTTTGTTGATGATGTTTGTAATATTTCGACTTCTCAAAATCGCCGGACGAAGCGATGAGCCTGTCTACTATCTTTACTGTGTAGGTATGGCGATGATCATCGGATTCGCTTTTTTGATAAATGCCCTTGGAATAAGTGGTGTAATTCCGCTTAAAGGGATTGCTGTTCCTTTTTTAAGTTATGGAGGGTCGCAGGTACTTGCATTGTCCATAGGGATCGGTCTGGCACTATCCATGAGCAAACGGGCAAGGCTATAGGGGTCAAGGGTTGACTTTTTTGCGGAGTGAAAAAGTAAAGCCTTGACCCCAAAGGTACAAAAAGTAAGCAAACAACAGGAGAAAAATTGAAAAACGACAGACTCAAAAAGATGGAAGAGATGTTCAGGCTTCAAAATAGACTCAACGACGATACAAACGGTCCCATGTGGCGTGAAGGGGTAACGAAGCAAGGAAAGCTGATAAACTGGAAACGATGTATCGTGATGGAGACAGCCGAATTGATAGACAGCTTCAGCTGGAAGCACTGGAAGAGTATAGACGATGGGATAGATATGGAAAATATCCGAATCGAGATAGTCGATATCTGGCACTTTGTCATGAGCTATATACTCCGTTTCATGTCACCGCAAGAAGCGGCCCGAAAGGCTCTGGAACTGATGAAAATCAGCTTGGTAAAGATTCCTGAAAAATGGAGCCGTAAGGACAATGAACGCATAGAGGAGTTTCTTTCACCCTTTGAGGATCTAATGGCGCTGGCACTCGTAAAAAGCGATGATGATGCATACATGGAAGAGCTGCTGGAGAAGTTCTGGGAGTGCCTGGATGCGGTCGGCATGAGTTTCGATGAGCTGTATCGTCTTTATATCGGCAAAAATGCACTCAACCAGTTCAGACAGATGCATGGATACAAAGATGGGAGTTACATAAAAGTGTGGAATGGCAAAGAGGACAATGTCGTCATGCAGGAGATACTGGCGGAGAATCCGGATATTTCATATCAGAAGCTTTTGCAAATATTGGCTGAGAGATATGCAAAAGTGACTCTTCAGCGGTGATGGCGTCCAATATGGTGAATCGCAGAAATATTCTGCTTACCGGGGGCGGTACCGGTGGACACCTCTCTATAGTCCGTGCAGTCAGAGAGGAGCTTTCGAAAAGAGGCGCAGAGCCTTTTTATATCGGCTCGAGAAGCGGACAGGACAGAGCCTGGTTTGCCAACGATACAGCTTTTAAAAAGAGGCTTTTTCTAAAATCTGTAGGTGTCGTCGACAAAAAGGGCTTTTCGAAAGCGGCTTCGATTATTCAGCTTCTTAAATCTGCCAAAGAGGCATATAGCTTCATGAAAATATACGATATAGAGGCGGTATTTAGCGTAGGTGGTTATTCGGCAGCGCCGGCATCTTTTGCCGCCATCGTTTCAAGAACCCCACTTTTTGTTCATGAACAAAATGCTGTAAGCGGCACTCTAAACAGAGTCTTGAAACCATTCGCAAAACGTTTTATCAGTCCATACGGTAAAGGCGCTGTAGACTATCCTGTAGAGAGCTCTTTTTTCGAAACCGCAAGGATTCGTACGAAAATAGGGAGTGTTATATTTTTAGGCGGGAGCCAGGGTGCAAAAAGTATCAACGATTTTGCCCTATCGGTTGCAGCCGAACTCAAAAGGCGGGGTATCGCCATTATCCATCAAACTGGAAACTCCGACTATAAACGTGTAATTTCTGAATATAGACGGCTCGGAATAGAGGCCGATGTTTTTGGTTTTGATAAAGAGCTATATAAAAAAATTGCGGTTTCGGATTTTGCCGTAAGCCGGGGAGGCGCCGGTACATTATGGGAGCTGGCCGCGAACCGTATACCGACTCTTTTCATTCCATATCCGTACGCGGCGGGCGATCATCAGTACAAGAACTCTCTCTTTTTCGAAAAAAGGTCGGCTGGATGGGTACTGCGAGAAAAAGCACTGAGACCCGAGCTGTTTTGGAAAATTTTGGAAGAAGATATAGAGCGTGTATCTCGAAATCTTGTTTCGCTGATAGCGCCCGGAGGCGCCGGGTACATAGCCGATATTCTGATTGGGGAACAACTTTTTTCAGATCTTTCATAACTGCGTAGCAACACTCGACCCTATCGTCGTTTACTACTATACAAAACGGATCCGGTTTCGGTATAATAAAACAGAAAATACCAGGTAGAATGTAACGGGCTTGCAAGCGTGTTAGGTTTCGAAGGGTTTCTCTTTTTTGACAAAAATAAGGAGAGTGCCATGCTGCACTACGGAAGCTTGAAAGAGCACTACAAATTTACGGAGGATGAGGCCCGTCTGCTACGGGAACTTCAGCCAAGGATGGAGAAGCTGGCCGATAGGTTCATCGACGAATTCTATGACTATATTTGGGGCTTTGGAAAAACCGTACAGTTTCTAAAAAACAAAGATATCATCGCGCACCATCGCAAAAAGTTGAAAGAGTGGTTTGTGGATCTGTTTTGTGGTACATACGATATGGCCTATTTTATGCGTCTGTACAAAATCGGAGAGACACATGTAAAAATAGGCCTGCCAACACATTATGTAAATTCCGCTTTCACTTTTGTCAGAACGTTCGTTCTTAAGAACATAGAAGAGAATTTTGAGAGTAAAAGCAGACATATAGAAGAGATCAGAGCCGTTGAAAAGATTATCGATATGAATCTCGATGTTCTTACCAGCTCATACAGAGAGGAGGAGCTGGGTAAGCTTCTCTCTTTGTCGAAATTTGAAAAAACCGTTTTAACGGGACTGAAAAAATTCAACTCCTATACCAACTTTTTTCTCGCAGGCGCTTTGGCTCTTGTGGCTTTTTTTTCGATTGGACTCTTTTTGTATGATATCTATCTGCTCTTTTTTTCAGATATCGGGATCGAAAAGGGAATTTTGACTATATTGGGAAGTCTTCTCGTTTTGTGGGCGGCGATAGAACTTATCCATGAAGAGATAAACCATCTTCAGGGCAAAGGGTTTGCCATAGGCGCTTTCATCATGCTTGCCATGGCAGCATTGATAAGAAAAGTGCTTATCTACTCTTTGTCTGCAGAAAAAGCTGAAGAGCTTGTAACGGTAGGAGCGGTAATAGTCGGTCTGGCGATAGCCTATTGGCTTGTAGGAGCAAACAAAAAAACGCTTATAATATAGGACGATCGTATACCGATTTGCGGTCTTTTCATGTTCTGTTTACAAAAGAGAGTTATAATATGTATGGCAGATAAAAACCAACCCTAAGGAGGGAGTTATGACAAAAAATGAAACGGTAGAGGTGGAAGAGCTTAAGCGGGAGATTGAGAAGCTAAAAGAGGATCTTTCAAAGCTTACACAGACACTTGGCAAGGTGGGTGAAGAGAAGATAAGAGGCTCTGTCGAGGAGATAAAGGAGCAGGTGCTTTCTCAGATACCCAAAGAGCAGCTGGAGCGGCTCGAAGAGGTAAAGGCAAAAAGTGAAGAGCTGCTCGAAGCTGTCAAAGAGCAGCAACAGAAGCATCCTGCAGGCACTCTGCTGGTCGCTGCAGGCATAGGCTTTTTACTGGGCAGGGTGCTGGGCGGAAAGAGTTGATGAGCAAGGTTACCATATCAGATTTTATCATAGCTTTTCTCGATCTTGTAGAGGCCGAGAGCAGAGCTTTTCAAGAGTCCGCTGAACTCTTTTTTCAGCGGCAGCGGGAAGCGTTTCACGATACTCTCTACAAAAGCAGTTGGATGATGCTATGGATAGCTTCCGCAGCTGTGGCGCTTTTGGGCGCACTCGGTTTTTTCGCCTGGGGCTTTTATAAAGTATTTGCTCTCTACATTTCCGATACGGTGGCCACTTTTGCAACGGGGGGCCTGCTTCTTGTTTTTGCAGTGGCTTTTTGTATTGCGGCGATGAAATACAGGCGATTAGATGGCTAAAGAGCTGAATGAGGCAAAAGCCAAATTTGAAGCTGTCTCAAAAGGACGCTATTACCCAAAACGGATTACGCCAGAAGAGGCCAAAAAGAGACTTGTGGAGACGGATATTGGATTGGACATCTCCGCTTTTTTGGCCGCCAGGGACGAAGCATCTTTAAAAAGGGCCGGATGGTCTTTGCTTATCGAAGCTGCAGATATTCGTACCCTTTCGTATTTTTCGCCTCTGATCGAAACTGCGGCTGGGGCTATATTGAGACTTCTGGATAACAAGGAGCCTTCAAAAAAGAGTTAACGTACTATCTCTCCCGCATATGAGACTATACCGCCCATCAGGTTTCCTACATGCCTGAATCCCCTGGTTTTCATTATATGCTGGATCTGTCCGCTTCGGCTGCCGGTATGGCAGTAGAGTACCATATGATCCTCTTTTTTGCTCTGTATTTTGCCAAACCACTCGTAAAACTGTGATGTGGGCAATATCATGTCAACCCCCTTTATGTGCCCCATTCTGTACTCCATTGGCTCGCGTACATCGATCAGTTCGAAGTTGACCATTTCCAGCTCTCTGGCTTCGAGTAGAATCTCAAGCTCCCTGCCGTTTATCTGCTCTTTTGTTATCAAAAGTTCGGCACTCTTTGCCGTAATCCCCTTCGAGTGGGCTTTAACTTCGTTTTTAGATCCGATTTCTTCGGTCTGTTGCCCTACATATTCCGGAGTGCAGAATATGCCACAGTGGCAGTGTCCCTGTTCAGGGATCTCTTTTTCAAGTGCCGGTCTGCATGGGCATACGCGGTTCTCTTCAGTTTTACGTTCCTGTGGCGTTTCACCCTTGACCATGAAACAGGGGCAGTAACGCTTGCCGTAAATTATTTTGTTGCGTGCAAGACCCATTATTACGTTTTCGTTGAGATCATTGTCCGGATTGGGAACGAATCCCAGCTCCCGATGGACTTTTTCGACAAATTTTCTGGTTTTCTCAAGCTCTTTCCTAAAACTATCGGAGTCGATATCTATCTGTACCATGTTTCTCTCCCTGACAGTTGCATGTAGCTACTGGTTATTTAAGCTGTAATTATAATAAAGTAAAGCATATTTTATTTTTAAGCCTCGGCTTTAATCGAATGTTTTTGTACTCCATTTTATTCGGGAAGGGCACTCTTTTAAAAAAAGTGAGTTTTTAAAAGAATTTGGATAAAATCAGACCAATTTTACGATTAAGGTTTTATGGACTATGGATATCAGACAGGCTTTTTTGGACTATTTCGCTTCGAAAGGACATAAGATTTACGAAAGTTCTCCACTCGTCCCCGACGATGCCACACTCCTTTTTACAAATGCGGGGATGGTTCCTTTCAAAAATATTTTCACAGGTGAAGTGCCGCCTCCCTCTCCTCCTCGTGCTGCGAGCTGTCAGACCTGTATCCGTGC
>WFUN01000110.1 GCA_015484905.1 Hydrogenimonas sp. | reverse complement strand
ATACGTGATTTTCAGCTTTGTAAAATGGCCGTCTTTCGTTTCATATTCGACTATATGAAGATTGCCTGCAAAAAATCCTTTTGGCCGCCATGTGTTGCCGTGTTGTGCCATCTCGAACTTGCTTATCCATATGAATGGAGCGTTGTATAGCTCGAGGCCAATGCCCCATCTGAACCCGCAACGCTTAAATGAGTCAGAGTATAGGCCTTTTTCTTTTTCTGTATTACTCTCAGTGCCGACATCTGTTCTGTCTATCCAGATTTTATGCTCTGGGTCATAGATAGATATAGTGCATGTCAGGAGTCCTTTTTCATCGTATTGGTGCGTGTTTCTCCATATAGCTCCTGACTCGTTGAGCCTCTTTACGTCAACTCTTGCAGTCTTATACAGCAAGAGGCTAAACCCTTTGGAACTCGTTGTACCGATGCGCAGCTCTACATCCTCTTTTGATAGAGGAGCCGATAGATTCTCAAGTATTGACTTCATCTTTACCCCTTTTCTTATTCACTCTTATGCCTGCCGGGATCTTTTTTATGTTCTCTTCATAGTGGGCCAATCCTTTTTCTACAGCCTCTTCTTTGTCAATATCCCACACAATTTTTTTTGTGATAGATACAGACGGTTCTTTGATCGTAACGCTCGATACCGCCACTCCTTTTAGTTTGTCTACCCCTTGCTCTTCGAGCCATTCCGCGATCTGCTTTCCAGTGTCCGCTCTCTGCTCTTCTATTTGCCTGATAGCCTCTGATATCTTTTTTTTGTACTCTTTCAGCTTGGCTATTTCGTCGTCATACCCTGACATTCCAAGAGCTATATAGTCTGCAAGCCCCGCCTCCACGGGCAGGTTTTCATCTTCAAGCTGTTGTAGTTTCCAGTCCAGTACATCCTTTACGTTTTCTGCTGTTTGGAGAGAAGTTTTCTTTTTAATGTTCATTTCTCGCCCCTGTCTTCCTTTACGTAAGGCTTGATGGACTTGCGCTCATGCTTGCCAAGCTCCCTGCTCTTATCTGCCTTTATAAGCTTTGTATACGCAACCCCTGCATTAGACCTTCGCTCTACAATTTTGTAATATTTTCTCATAGCTTCCCCTTCCATATTTTCTTTTTTTCTATATGCACTCCTATGGTTTCAGCCAGCTTTATAACAGCCGGAGACAGCACGATCAATGCAGCCAATGTTAAAACAAAATCATCCATTTTTTATCCTTGCGTATGGACACGGCTCGAGCCCTACCTTTATTGTCTCGTGCTTGATAGTAGTGAATATCAGCACTCCAGAGTCTATCTCTTTGAAGCTGACTCCAAATTTGTAGCAACCTTTGTTATACTTCATGCGGTACTCGCATGTTCTACAGTTCATGTTTTTTGAGTTGTATGTCATTTCCTATCTCCGAAAAAATATGCTATAATTTCCGAGTACTCACTACTCACCTCCTTCAGTAGTGTGGCCGCCATCCATATAGCGGCTGCGCTCAATATGATAGCCTGCCCTATATCTCCTATTATTTCCCACATATAGCCTCCTTTATTGTTTCGTTGACTCCGCTATACTTAGCATTTCGTCAAGCGTTACAGCCCTGTTTTTCAAACGCTCCTCCGCGCGAATCATTTCTGCGAATTGGCGGATCATTCCGGCGGTAACCACGATCAAAGTATTATCGTCAAGCTTGTCAAACTTTTCGTCAGTCATCCCAACAGGAGACTTTTGCTTCGCAGTTGCTTCATTTTTTGCCTTATTACTGCACCGAAAGCCCTTGTTTTCGGGATCAATTTGCTTCACCGTTGCTTCACCGTATAGCATTCTTCTTGCCTCTTCAAAAGTTATGTCGTTTTTCTTGGCGAAGCTTTCTATGACGGCATCTTTGCCTTTGCGAGCAAGCTGCTCTCTTTTGGCAATATCTTCGAGCTCCTGCTGTGATGAGTACTGCACGTCCATCTCAATATCCTTTTTTCCTTATTAGAGCTGCCTGGGTCTCCACTCTCTCTCTGAGCGACTCGTTTTCTGCCCGAAGCTTTTTTACCTCGAACTCAAGCATATTGCTTATCTGCTTG
>WFUN01000109.1 GCA_015484905.1 Hydrogenimonas sp. | reverse complement strand
CTGCACCCCTCGGGTGTGGGAACGTAGGTCGGTGCCGGGCTTAGAGGTTTTCTCTTTTTACTCTACATATTTCATTCAGTATCGCTCAATTATGAGATAAGTATAATTTATGCTTTAACTTACTGCTCACAATTCTTTCTATTTTATAACTATATAAAAAATATATTTCCCAATATTCGACCCAAATAAGAAATCTTTAATACAATACTCATATAATATAACAAAACAGGCCAAAATGACGAGTTGAAAAACCCGGCAAAAGTTGCATCTCTTTTTCTTATTTTGCTTTATTATGAAATCATTGGAAAAGTCGATACCCGGTATTGTGTAGGTACGCAGTATTGGTGATACGAAGGTACCAATATTAAACCTGTTTGAAACTACAATCCAATACAAAACAAGGAGTACGGATGAAAAAATTTATTATGTTATCGGCAGCGGCCGCTATGACTGCAACAATAGGGTTTGCATCAGATTCTGATTTAAGAGCAGAGCTTGAAGCTTTAAAAAAAGAGGTGTCAGTACTTAAAAAGCAGACCAAAGGATTAAATGCAAAAAGATTGAAAAAACAGATCAGTCAGTTGAAGGCGGCTGCATTTAATGACAATATCAAATGGAGTGTAGATTTTAGAACAGCCTATGATGTTATAGGGTATAAAGATATAAATGACAATTCGAGCTGGAATCAGATCTTTTCAAACAGGCTCTGGCTAGGAATGGGGTATGCGCCGACCGGTAATGTAGTATTCAAAGGGCTGATCAGTTACTACAAAGCGTATGGTCAGATGACAAATACTTTCGGCGCCAACTTCAACTACTTTGACTGGATCGTAAACGAGACACCCAACCCCAATGGAGAGCTCAGGGTAAAAGAGGCTTATTGGCTATATTTCGGCGACAGCTTCTTGGGAGCTGATATTCCATGGACAGCCAGTTTTGGTAGGCGACCCGCTACGGACGGTCTTCTTGCCAGTTACCGGGAAGATCAGAACCCGAAGTCTCCGCTTGGACATATCATAAATACGGAGTTTGACGGAGCAAGCTTCAAATTTGATTTGAGTAACGTAACCGGAATATCGGGAATGTATTTCAAAATATGTATGGGCCGCGGTATGACCAACGCCAGTATAAGGTATGCAGGAATAACTCCCGGTTTTGTATATGGAGTAAGCAACCAGCTGGTTATCAGCGGGAATGGCACTGACTACAACAAGGTACCTGGATATGAATCTACCGACCTTGCCGGATTTATATTTGTTCCATATGATGATGGCCAGTATTCGGTACATACAACCGCCTTTAAGGCCTGGAATCTTCCAGGTATAGTCTTTGCCGGAACTCCAAGCGATGTTACGGGGGATGGAGTTCCTGACTATCAGGGGAATTTTATGCAAGTCGGAGACATGTACGGTGGGGCTATCAGTCTTCTTGCACAGGGTATAGGCGATGGAATAAGCGATATGCTCGATGATACCAATCTCTTCGTCAGTTTTGCAGCGAGCAAGACAGATCCGCAGGATGGAAACAGTATGCTCGGCAGTAGTGACAAAAAGACCGGTACTTCGGTCTATGCGGGCGCCAACTGGCCATGTCAGCTTATTGATGATGCGAGAATTGGAGTCGAGTACAATCACGGTAGCCAATATTGGAGAAGTTTTACCTATGCCGAAGATACACTTGCGGGCAGCAAGCTCGCTACACGAGGTGATGCATACGAGATATGGCTCAACAAAGAGCTTGTAGGCAAAACACTTACAGCGCAGGTCAGATATACATATATGGATTACAAATATACAGGAAGCAACGGATTTTTTGCGGACGGTGGAGCTCCTGTAGAGGTTGACAGTGCACAGGGACGAATGATGGGTGCAATAGACAAGGCTCAGGATATAAGAGTCTATGTAAGGTACAGATACTAAAGTTAAAGCCGTATCCTACACCCCTCCATCTTCAGGAGTATTCCTGAAGATGGCTAAACTATCTCATTCAGCAGATTTTTAACTATCTGTTTATAGCAGCTTTTCTGATCAGAATTTCCAAGTGCGACCGGTGGTGTTCCTTTGTCGGAGAACTCTCTTATTTGCATGTCAAGTGGAATTTGGCCCAGAAAAGGTATGGAGTACCTTCTTGCGATCTCCTCTCCTCCTCCACTACCGAAAATATCGTATCTCTTCTTGGTATCAGGGGCTATGAAATAGCTCATATTTTCTACTAAACCACCGATCGGGACATTTATATCTTTGAACATCATAATGGCTCTGCTGACATCGTCGAGTGCCACCGGCTGCGGAGTTGTCACTATGACTCCAGCCGTTATTGGGAGCTCCTGAGCCATTGTCAGCTGTATATCACCGGTACCAGGAGGCATGTCGATAACGAGAAAATCGAGATCTCCCCACTCCACATCTTCCAGAAACTGTATCAGGGCACTTACGGCAACCGAACTTCTCCATACAAGAGGTGTGTCCGACGATGGTGTAGTCATAGCGACACTCATTATTTTGATTCCAAAGTTTTCACTTGGAACTATTTTGTCGTTTTCATTCCATTGAAGCTTTTCGTGAGCCGTACCGATCATTCGAGGTATATTGGGACCATAAACATCGGCATCAAGAAGACCTATTTTGAACCCTTTTTGTGCAAGTGCTATGGAGAGATTGACCGAAACGGTACTTTTGCCAACTCCCCCTTTTCCGCTTGTAACCGCTATGACTCTCTTTGCGTAAGGGGCTCTGTTGTTGGGACATGAGGTATTTCCATAATTTATACTCTTTTTTATCGGAGTCACTCTTTTTACCTTTACGCTGTCGCCAAAAGTATCTTCTATTGTAGATTTTACCTTCAAATAGGCTTCGTCGTTTTGCATCGAAAGTAAAATGATAGCTTTCCCATTTTTGCTCGTTATCTCTTTTACGACCTTCATCTGCACTATAGACTTTTCAAGACCGGGATATTTTATCTTTTCAAGCTCTTTTAGAAATGACTTTTTATTCATATATATTGCCTCTCATCTCTCGCTTCATTAGCAAAATGATAGAGTCGGCTTTATGGATCCACTCTTTTATCAAAACGGAAGCTTCCGGAAAACTTTGTGCCAGTTTTTTATAATCTTCTATGCGACGATTAAGCAGATATATGAAACTTTCCAATATTTTTGAAGTCTCTCCACTCTCATGAGCGTGACGCAAAATCTGTTTCAGCAGAGCAGAACGCTCTTTCATCGGAAGATTAAGTCCTATCGATCTGCCAATTTCTATAATTTCGCTATTTGTTATATAGACACCTGAATAGAAAAGTGATAAAAGATGATTCTCCACCCCTTCATAGAGAGCAGGTGTATTATACTCTTCTTTCATGCCATACCTCTTTTTTCAAGATTGTTTTTTGCAGCCTTGGCGACATTCGCATCCGAATCTTTGAGCAGATACTTTAAAATCTTTTCTGTAGAAGAAGTGTTTTCTGCAACTCTCATCCGTACCATTTTGTCAGAATCATCAGCAAGCAAAGATAAAATTTTAACGGGAGTGGATATATTTCCCGAAAGTCCGTCACGTACGATTTTTTCGTCGTTGAAGAGTTTTTTCAGCACCTCCGCAGGCGTATTTGGATTAGCCGCTACCAACGCTCTGACAAGATTTACTTCGTCCGTAGCAAGCTTTATCAAAATATCTGTTGGAGTATGGGGATTTTTGGCGACTGCCCATCTACAACTCATATCTTCCGACCTGCTAAGCTCTATAAGAAGCTCTTTCATTATCGGGCTTTTCTCTTTTTCCCGATCGTATATACAAGTGCGCAGACTTAGATTCATGGCCACCTGACTTACTATTTCAGGGTCATTTTTGAAATTTTCAAAGATCGCTTTTACCTTTTCGATATCCAGACTTTTATCTTTCAATAAATTCAATGATTTTTCTCTTTCCATAATTGATAACGCTTTCACGATTTGATTTTTGCGACTAAACCGGGATTGCACCGGAGCTGAATTTATGGTAGCAAAAAGGGTTGGAGGAGTCAACATAACTTCTCTCTATATATATTAAAACCATTGAAGGTTTTAAAAAACAGATGGGCATCCTCTCTCTCAATCAGTTTAACTTGTCCAACTCTTCATCATTATTGGATATTAGACGATATTCACTGAACAAAAAGCTCTTTTTTCACCTCTATTGAGTTGAAACGGTGCCTTTAAGGTTCAAGCAAGAATCTGGCCTCTATAATGAATTGTTGTAGGTTAACCCCATAAAACGAGTGTTGTTTACACTTTGAACAAATAATTAAGGAGTTGTAATGAAGCAGTGGTTCAGGACACTTTGCTTAACGGCTGCCCTTTCTGTATCGGCTCTATTGGCTGCAGATAAGATAACTATTCAGCCGCAAGAGGCTATAAAACTGATCGGGAAGCCGGGTTATGTCTTTGTTAGCGGAGACAGTGAGACGGCATTTGAGGGAGGACATATAAAAGGGTCCCGAAATATGTATGCTCACCATTTGCATCATGCCGATCTGATGGGAAATATGGAGTGTGAGCCATTATATCAATGCCCGGAACATGCGCAACATTACATAAGCAGCAAAGGTATTAAAAACAGTGATACGATTATTGCCTATGATAACTGGAGAGGACCTAACGCTACCGGGGTTTACAGCTACTTCAAATCTTATGGCCATAAAAAGATCTACATACTGGATGGAGGGCAGGACGGAATCAAGGCGCTCGATCCGAATCAAAAGATATATGACAGGCTGAAAGCTGAAAAACGCAAAGTGAAAAAGGCTTACAGAAAAGCCAAAAAAGCAGGAGATAGAGCGAGAATGGCTGAACTGAAAGCGAAGAAAAAAGAGATTGTCGCCCAGATGAAACAGGTAGAGAAAAAGCTTCTCGTTCAGCGCGGAAAAGAGAAGCAGTTTAAGCACACACACTACAAAATCAATAAAAGCGATATAGATACCTCTGCAATTGCGGGAACCAAAGAAGTTTACGAAGCGATGCAGGATATTCTGAAAAACGGAAAAAATAGCAAATATGTCATTGTAGACTCACGAAGCATGATAGAGATAATAGGTGAACGCAAAATGGATAATGTCGCACGAGGAGGACATATACCCGGGTCTACTTTTATTGAGTGGAAAAAAGTGACCGATTTTGAGAGAAAAAAGAGTTTTCGACCGGTAAAAGAGCTTGAGGAGACATTTAAAAGATATGGAATAACCAAAGACAAGACGATTTATGCCTACTGTCAGGTGGGTGCCGGACGTGGGTCAGATATTGTGACCGCACTACAGATGCTTGGATACAAAAATGTCAAAGTCTACACCGGGGCCTGGGATACCTGGGGCAATAATATGAATCTTCCGATTCGTCGTTAAGGAGAGCAAGAATGGTTAACAATAAAAGACGAGATTTTCTTAAATTTTCAGGAATTACCGCTGCGCTTGTGGCGTCACAGGGTGGATTGTTCGCCAAAACAGGCGCCATAAAAGTTGAAAATGGAAAGTTCGGCTACCCAAATACAACCTATACCGAAGAGATGTATAGAAACGAGTTCAGTTTCACTTATGGAAAAAAGGATGAGCATGGATTTGCATATCACTGCGTCAACTGCCAAGGTAACTGCTCATGGGAGGTATGGTCGCACAATGGTGTAGTTACAAGAGAAAACCAGTCTGCCAGATATCCTTCCATTAACGCGAAAATTCCCGATTTCAATCCAAGAGGGTGCAATAAAGGTGTTCAACATTCACAAGTAATGTATGAAAAAGACCGAATACTTTATCCTATGAAGCGTATAGGTGAGCGGGGTGAAGGAAAATGGAAACGTATCAGTTGGGATGAAGCTGCTATGGAAGTGGCACAAAAAGTATGGGATGTGATGACCGATCCGGATAAAGGGCCTGGAAAACTTATGGTGCATGCCGGTACAGGGCTTCTTACAGAAGGAAGACGGGGCGGTCCGCTTCGCTTTTCCACTCAATTGGGTGCCTACCGAATATACCCGGCTTCATATTTGGGTGACATGTTTACCGGAGCAGCGGTCGCTTATGGTGAAGGAAACGTAGGTGGAACATATGATTTTATGTACACGACCGACGTTTCTATTTTTTGGGGAGGAAATCCCTCGGTTTCACGTATTCCCGATGCCCACTTTGTCTGGGAAGGCAAATATAATGGCGGAAAAGTTGTTGTGATTACTCCCGAGTTCAATGGTTCGGCAAAATCGGCGGATCTTTGGATTCCTATCAGGCCCGGCGCGGACAGCTTTCTGGCAATGAGTGTAATCAATGTAATTTTAAACGAAAGACTTTACAAGCCCGGGTTTATGAAGATATTTACAGACCTTCCTTTTCTTGTGCGCTTGGACAACAAAAAGCTTTTGCGAAGAAGCGATATGGAGCATGCGAAGAACGAAGAGGAGCATGAAAGATTCGAAGAGGAGTTTTATGCGATAAATGCAAGGACGGGCGAGCCGGTTCTTATGCCCGGTACTGAAGGGAGCGAACACAAAACACTTCGGCTGGAAGAGTTTGGGATCGACCCGGAACTTGAAGGTGAATGGATTGTCGAAACTCTTGATGGCAGAGTCAAGGTAACTACTGTTTTCGAAATTCTGAAAAAATCTGCGAAACGGTATGCTCCGGAAAAGACACAGAATATTACAGGTGTTCATCCTGATGTAGTGCGTGAACTCGCACACGATATAGCCAAACCGAAAGTCGTCACCATAACAACAGGCTTCTCTTTAAACAAATATTTCAATGGTCTGCAATCGGTATGGAATATAGCTTCAATCTGTGGCTTGACGGGACGCATGGGGCCTTACGGAGGGTTAAACACTGAAAATGAATTCAACCTGAGCGGTTTGGGCGTACTCAGTGGTTTTGGCAGCAAATACAAACCTCGGTTCGGATCCGGGTTTGTCGGTGAGTTCGTATATGGAGACGGGCTGGAGACTTTCGATCACTATTTCAGCGATGAAGATGTCCAGCGGTCACAGAAGATGAGCAAAAAAGATTATATGGAACTGATCGAGCAGGTGCTGAAAGAGGGTGAAAATGGTAAAAAATCCGCTGTAAAACCGTGGTGGACACCTGAAGTAGCCATTATTGTAGCCGATTCCAAATTCAGGCGCAACAAGGGCAGCGAATATAGAGAGGCATTTTTAAATAAAATGAAATTTTGGGCATATGTGGATTATCGCATGAGCAATGCGGCGGTCTGGGCCGATATTCTACTGCCGGCAAAATCACATTACGAAGTTTACGATATCCGTACAAGTCCAGGATACCATCGCTTTACAAATCTTGCCAAACCTGTTGCGGATATGAAGCCGATCGGTGAGGCCAAAGATGAGTGGAGCATTTTTGCGCTGATAGCGAAAAAGCTTGAAGAGATTGCGAATAGACCGGAGAACAGAGATAAAGCGAAAGTGCCTGACGACAAGAAATATGCGCGCGAAGGATACCACGATCTTTCCATAGCGTATAAAGAGTTTACCAATACTGACGAAGAGTCTGAAGCGGCAGCTGAACCTTATCTCGGTGATGATAAAATGGCTGTAGAAGCGGCACTTGAAAAGTGCGATCAATATCAGCCGTGGACTATGGAAAAGATGTACAAAGCGGGAGGCTTTTTGCAACTGAACGAGAAAGCCGGCAAACTCTCGCCACTATACAGCGACCGACCTTACTTTACATTTGAAAACACACTCTATAAATTCGAACGACTCGAAACGCTCAGCGGAAGACAGACTTTTTATGTGGATCATGAATGGTATATACAGCTGGGTGCGGAGACAAACAGTGCGCTGGAAGGAATCAGGCCAAAGACGGCGAAATATCCGTTTACACTCATGACTCCGCACGCCCGCTGGTCGATCCATAGCAACTGGAAACAGAGCCGTATTTTGCAGCGTCTGCAGCGGGGTGTTCCTTATGTTCAGGTCAACCGCAAAGTTGCTGAGAAAAAAGGTATCAAAGATGGCGAAACCATAAGGATATTTAACAGTCTTGGCGAGTTTTATGCAATGGCCAAAGTTTCGAGCTCATGCCCGCCAGACAGTCTTGTAATGGAGCATGGTTGGGATCCATATATGTATAAGTTTAAGAAAGGGCACAATGAGGTAGTGCCTATGTCTTTAAATCTGCTTGAAATGGCGGACGGTTGGGGGCATTTGAAGTTTGGCGGTCTTTGGGATGGCAATCAATATGCATATGACAGTGCCATTGATTTTGAAAAGGCCAGTATATGAGTTGTGAAGAATATTGTAGAACAAACAACTTCAATATAGATGCTGAGCTCTCGATAATAGAGAGTATTTGCGCTGACAGCGCGCAATTTTTCGCTACCGGCGATCTGATGTGCATGGAAGGAGAATAACAGATGTCTAAACGACAATTGGCAATGGTAATGGATTTGAACAAATGTATCGGATGTCAGACCTGTACTGTTGCATGTAAAACCCAATGGACCAATAGAAACGGGCGTGAGTACATGTACTGGAACAATGTCGAGACATATCCTGGAACAGGTTATCCCAAAAACTGGATGGAGCTTGGTGGCGGCTTCGATGCTGCAGGTGACCTTCAGGCGGGAGTGGTTCCGAATATCGAAGCAGATTATGGGGTGCCATGGGACTACAACCATGACGAACTACAGTTTGGGGCGCAGTTTAGACCGAATATAGAACCTACATGGGGGCCCAACTGGGATGAGGACGAAGGTGCAGGAGAGTTTCCGAACGACAACTATTTCTTTTACATTCCCCGTATATGCAATCACTGCTCCAATCCGGGTTGCCTGAGCGCATGTCCCCGTGATGCGATTTTCAAACGGGATCAGGATGGTGTTGTTCTTGTAGATTTGGACCGATGCCAGGGGTATCGCTATTGTATCGCCGGCTGCCCTTATAAAAAGATATATTTCAATCCCAAAATCAGTAAAAGCGAAAAGTGCATACTCTGTTTTCCCAGAGTTGAAAAAGGGCTTCCTCCTGCATGCGCCCAGCAGTGTGTTGGACGTATCAGATTTGTCGGTTTTCTGGATGACGAAGAGGGTCAGGTCTATAAACTGGTTCATAAATACAAAGTTGCGCTTCCGCTCAGAA
Organism: Hydrogenimonas sp.; assembly: GCA_015484905.1. Classification (GTDB taxonomy): domain Bacteria; phylum Campylobacterota; class Campylobacteria; order Campylobacterales; family Hydrogenimonadaceae; genus Hydrogenimonas. Next base: position 23,317 of record WFUN01000109.1, on the reverse strand, counting down.
GCGATTACGGAACGCAACCAAATGTCTATTATGTTCCACCGACAGAAGCGCCGCCAAAATTTGATGCTGAAGGAAGAGTTATAGAGGGCAGCAGTCGTGTGCCTATGGAAGAGTTGGAAAAACTTTTTGGCAAAGAAGTACATAGAGCGATGAAAACGCTGCGTAAAGAGATGAAAAAGCGTAAAGATACCGGCGAGAGTGAGCTGATGGACATACTTATCGCATACAGGCATTCGGATATGTTCAGGTTGGATGGCGAGTATTATAAAGATATCGCGAAAAAACAGGGTATTTCGCTCGCACCGGTCGATAACAGGTATATTCAGGGCAAAAACAGTGTAAACAAATTCAAGTTCAAGGTGGTGGAATATGATTAAGATTGCTACTGCGCTGCTTGCGACCACGCTGGCTACATCTATATTGATGGCCGATAGTATTGTTTTGGTTAAAAAAACCGACAGAGACGTCACTAAACTGACGCCCGAATCTAAAGCCTGGGAGCACGTAAAGGCTACAACAGTTCACCTCTATCCACAGAGTGCTATTACTTTGAATGATAAGAGGGCCAACGCGATAAACAGAGGGGCAAAGGCCAAAGAGGCTAAAGTCAAAGCGATACACGACGATAAAAATATCGCTTTTTTGATAGAGTGGTCCGACGGAACAAGAAGTGTGCAGCGCGGATACAAATCGGACGAGTATGCTGATGGATTTGCCGTACAGTTTCCAGTAGAGTACAAAAATCCTGAAAAGTTGCCCTATATAGGGATGGGGAGTGATGACAGACCGGTTATAATCCATTTGCAAAAAGCTATCGAGGAGGTGTATGAACCAAATGGAAACGGCGACGTCTCCATGCAGCAGAATGTACTCAGCAAAAATGTTTTCGGGAAAGAGGCTGCGGAGTATGCCAGAAGAGTAGGAGCGTTGGCTGTAAGAGATTATCAGCGCTCCTTTGTTTCAGAGGGTTTTCGCTCGATGACTGAGATCAAAGATGGAAGTGAAAAATTTTATGCTGATATGGAGTATGATGCAAATGGATGGAGAGGAACTCTTATACGACCTATAAAGGATGAATATCTAAGCCTAAAAGGGGTGTTTCCGGTAGCATTTGCCATATGGGATGGAGAGAAGCTTAATCGTGACGGGCAGAAGCTGCTTTCAGGGTGGATAGCTGTGAAGTTTTCTGATTATAAAGGCAAAGATGAGCTTGTTACCGTATTGACCGCTGCTGCGAAAGGGGATGTAGTACACGGTAGAGAACTGATAGAGCAAAACGGTTGCACGGGGTGTCATCAGATAAGTGGTTTGAGCGGACCAAACTATGCCGCTCCAGGGCTTGACAATGTCGGTGGATATTCGACTGCTGCCTATTTGCGAGAGTCCATAGTGGATCCAAATGCGGTGGTTGTTCCGGGATATAACAGAAATGCCCACCCCAATACACCGTGGTACAATGTTGTAGATGGCATTCGTCAATCTACGATGCCTCCCTATCCTCTTGACGAGAAGAGTCTTGACGATATGGTGGCATATCTTAAAACTCTCAAATCGGAGGCAAAATGATGAAGAAGATAGTGTTTGCCGCGTTAGCGACGGTTTTGGCGGTTTCTCTCTTTGCTCAAACCGAAGAGATTGAGAAAAAAGGCTTTCTGACAACAAAATGGTGTGTAAAGAACGACCTGTTCAAAGATTGTCGTCTCGAGAGTGCAGTGTGTGGGTTTGAAGGTTGTTTCAAAGAGTGGGATTTTGGTGATCCCATAAAAGAGGAGCTGGTTCTTTATGTGCACGATGAGGGTATGACTTATAACATAAAGCTCGACAAGATCAAGCGTAGCGAATTCGATGAGGCTTTGAACAGGAATGAAGTTACGATAATCGGATCGTACGACCGAAACGGCAATACCATACATGCCGAAGAGCTAAAGGCCCCACCTCCACCTAAAAAGTCATTTTTTAAAGGCTGTTTGTAGCTTTTTGAATTTTTTGTGCAAAACAACATACCGGCCGAAGAAGGTTGATTTTGCAATGACATCTGGGGGTGTCTGACAATTACAAGGACTTTTTATGGATAGCAAAACCAGACTCTATATATATGCTTTTTTATCGCGCGTATTCACAGAAGAGCTCGACGATAGAGCACTGAGAGATCTTGCAAAAAATCGAGAGCTCCTCAAAACAGTGGGGGACGATACTTTTGAATGGTTTGAACAAAACTCTGTCGAATATATCAAGGAGGAGTTGAATATTGATTACAACACTTTGTTCAATATTCACAACCATCCAATAGAATCATCGGTTATGGACAGTAAAAACGAGATACTCATAGGATTGCAAAATCCTGTAATGCAGTTTTACTTCAGCCATGGCTATGATTTGAGTCTGGATTGTTCCAAGCTTTATGTTCCCGATCATGCGGGAATAGAGTTGGGATTTATGCAAAGCATGATAAGCCAGAATGATGAAGTTACACAGATTGAGTTTTTAAACAGACATCTAATAAGATGGATCGTTCCTTTTCTTATTGCTGTAAAACCGATGGCTCAGACGCCGTTTTATCGCGATATATGTGATTTTACAGTCGAGTTTTTGTTGACCGACTACTCCTCTTTGGTCAAAGAGAAGAGGGTTGCAGATGCAAAATGAACATATAAAACAAGGAGAGTTTTTTAAATTTGACTATCTCAAGTGCCTGAGGAGCGATTTTGCGAAAAACGAGTGTATGTTCTGTATCGAACTATGCCCCGAGAATGCGATGGTTTTCGATCGCGGCAAACTGACACTCGATGCAAATAGGTGCACCGGCTGTACCGCCTGTATCGGAAGTTGCCCTACCGAGGCGCTTATAAGCGAAACTTTCGATCCCAACCGCTTTATTCTGGAGTTTTCGAAAAGCGCAAAACAAAAAATATCATGCAAAGAGGATGTTCCATGTCTTGCTGCGCTTTCAAGTGAACATTTGGCTTCAGCTGTAATCAGGAAAAACAGAGATATAGCATGCGATATGGCACATTGCGAAGGATGTCATATAAACCGCGATGGCCTGGTTTTAAGATCGATAGAAGCAAAGATTGACGAGGCAAGAAATTTTCTTGGATCGTGCGGGATGAAAAAAGGTATCGAAAAAATTTTCAAAGTTTCCGACAATACCGGGAATACAGAACGTCGTAATATTTTGAAAAAGATGACCGGTGTTGTGAAAAATTTGGAAAGCGGAGAGAGTTTGAGCGAGATGATGAGCTACAGAGCGGAAAAGGTGCCATTGAAGAGAGTGCTTTTGAAAAACTCCCTTAAGCTGGCAGTTGAAAACTTTCCGGAAAATATTGAGACCGAAAATGGCCACTTCTTTTTTGTCATCAACAAAAAGATAGATAAACAGAGCTGTACAAATTGTCAGGAGTGTGTGGTATTCTGTCCGACGGAAGCTCTTTCGGTTTTGCATGACGGAACAGGAATCATCTTTCAAATGGGTAAATGTATTGCATGTTCCATATGTAATGACGTATGCGAACCGCAGGCCATGGAAAGCTGCAGCTCCTTGAGTATGACAGAGTTTGCGTTCGACAGAGTGCAGCTGCTTGTCAAGCATGAGTTTGAAATATGCGAAGAGTGCAACGTTGCCTTTCTTTATACCGGAGGCGATAAGATATGCGGACGCTGCCGCGACTTCAAAGAGAGCTTTAGCGACCTTTTTGTAATGGCAAAAGATATGGAGTAATATCCAAAAATTCTATTAAAGCGTCCCCTATCTCTTGCCTTTGTACGCCTCAGCCATTTCAAGCGCTTTTTTCCATGCCTTTTCGCCGAGTTTTTTTGCTTCGGCGGTCAACTGTTCTTTCAGCTCCGCCCCTTTTATGGCCGCCTCTTTTGCGAACGAAGAGAGTTTCTTTCCGGCAATTTCGATAGTTTCGGTGCTTATGCGTTTCAATTCCGCAAACTGGTTTCCTATCACATCTGAACATCCGAGCAGAATATCTCTTACAAAAGAGGAGTTTCTGGATGCCACATCGTTGATGATCTCTTTGTAGAGCTCATCGCTGCGTGAGAGCATAAGTATCAGCTCATTCCAGTTGATATGACCCGCTTCTTGCTCTTCCGGAGCGAAATGGAGTTGGTTTTTCAGCTGTTTTATTGTAGAAATGAGAGCATCGTTTATGCCATAAACTGTTCCGTGTATTATCTCTTCTGCAAGATTGGGTGTAGCTTCGGCAAGCTCCGATGCCTTCATCAATATGGTTGTAAGAATGGCTCGAATTCTTGCTGCGCTCAAAATTCCCTCACCGACTGCTTTATGGGTTATCTGTCTTACAACCTCTCTGACGGAACTTTCGATATCTTCTGCCTCTTCCAGCGCAGCTACAAGTGCCGCCTCAATTGTTTCGGTAAGGATTCCCAACCCTTCTACATGTCCCAGCTCGGTGTTTTCAAGAGCCTCTTTCCATATATTTCTTATTTCGGAAGGGCTTTTGTGTCCGGCGCTTTCTATGCCAACGAAAAGCTCACGCAGACTTCTTTGAAGCTCCTGCTCTTCAGTATTTAAGTGACGCTGGAGCCGGTCTATTTCGATTATCAGTCTCTCTATCTCTTTTTCCTTTGGTTTCTGAATCGTTTCGATAAGCCGTTCAAATGCATATTGCAAGATGTTCTCATCAGCTTCGGAAATTTCAGGAAGCTCTTTGGCAAGAGATTCGCAAAATGCTTCACTCAGGTTCCTTGCAGACATACTGCCGTATCGGTGCACTACACTTTCAATACTCTTTTCTATCGCCTCTTTGAGTGCCTCACTTTTATCAAGACCCTTCCCGATGGCTTTTTCGTAGAAATTTTTGAGTTCTATATCCATATCGATCCTTAAAGTACCATATCAAGATGAGTGTGTCGTTTCAACTGTCTGAAAATATCTATTCGTTCCTCTTCGCTATGCACGAGGGTTTTGAGCTCATAACTGTAATAGCTTCCATTACGTGAGCATTTTGAAAAGGCAAGAGAATGGGCCTTTTCGCCCAGTATGGATTTGACGGCGTTCTCTATATTTTTTTTCTCTTTGCCTATCACCTTGTATCTCCATTCGCATGGATATTCGATTTTGGCCTTTTTATTTTTTTCGTTTAAAAGAGCCACTTTTGCCTCCTTCTTTCGATTCGAGCCGTATATCGTGGATCTCCATCTCTTTGTCGATGGCTTTGAGCATATCGTATATGGTTAGCAGTCCTATACTCACGCCTGTCAGAGCCTCCATTTCAACACCGGTTTTACCGCTCAGTTTTACCGTGACAGTGAGTTTGAAACCGGGCAGATCCGGAAGCTCATCTACTTTGCAATCTATTGCATTTAAAAGCAGAGGATGGCACATCGGGATAATTTCCGCTGTCTTTTTCGCTCCCATGATTGAAGCTACTACCGCTGTTTGCAGAACCGGGCCTTTTTTGGCGGTATTGTCTATGACAGCGGAGTATGCTTCAGGAGTCATGGAGATGATACCACTGGCGACGGCTTTCCGTTTTGTGGGATTTTTTTCTCCTACATCGACCATTTTCGGGCGATTCTTTTCGTCAAGATGCGTTAGGTTCACACATGCTCCTCTTTTAAGCTATTTCTCTATTTTATCATAATTCATTCAGCTATCATTCTATGTATCGGATGTCGGTACAATGCTCGGGCCGTGGTAATAATACAGAAAAATGCAGGTACGTTGCATATAGCGATCGTCAAATATAACAAAAAGCGCTCAAAGCGCAGATACATACTTTGCTATAATTTGAAACAAAAGGCCTATTGTGACTTATCTTCCAATAATACTCACAGGCATGTTTCTCTCTGTAGCCATAAATTCGGTTTTAAAGAGGGCCGGAATTCCAACAATTATCGGCTATATAATGACAGGTGTCGCAATTTCCGCTATTTTCGGACTGCATCACGGCAATTTTGCCGAGCTGGAGAAAATTGCAGAGTTTGGAATAGTTTTTTTAATGTTTACCATTGGTCTGGAGTTTTCATTCAGACAGCTTATAGCAATGCGAAAAGAGGTTCTTCTTTTCGGTTCGATGCAGCTGCTGCTGAGCGCCCTTTTTTTCGGCGGGGTTGCATATTGGTACGGGATGACAATGGAGGGAGCGATTATAACGGGGTTTGCTCTTGCACTCTCTTCGACCGCGATTGTTCTTAAAACATTGAATGAAACAGGTCAGGTTCAGACTCCGTTTGGCAGAAAATCGGTCGGGATACTGATTTTTCAGGACATGGCAGTAATTCCTATTCTGCTTATGATTACCATCTTCTCCTCCAATGACAGCGATATAGCGGGAATGTTTCTTGAAATTGCCATAGACGCTCTGGTCGTAGGAGTAATTATATACCTATTGGGCAGGTACGTTTTCGAGTGGTCTCTTGGCTGGGTTACAAAAGCGGACTCTTCGGAAGTTTTCATGGGAACAGTACTTTTTCTGGTAATCGGATCGGCCGAACTGGCACATCTGTTCGGCTTTACCTATTCGCTCGGCGCTTTTCTCGCCGGGATGATGTTAGCCGAGACAAAATACAAATATCAGATAGAGGCTGAACTGATTCCGTTTCGGGATCTGCTGTTGGGGCTCTTTTTTGTTACAGTCGGTATGCAGATAGATCTGAATACCGTTTTCAAGAATATAGATTTGGTCGCTTTTTCCGCTATTTCCATAATGGTTGTCAAGTTCTGTATAATTCTATTTTTCCTACAATTTTTTACACGCTTTCGTGCAGCCGTTAAAGCGGCGTTGGCGCTTTCACAGGTTGGGGAGTTTTCACTTGCGGTTTTCGCTCTTGCATCCTCAAACGATCTACTGGAACCACGCTCAGTACAGATTTTGCTGGCAGCTGTGGTTCTCTCCATGATTATTTCAGTATTCATTCTCTCCAACATACGAGCGATAGCCGACCTGTTTTATACGGAGCCGGAGCCGGAACCAATACTCCACTCTACCGGCTTCAAAAATCATATAATAGTCTGTGGATTCGGTCCTTTGGGGCAACATGTGGCAGAAGAGCTCAAAAAGCAGGAGGTTCAGTATATCGTGCTCGAGCACGATATACACAGAATGGAGTTGGGTCAGAAGATGGGCGAGCCTATCTTTTTCGCCAATGCCGCGAATGAAGAGGTTCTGAAGAGTTTCGATGTAGATAAAGTCAGTGCCGTAATCGTGGCGGTGGACAATCCTCATCATATGCGCCTGATTTGTAAAGCACTTAATCATACGGCACCACTGGCCAATATCGTTGTAAAGGTTCAGAGTGAAGCCGAAGCCCGCATGATTGAAGATATGAGTATCGGTCATATAGTTATACAGAGTGAAGAGATGGCCAAACGTCTTGTAGCGGAAGCTATGAGATGCCGATTGGGAATATGATATCCGTATATGTGCTCTGGTTGCTGCAAGGCGCCTCTTAAGCGCTCTTTTGTTAAAATTCCGAAATATTCACTGAGTTGGGGCAGATATGACAAAATATATTTTCGTAACGGGTGGAGTTTTGAGCTCGCTTGGCAAAGGAATTACCGCAGCAAGTGTGGGAACACTGCTTAAACAGACGGGGCTCGACGTCTCTATTTTGAAAATGGACCCCTATTTGAATATGGATCCGGGCACTATGAGTCCGCTTGAGCATGGAGAGGTCTTCGTTACAGCCGACGGAGCCGAAACGGATCTTGATCTTGGCCACTATGAACGCTTTTTAAATGTAGATCTTGGCAAAAAGAATAATTTTACGACCGGGCAGATCTACCATTCTGTTTTGACGAAAGAGCGAAAAGGTGAGTACCTTGGCAAAACCATTCAGGTGATTCCCCATATTGTGGGAGAGGTCAAACAGCGTATATTCGAAGCCGGAAAAGGCAAGGACATATTGATCGTGGAACTTGGCGGAACGGTCGGAGATATCGAAGGGCTGCCTTTTTTGGAGACGATTCGCCAGATCAAGCATGAGCTGGGCAGCGATCATGTAATCAATATACACGTTACGTTGGTACCCTATATTCAGGCTGCCGGTGAGTTGAAAACCAAGCCGACACAACATAGCGTACAGGAGTTGAGACGAATAGGAATAACTCCTCATATGATTATTGCCAGATGCGAAAAGCCTCTTCCGAAAGAGTTGAGAAAAAAGATTGCGGTCAGTTGCGATGTCGATATGGACAGTGTTATAGAGTGTATGGATGCTCCCACGATTTATCAGGTGCCGCTAAACTTTTTGAAAGATGGGATAATGAATCCTCTGATCAAACGCTTTCGTCTTACGGATGGCGAGCCAAATATGGAAGAGTGGGATATTCTCGTCAAACGGATTATAGCACCGCGCGATGAGATAACCATAGCCTTCGTCGGCAAATATTTAAACCTCAAAGAGTCTTACAAGTCTCTTACGGAAGCCTTGATACATGCCGGTGCCGCACTCGATACCAAAATAGGCATAAAATGGGTAGACAGCGAAGATATCGAAGAAAAAGGGGTAGAAGAGACGATAGGGGATGTGAATGGGATCTTGGTTGCCGGAGGTTTTGGTGTGCGTGGAGTCGAGGGTAAAATAGAAGCGATCCGATATGCAAGAGAGAACAAGATTCCCTACCTGGGAATATGTCTGGGTATGCAGCTCAGCCTTATAGAGTTTACCAGAAATGTTTTGAAAATAGAGGAGGCCAATTCTGTCGAATTCGACCCTAAGACAAAACATCCTGTTATCTATCTGATAGATGAGTTTATCGATCGGCTGGGCCAGAAGCAGGTACGTACACATAAAAGTCCGCTTGGTGGAACAATGCGTCTGGGCGCATATCCATGCGAGATAAAAGAGGGCACCAAACTTTTTGAAGCGTATGGCGGCAAAAAGATAATTTACGAGCGCCATAGGCACAGATATGAGGCAAATCCGGCTTACAGGGAAAAACTGGAAAAAGGTGGTATGATAGTTTCCGGAGAGTCCAACGGACTGATCGAGGCCGTAGAGGTAGTGGGTCATCCGTGGTTTGTCGGTGTTCAGTTTCATCCTGAATTCACTTCTCGCCTGCAAAACCCGAATCCCTCCATTCTGGCATTCGCCAAAGCGTCTCTGGCTGCCAAAAATTCTGAAAATGAGTAGGTCTTTAATCAGGTCCATCGAGATCGACTCAAATATTCCCAAGCTTACAAAAGCGAAGATCGCCGCTCTTCTTGCCGCCCGCTTTGAGAAAGGTTTCAAAGGGCTGGCAGATCTTCCTGATCCCTTCGATTTTCATGATATGCAACGGGCGGTCGAGCGAATAGTGCAAGCCATTGAAGAGAAAGAGAAGATTGTCGTAGTAGGCGACTATGATGTCGATGGTGTGGTATCGAGTGCGATAATGGAAGAGTTTTTCGAACTGGCAGAGTATCCTGTCGAAGTGGTTATTCCAAACCGTTTCAAAGATGGATACGGTATCTCTCCGGCGCTTTTGAACAGAATCGATGCAGATGTAATAATTACTGTCGACAATGGAATCACTGCATTTGAAGCAGCCGATATCTGTAAAATACGTGGTATTGACCTGATAATAACAGACCACCATACCGTTGCGCAGACCCTGCCCGATGCGTATGCCATTATCAATCCCAAAAAGGCAGAGTGCAGTTTTGCATACCCTGAAATTTGTGGTGCACAGGTGGCGTGGTTCCTTGTCGGAGCGCTTAAAAAGAGGCTTGGAATGGACTTTGAAATGTCTCGGTTTCTGGATTTGCTCACTCTGGCCATCATAGCAGATGTCATGCCGCTGGTTTCTATCAACCGTGCACTCGTAAGGAAGGGATTGAAAATATTTTGCGCTTCAACTCGTCCGGCTCTTGAAGCGATCAGGACCCATTTGGGGAAAAAACGTTTTGCAGCCGCAGACATCGGATTTTCAGTCGCTCCGCGTATCAACAGTGCAGGCAGAATGGAAGATGCTTCCGAGGCGTTGAGGTTTTTGAGATCGAAAAATTCCGGTGAGGCGAATCGTTACTGGTTGCAGCTCGAAGAGATGAACCGCTTAAGAAGGAGCATAGAATCCAAAACCATGGAAGAGGCGATGCGAATGGCGGATCCGGCAGCACCGATAATAGTGGTAGGCAAAGAGGGATGGCACGAAGGGGTTGTTGGAATCGTAGCTTCCCGTCTTGTAGACCGATATGGCAAGCCGGCAATCGTACTGTGCATGGAAAACGGTGTGGCGAAAGGAAGCGGCAGGAGTATCGGGGAGGTCGATCTTTTCTCTCTTTTGCAAATGAGTGAAAGATATCTGATCAGGTTCGGAGGGCACAGGATGGCTGCCGGTCTTACGCTTGCGTCAAAGGACCTGAATGCTTTCAGGGATGAGATATGCAATCACGCAGAAAAGATCGATCCTTCGATGTTTGTCTCGAAAGAAGACGTTATGGGAGAGCTGCCCATAGATGAGATCGACTGGGAGCTTATGGAGCTGATAGAGCATTACGAGCCTTATGGCGAGGCCAACAATCGTCCCAGGTTTCTGATCAAAGATGTGCAGGTGCTGGAGGCACGACAGATTGGTGCAAACAGCGATCATCTTAAGCTCGTATTGGGAAATGGGCGCAGACTGCTTCAGGCGATTCAATTTGGATTTGATAAAGAGATAAGAAGAGGAGAGCTCGTCACCCTGACCGGAGTACTTCAGATCAATGAGTTTAATAAAAAAGAGTCTATACAGTTTCTCGTTGACAAAATATTGCCATAATATCCGATTTTTCTAATGACAGGAGTTGATTTTTATGGAGAAAAAAGATTTCATCCATTTTTCGAAAATTATCGAAAATATTACAAAGACGCAGAGAGTGAGTCGCCGGGAAGCGCTGAAACTGCTGGGAGCGGCAAGTCTGTCCGCCATGTTTGGCAAAGTGCCACTTAAAGCCGGAGAGGAAAAAAATTCCGTCAGCAAAGCAAAAGCCCGTATCATAATTGTCGGAGCCGGTACGGGAGGAGTTATGGCGGCCGCGCGGCTGCGACAAGCGGTGCCAAATGCTGAAATTATCGTTATCGCACCCAATGAGACACATCTCTATCAACCTGGTCAGGTTTTTATAGCCGCGGGATTGTACACCGAGGAGGAGATAAAAAAACCGAATTCCAAACTTCTGCCAGAAGGTGTGAGATGGATAAAAGACAAAGTCTGCGCTTTTGATCCCGATGCTGATCTCGTAGAGACCGCCAGGAACGGAAAGATCAAATATGACTTTCTTGTAGTCGCCACAGGGCTTCAGTACAACTACGAAGGAATTGAAGGCATGAGGGCAGAGTTGGTAGGACAAAACGGTATAGCAAGCGTATATCTAAATGACATTGAAAAAGGTACCGCAAGGGGAGGCGCACTTACATGGCGATGGTTTGGGCAGCTTAGGGCGGCGGCACAAAAAAAGAGTGAGGCCAACCCCCTGAATGTCATCTACACGCAACCAGATACTCCAATCAAATGCGGCGGCGCACCACAGAAGATTCTATATCTGAGCAACGACTTTCTCCGCGGAAACGGACCAGGGGGAGGCAGTGACATTCACAGGAGAATAAGAGCCAGTTTCTGCAAGAGCGGTTCAAAGCTTTTCGGTTTGCAAAACTACAACAGAACTCTTGTAGAGGATGTGTGCACAATGTATGGGAACATTGACAACAGATGGAACCATGTTCTTCGAAAGATCGATCCGCAAAACAAGATAGCCACATTCGAGCATATATCTTATTCAAAAGGAGAGTATGATCCCGATTTGGAAGAGTACGATATGGTTTCCAAAAAAGAGAAGGTTGAAATGGAGTATGATTTTATACATGTGGTACCTCCAATGAAGGCTGTGGATATTGTGGCCAACTCTCCTCTTGGCTGGCAGAAAGGGACGGCAAAAGGTTGGCTTGCATGCGATAGATATACACTTCAGCATATAAAGTACAAAAATGTTTTTGGAGTTGGAGATATACTTGGTATTCCTCTCGGAAAGACAGGGGGTTCGACAAGATATCAAGCTGCAGTTGTGCAGGAAAATTTAACAGCCGCTATAAAAGGAGAGGATTTGCAGGCCAGATTTGACGGGTATACCGTCTGTCCTCTCAAAACGCAGTATGGCAAGATAATGCTTGCCGAATTCAATTATGACGGAGAGGCCTCCTCTTTTCCCTTTGATCCCTCCATACCCCGCGGAGTGTGGTGGGCTTTTGATCTGTACATACTCAAACCTCTTTACTGGAGCCTGATGATGCGTGGTATGATATGACTTTTTACAGGCTTGTTGCCAAAGACTTCTTTTTCATCTTTTGTTATTATAATATTTTAAAAATGGAGTTGGTATCTTTTTTGCTTCGGAAGTTTTGATAAAAAAGTGAATTCGGTCATAATATACTGTTTTGAGAAAAGGTGTGTCTCAGACCTCTTTGGTTATGCTGCTGCGGTATCTACAACTCGCTGGAAGCGGCAGAGCGTTGTGAAAAAAGGTTTTAAAATTTCAATCCAAGGAAAAAAATGGAATATTACAACTGGATACTTGCATTTCACGTATTGAGCTTTACAAGCTGGATGGCTATGCTCTTCTATCAGCCCAGACTTTATGTCTACCACCAGGAACACAAAGATAACAAAGGTTTTGTCGAGGTGGTCAAGATACAGGAGAACAAACTTTACAACTTTATAGGTGTGCCGGCCATGTGGGCCACTCTTTTGAGCGGGACTGCTATGCTGTTACTCAATCCGGCGCTCTTTAAAAGCGGAATGTGGCTGCATATAAAATTGACTGCGGCGCTTGTTTTGATCGCGTATCATTTTTCGCTGGGATGGTTCAAAAAGAGACTTGATGCCGGAGTCTGCACAAAAAGTGGGAAATTTTTCCGAATCTACAATGAAGTACCGACTATTTTGATGATAGTTATTGTCATAATGGTTGTCATCAAACCGATATGAAAAAGAGTCTCGACACAATGAGAAGTTCTGCCATACTGAATCGTGGAATAATCAAGTCGCACATCCGGTTTGTCCAAATGAACAATGTGTCGCTGGCCTTTTTGTGTTTTGCTCTTGAGCTGCCGGAGCCAGAGGAGGAGAGTTTCGAAAATGCGGTTGCCACTCTTCAGGAATTAACCGATTTTTCGGCTCTATTGCTTTGCGAAAACGGGAGACTTTTTACAATTTTGAAGGATCTGCATCTGCATCGTGCCGTTCAGGTTGCAAAAAATATTGAGGAGACTCTTTCCAAAGACACGGGAGTTAGTGTCTCTTACGCAGCTCTTACCATCGTAGACAAGGAAGATACATATGACTCTTTGATGGAGCGCATCGAGCGTTATATGCGACAGGCTCAAAAGTTTGGAAAAGGGAAGATCTGTTACGGAACCGCGAGATACGACTTTTGTACAAAAGGGGGAGAAGAGGAGATATTTTCCACTTTCTTTTCTGAGCATAAAAGCGTGACTCTGTACAATTTTTACAACGGTATGCCTTTGAGTGAAGATGCAACGGTTTTGGGGTATGCCAATGGACTTCTTCGGCTTAAGACCTCGTTGGCAAAAGCGGCGTTTTTGAAGAATGAGCCTTTTACGTTTTTAAAACACACTCTTTTGCCCGATACTCTTAAAGCCGACATAGTCAATGCAATGCCAAACCGCGCCGAGGTGATATTGACCAATCTTCGTTTTATCGATAAATCTCCTGTAGATAGAGAAAATATAAGAGTGATGCCGGGTGAGCCCATAGAGATAACGATAGAGTGTACTGACGGGACCGAAGTTTATGGCTTTATCCACAGCTTGGCTGTCAATTCAATAGCTGTCAAATTAAAAAACCGCCAGGAGTACACCCGATGCTTCAGCAATGGTGAAACTCATGTAATGCTTGCTTTCGACCTCAAAGAGCAGCAACAGCGAAAAGTGCACGTGCGTATTTCAGCCGTTTTGTTTAGCAAGGAGCAGGAGCAGGTTGTCTTTACGATATATCCCAACCATTTTTTCAAACAGAAGATAGAGGGGTATATCGCCCTGCAGCAGAGCCGACTGATAACCATAATGCAAAAGATGGTATTGAACTTTTATCAGGGTTAAAGAGGGGTTATCTGTATTCATCCATGGAGAGATACCCACCTATAAGCAGTATTATGGCTGCCGCTATATTGATATATAGTATATCTCTTGTATCGCCGCTGTCTTTTTGTAAAAGTCCGGCAACCGGTTCGGATATCTGTTGCGATTCATGATATCCCCAGTAAAACAGTGCCATCGAAACAAAGAGCAGAAATATACCTATGTTTTTAAGTGAAGAGTTTTTCTTTTCTTTGTTCATTGGCATTGGGCCTATATCGGCAGGACTCTGATGTTTGGATCCAGTTTCTCTTTGAGAACCGATTCGATCGCGTATAGCGTACCAGAGGTGGAACTGGCGCAACCTGAGCAGGCGCCGAGATATCGTATATAGACATCTGTATATTCACCGTTTTGTTTGATATCCAGGACCTCCATGTTTCCCCCGTCCATAATAAGATATTGGCGTATACTTTCATCAAGAGCGCTGTCGATCGCTTTTATCTTCTGTACGAGCGTCATATCTTTGAAAGAGACCTCTTCGCCACTTTCTTGTCTCTTTACAGCTTCCTTGAGTCTCTCCTCCTCCATCTCTTTGCGTACATCGGCGAGAATATCTACGAGATAGTATTCGCGCTCTTCGTGACCTCCGGGCTTGATGCAGCTTTTGCAGAATGCTCCGGCTTTTGTATAGTCGGTAATCTCTTCTACCGTTTTCAGGTCGTTAAGTTTGATTACCTCTCTGATTGTGCCCAGACTTACCCGGGCGCATTCACATACTATGATTTCATCTTCAAAGCTCTCCATGTCGACACCTTTATAAAGTGACGCAGCTTTTTTGATTACATCGTACGCCATAACGGAGCAGTGCATTTTCTGCGGAGGGACAGCCGGTTTGTCAGGTGTATCGCGCATAGCCTTTTCAACATCTATATTGGTTATCTTTACGGCTTCGTCTACCGTTTTTCCTTTACACAGTTCAACCATCGTATCGGAGCTTGCTATTGCCGTACCGCAGCCGAAACTCTTGAATTTCGCATCAAGTATCCTGTCGGTCTTCGGATCTACAATCCAATAGAGCCGTACGGCGTCACCGCAGCTTTCTGCACCGTAATCGGCGATTATGAGCTCTCCGCCCAGACGTTTTGCATCCTCTTCTGTCAGTTCTCCCTGGTTTCTTGGGTTGTTCATCAGCTGCTGTACCTTGAGACTGTACTCTTCCCAGATGCTGCCGCCTATCAAATCTTGTTTAGCCATAATATTCTCCTGATAATTACTGTTTAGTATTCATGTTTTCCGGCAAATAGGCATATGAACTGGAAATTTCTCGTAACCTTTTCACCGCATTTTTAAAATGTTCGATAGTATAATCAATCTCGTCTTCCGTTGTAAAACGGCTGAGGCTGAGTCTTACTGCCGTATGAGCCAGCTCACTGTCTGCTCCTACTGCCGTCATTATAGGATTTGCTTCAAGGTTTTCGCTGGCACAGGCACTTCCGGTACTGGCCGCTATGCCGGCTCTGTTCAAATCCCATAACATAGCTTCGCCCTCTACTCCGCGAATAGATACCAAAATAGTATTTGGCGTACGGTTTTCGCGTGGTCCGACGCTGTAGATATCGGGAAGCTCCAAAATGGCATCCTCCAGTTTGTCGCGAAGGCGTCTGACATTCTCTTCTTCGAACTTCAGGTAGTAATTGGCCAACTCTATGGCTTTGCCCATGCCGACTATTCCGGCTACATTGAGGGTCCCGGAACGTCTGCCGCCCATGTGCTCCCCACCATGCAGCAGCGATGTAAGAGGATGTCCGTTTCTTATGTAAAGAGCGCCGACACCCTTGGGGCCGTGAAATTTGTGTGCTGAAAAGCTCATAAAGTCCACTCCAGCCTTTATGACGTCTACCGGAATTTTGCCGATTGCCTGGACGCCATCGGTGTGAAACAACACCCCTTTTTCCTTGCATATTTCCGCAATCTCTTCGATCGGAAAGATTGCGCCAGTTTCATTGTTGGCCCACATTACCGAAACCAGTGCGGTTTTATCGGTAATGAAATCGCGTACGGTATGCGCTTCTACTATACCATCCGAGTTTACTGGAAGGTATGTGATGCGGACTCCCTGCTCCTCGAGCCATCTACATGTTGCCGTTATTGATGGGTGTTCCACTTCCGTAGTTATTATATGATCTTTTTCTCCATTTTTGATAAGATCGAAGTAGACACCTTTGAGAACCCAGTTGTTGGATTCTGTGGCACAGGATGTAATGACTATATCGTCCTCATCGCGTGCTTTGATTGCTTCGTACATTCTGTCCATTGCTTTGCGAAGAGCCGGATGACATGCCGTTCCGTAATCGTGTAATGAGTTGGGGTTGCCATAAATCTCTGTAAAAAAGGGATCCATCGCAGCCTTTACCCGGGGATCGACCATTGTCGTAGCGTTATTGTCAAGATAGACTTTCATCATAGACCATACTCCAATTGGTTTAATTAGGATAAAAAGAGTCTTAATTAGCTTTTTGCCATAATAGATAAAATTTGTTTAATTACAGCTTAAACTAATAATTTGCCTGAAGTGCCCATGAGGGCCTAATTCTTAATTATTGTGTAATGCCGGTTAATCAAACGAAGAGAGCTAATTATACATCACTTGGCTGCATATTCAAAGTCTGTAGAGTCTGCAAAAAGAGATTCTGGTATAATCGCGCCTATTTTAACTATTCATGAAGGCATATTGTCATGTTTGCGCAATTACTAAAAGCCTATGGGGGACATAGCACAAAAAACGATATTCTCTCCGGAGCGGTAGTAGCCGTCGCACTTGTCCCAGAGGCTATCGCTTTTTCTTTGATAGTAGGGATTTCGCCGCTGGTAGGTCTTTATACGGCTTTCATTCTTGGCCTGATAACGGCACTTTTTGGAGGAAAGCCCGGTATGATCAGTGGAGCTACGGGAAGCGTAGCTGTCGTAATGGTTTCACTTGTGGCGGTACATGGTGTGGAATACCTTTTTTTTGCTACTCTTCTGGCAGGAGGCATTCAGTTGGTTTTCGGCCTTTTCAGGCTTGCCAAATTTATCCGCCTTGTGCCGCAGCCTGCTATTTTGGGTTTTGTCAATGGTTTGGCTATTGTTATCGCATTGGCACAGTTGCCAATGTTCAAAGGCGAAGGCGTTATAATGTATACTCTTGTCTTTTCAACGATGGCGATGATGCTGATTTTGCCGAAATTTACCAAAACCGTACCGGCCGGTCTCGTTGCAATTGTACTGTTGAGCCTGATTGCAGTGTTTTTCGATCTTGATACAAAAAGAGTGGCGGATCTTGGCTCCATAGCCGGAGATATGCCCGACTTTCACTGGCCGGGTGTACCATTTTCATTAGATACATTCAAAATCGTACTCCCGTATGCTATCATCATGGCAGTCGTAGGGCTTATCGAATCTCTGCTTACGTTATCGGTACTGGATGAGATGAGCGGAGAAAAAGGGAACGCGAATAAAGAGGCTGTTGCTCTCGGTATCGGTAACGCCACCTGTGGCGTTTTTGGCGGAATGGCCGGGTGCGCAATGATCGGTCAGAGTATTATAAATTATACTTCAGGTGGAAGGGGTCGGCTTTCAGGTGCGACAGCAGCCATACTTCTGATACTTTTCGTTGTGGCATTTAGTGATTATATCGGAGAGATTCCGGTTGCCGTATTGGTTGGCATCATGTTTATGGTAAGTATGGAGACTTTCGAATGGGCAAGTATAGATAGATTGCGCCGTATGCCAAAATCAGATGCTTTCGTCCTGATTACCGTAACCGTTGTAACGATTTTCACAGATCTGGCTGTGGCTGTAATTTTAGGCGTGATCATTTCTGCTCTGGTGTTTGCCTGGCAGCATGCAAGAGTATATACACGTGTGTTTACGGAAAAAAGCAGAAAAATATATGAGTTTGACGGTCCACTCTTCTTTGGCTCTGTTCAGGGTTTTTTGGATCAGTTCGATGTGGCCGGTGACCAAGAAGAGGTGGTAATGGATTTCAAAAGAACGCGCGTTATGGACTCAAGCGGTGTCGAGGCGATCGATAAGATTACAAGGAGATATGAAGAGGCCGGAAAGAGATTGACCATACGGCATTTGAGCGATGATTGCAAGAAGCTTTTGAAGGCGGCGGGAAAATACTGTACCTATGAAGAGGATGACCCGACCTACAAGGTCGCGGTCAATCACAATGAATACAGAAGATAGTATATCGAATAATCAGTGTTTCGCAAGACCGATCTTTTCAAGCTTTTCATCGATGGCCTCTTTCAGATCTTCGAGCAGCGATCTGATTTTGTGTTCGCTGATATTTTGACCACTGCTGTATTCTATATCGTACCCATTTTCCCGAAGCAAAACTTCGGCAGCTATATTTTTTGTTTCGCTGAAGTACTTCTCTACGATGACTTCTCGTTCGCCAAGCGTTGTAGTGAGCCATCCTTCCTCTTTTGCCGCCTCTATAATTATGTTTTTAAGAAGCGTCCTGTCAAGCTGACGATCGGTTCTCATCTCCAACAGAATTTTTCCTTCAGGTTGGGCTATGGCACTGCTTTGTATCTCTTTTTGGGCACACCCCGTAAAAAGTATCGCTCCTGCGGCAAGAGCTAAAATCTCTTTTCTCATAATATTCTACCCCCTTTCGGCCATTTATGGACTTTTCGGATGGTACATCAAATTTAATTAAAGAGAAATTATAATAAAATTATGAAATTATGAATAAGAAAGAGTTTGCAGAAGCTATAGAGGCTCTAAAAGCCGAGTATGAAGGCTGGGATGCGCCGGCAAAGCGGTTCGAAAATGGCTATAAACGAACACCTTATACCATTATGGTATCTGTGCTGCTCAGCTTCAGGACCAGGGATGAGATTACATTGGAAGCCGGTAGAAGGCTTTTTGAGGTAGCGCATACTCCATATGAAATGGTGAATATGAATACCGAGGAGATCGCAAAGCTCATCTATCCGGTAGGTTTTTACAGAAAAAAAGCACAAAATATACTGGATCTTTCAAGTTATCTTATTGAAAGATATGATGGGAAGGTGCCTCAAAGCGAAAATGAGCTTTTGCAAATAAAAGGTATAGGTCCAAAGGCGGCAAACATAATTTTGGAATCCGCTTTTGGAGAAAAGAGGGTGGCGGTCGATACCCATGTTCACAGGATAGCGAACAGATGGGGTTTTTTGGATACAAGCACACCTCAACAGAGCCAGACCGAGCTTAACAAAAGGCTTACTCCTGATGAACGGGCAGGATTGAACAGGCTGCTGGTAAGTTTTGGGCAGGTCTTGTGCAGGCCGGTGAAACCTTTATGCAATGGGTGTCCGGTTGAGAAGTTGTGCAGCAAAAGGCTTTGAACCTTCTGTTTTGTTCCTTTTGTTTTTAAGAAGATATCTCGGCAGGCCGGTTTTTATACGGACTTGTAAATACTGTTTTTTGGTACTTTTTGGAACATATGGTTCTGCAGCTGGCTGTTTATATGGCCGATCGGCTGTGCGGTAAACCAATTTATATTACAATAAACGTCGGAAATGTGAAAATATTATACCTATGGAGCCGATTAATCAGAGAGAATGTCGATGATTTTTTTGCGGCTTTTTGTCGGCTCCTGCAGTTTTGTATGATAAGACAAGAGATATCTTTTTGTCCATAAAAGAATTTTCAGGAGTTTTTGCTACGATCGTTTTTCGAATAGAACCCATCGGTTCGGAAAATATTATGAACAAAACAAAAAGGCGTTCGTTTTGATTAAAACAGTTCTTTATATCCATATACTCTCTGCCACGGCATGGGTAGGGGGTTCACTTTTGCTTTTCGCGCTCGGTATTTTGTTGCGGGACAAGCAGGCGCAAAAGGGTGTATATGAGCATCTTGGCCCTATATACGGTTATTTCGAAACGTTCTGGCTGATCATTTTATGGATTACCGGCCTGATTCTCTTTTCCCATTTCGGCATAGGCGGCGCTATGGCCAACGCTCCCGGCTCAGAGCTTGCATCTTTAATGCATGCAAAACTGATTATGGTGGGAGTTATAACGCTTCTTACCATTATTCATATGTATATAGCATTTAAAACCCATACAACCGAACGTACCCCGCTGCAGCACCTGGTTTCCAGAGGCAGCTCAATGATGATCTTCTTGCTGAATCTTGTGATCGTCTGGTATGCAATAGGTATACGTGATCAGTTGTAGATTTATGATCTATCAAGACAGAGATATATTCGTCGAGTGGGAAAAAAGTGAAATCCCATGGGTAAAAATATTTACCAAAAAACCGTATAAAGAGATTACCGAAGTACCAGAGAGGTTACGCTCGAAGCTATGGAAGGCGTATGAGTTGACAGAAAAAGAGATGATCTCCTTTTTTCGTCCATGCAAGATAAACATGGCTTCTTTCGGGAATTATGTTCCGCGTGTCCATATACATGTAATGGCCCGTTTCGACAATGACACTTTTTTCCCGGAACCTGTATGGGGCAGAAAGCAAAGACAAGGTAGTGTCGAGTGTGGTGACTTCGAAATTTTTGAGAAACTTCTTTCTCGGGCATTCATGGAGGCTTTTGCTTCTGTAAGCCGAGATTAGCCTACAATTGCCTTCAGCAGTTCCACACTTTTTTCAAAAGGTATGGATTCCTGTGCGTTTTGGCACAGAAAATCGGTCATGGCTCTCTTTTTCGAAAGCGCTTCGTCCAGTGCCGGATCTGTTCCGTGCTGATAGGCTCCTATCCTCACAAGCGTTTCATTTTCTTTCAACAGAGCAAGCAGCTGCCTGAACTTTTGCGCCGCTTCGAGATGGTCTGCTTTTGTAACGTCGCTGATTACCCGTGAAGCGGAAGATAGAATGTCTACGGGTGGATAGATGCCTTTGTCGGTTAGCTCTCTGCTTAAAACTATATGCCCATCCAGTATACTCCTGCTCTGATCTGCAATCGGATCGCTCAGATCGTCTCCTTCGACCAGAACGGTGAAAAAAGCGGTTATGGAGCCGCGACCCTCCTCTTTTCCGGCCCTCTCCATCAGTTGTGGAAGAAGCGTCAGTGAAGATGGAGGATATCCTTTTGAGGTAGGCGGTTCGCCAAGCGCCAGGCCGATTTCACGCTGGGCCATTGCGAAACGGGTAACGGAGTCCATCATGAAAAGAACATCATTTCCTTTCCGTTTAAAGTACTCAGCAACACTCATGGCGCTGAAAGCACCATATTTGCGCATTAGTGCACTGTCATCGCTGGTCGCTACCACGATGACCGTGTTGCTAAGATCGTTGTTGAGGTTTTTTGCGATAAACTCTGGTACTTCACGCCCACGCTCTCCAATAAGAGCTACCACTTTTACAGGGGCTTCGCACCCTTTTACAATCATTCCCATTAGTGTCGACTTGCCAACACCGCTGCCGGCAAAGATACCGACTTTTTGACCTTTGCCTGCTGTAAGCAGCCCATCTATACTTTTGACTCCTACACTGAAGTGCTCATCTATCAGTCCGCGCTTCATTACATCCATGGGAGCCTTCATTATCTGCTCGAACTCTTCGAGATGGATCGGACCTTTCCCGTCTATCGGATTCATAAACGGATCGACTATGCGTCCGAGCAGATTCGGTCCAACCGGAATCTCGAGGCTTCTGTGATTGAGAAGAACTTTATCTCCCGTTTTCATCCCTTCGATGAAGCCGAAAGGAGATATCGTAAAAGAGTCATTGTTTAATGATGTGACCATTCCAAGTTCTCTTCTTCCTTCAGAGAGAATCGTTACACTCTGGCCGATACTGACTTTCAGACCGCTGGCTGTTATGGCATTGGAGCTGATGCTGGTGATGGTACCATAGGCAGGGGAGAGCGAAATAGCGTTTATTCGGTTTCTCAGAGATTTCAGAGGCATCAGTAACGGGGGCGCAGTGGGGCGTTGACCATGCTCATGAACTCTTCACGCGTCTTTGCATCGCTTTTAAAGAGCCCTCTAAGTGCAGAGCTTACGGTCGTAGAGTTGATCTTTTCGACACCTCTCATCTCCATGCACATGTGGCGTGCCTCTATCACTACCGCCACCCCTTTTGGCTGAACAGTCTTTATGATGGCGTCAGCTATCTGTTCGGTCATCTGCTCCTGGATCTGAAGCCGCTTGGCAAAGATGTTTACCATTCTTGGAATTTTGCTAAGCCCGACCACTTTCCCGTTGGGAATGTAGGCGACATGCGCCCGTCCTATGATCGGCAGCAGATGATGTTCACACATCGAATAGAACTCGATATCCCGTACGAGCACCATTTCGTCGTTGCTACTTTCAAAGAGTGCGTCGCCAAGTACCTTTTTCGGATCGATGTTATACCCTTCGCACATATGCAAGAAAGCCTTGTATACCCTGTGAGGGGTTTTTATCAGTCCTTCTCTTCCGGGATCTTCGCCTATCAGCTCAAGAATTGTTTTCACGGCCTCTTCGAACTTTTTAGCTTTTTGACTCTCCATTGTCCAGACTCTTTTTTGTAAAGTATATCGATTTTTGATTGAAAATATACAAAAGCGGGAGCGTTTGGTCACTGTGTGGACTTATAAAGCAACTTTGGGTAAAATATTGAACTATAATTTTGAATATATACACAAAGGATCATGGATTTATGGAAGTCACCGCCAAGAAAACGGATAGTGCCAATGTCAGCGTCGAGGCTAAAATCGCAGCAGGCGATATCGACAAAAAGGTAGAAAAAATTGCCAGACAGGCTGCAAAAGAGATGAAGATCGACGGGTTTAGACCAGGAAAAGCGCCCGTGTCGGTAGTAAGGAAGCGACTCGGAGAGCGTCTGTTGCAGGATGCGGAAGCAGAGGCTTTGCGAGATGTTCTCAACAGGGCGAGCAAGGACCTGGAGCTTGATGCTCAGAAGATAATCGGAGAGCCGTCGGTCGTCAGGTTTGACAGAAGCGAAGAGGGAATCGAAGTTGAAATGAAACTAAGCCTGCGTCCGGAAGTAGAGATAGAAAATATCGAAGAGCTGGTGCCTGAAGTGAAGACACCACGGGTAACCAAAAAAGAGGTTGAAGAGTTTATAAAAGATCTTGCAGAATCCCAGGCGTCTTTCGAATCGGTTGAAGAGGATCGCGGTCTGGAAGAAGGAGATATGGCGGTTTTCGACTTTGAAGGCTTTTTGAATGGTGAGCCTTTCGAGGGAGGAAAAGCGGAGAATTTTGAGCTGCGTATCGGCAGCGGTCAATTCATTCCGGGTTTCGAAGAGCAGATGATAGGAATGAAAAAGGGTGAAAACAGACGTATAAAGG
>WFUN01000108.1 GCA_015484905.1 Hydrogenimonas sp. | reverse complement strand
CGCTGATAGGAGAGGGTGGAGAACCAAAAGATGTCGACACCCTCTCAAAACAGCTTGGAATTTCAAAAAGTTTTTTGGCAAAGGTGCTGCAAAATCTTGCAAAAAAAGGAATACTTATATCGTATAAAGGCGCCAAGGGAGGATTTTCTCTCAAGAAAAAATTTTCGGAAATTTCCATAATGGAAGTTATAAAAGCGGCCGAAGGAAAACCCCCTGCCGTTTTTGAGTGTTCTCCTTCTCAGCATAGCTGCCCGAGCGAGCGGGGAATGCAGTGCATAATCTGGCCATTCTTAAACCGCTTACAAAACAGAATAGACGGCTTTTTGGAAAACCTGACACTCAAAGATATCCTGGAACAATAAGGCAAAACTGTTGGCTAAGGCGACACGTTCGAAAATTCTAAAACGCGCGATACCCTTTCTCGAAACCATCGCAAGTGCAAAAGATCTGACGATAGTCGGAATGATAATAGCCATCATGGCTATTATCATAGTTCCTCTGCCCAGCGGCGTACTGGACTTCTTTCTGACGGTTTCCATAGCCATATCGGTCCTCATGATTCTCATATCGGTTTTTATAGAAAAACCTACAGACTTCACTACCTTTCCTACAATGATTTTGCTGATTACACTTTATCGGCTTTCGCTAAATATCGCAACTACCAGAATGATTCTCAGCAAAGGGCATGAAGGACCCAAAGCCGTCAGCGATATAATCACGAGTTTCGGCGACTTTGTCGTGGGAGGGAACTATGTTATTGGCATCATCGTTTTTTCCATCATCGTCATTATCAACTTCATCGTCGTTACAAAAGGTGCCACACGAGTCGCTGAAGTCGCCGCCCGTTTCACGCTCGATGCCATGCCAGGCAAGCAGATGGCGATAGACGCCGATTTAAATGCAGGACTGATAGATGAAATGGAGGCGAAAAAAAGGCGTGCGGAGATCCTGCAGGAGGCAAGCTTCTATGGAGCGATGGACGGTTCGAGCAAATTTGTAAAAGGCGACGCCATTGCAGGAATAATAATAACGATTATAAATATCATAGGTGGTTTTCTCATTGGCATGTTCCAATACGACATGAGCCTCTCCGATTCTGCCAGAGTCTTCACGCTTTTAACTATCGGCGACGGTCTGGTTTCGCAGATTCCGGCTCTGATTGTCTCTACCGCTACAGGTATAATAATAACCCGCGCAAGCAAAGATGAGGAGAAAAATTTTGCGGAAGGAGCAATAAATCAGCTGATAAAAGAGTACCGTACACTCTTTATCGTGGGATTTATCATGTTCATGTTCGCTCTCGTGCCGGGTCTGCCTACACTCCCTTTAATGTTTGTGGGACTGCTTTTTCTGGGGCTCGGATTTCTGATTAGAAGACAGGGAATGAATGAACAGATATTGACGCCTTCCGGAGGGCCTGCCCCTATTACCGAAGAGGAGGCCCCGCCTGTGCGCAAAACTCCTACAAAAGAAGAGGAGGAAGCAGCGCTTGAAGACATTTTAAAAGTGGAGATGCTGGAACTCGACTTGGGATACCAGCTTATTAAACTGGCAGACACAAGCCGGGGCGGGGATATATTGGAACGGATAAGAAGTATGCGTCGCAAGATAGCTGTCGACTACGGCTTTTTAATGCCTCAGGTCCGCATAAGAGACAACCTTCAACTGCCTCCAAATACGTACCAGATACTTCTAAAAGGCGTGGAAATAGGAAGTGGCGAAGTATTTGCCGATAAATTTCTGGCCATGAACAGTGGTATGGCGACTGAAGAGATCGAAGGAATCCACACGAAGGAGCCGGCATTTGGGCTCGATGCGATCTGGATCGACGCCGATAAGAAAGAGGAGGCTCTTATTAAAGGTTATACTGTTATTGATCCGGCGACTGTCATCTCCACCCATATGAGCGAACTGGTAAAAAAACATGCTGAAGATCTGCTCACAAGACAGGAGGTGCAGACTCTTCTTGAAAAGGTCAAAAAAGATTATCCGGTGGTCGTGGAGGACGCTTTGAAAGTCGCTTCGTTGGGGCTCATCCAGCGTATTTTGAAACAGTTGTTGCATGAACGCATTCCCATACGGGATATGGTTACTATTCTTGAAACCGTTGCCGATGTTGCAGAATATACAAAAAATGTCGATCTTATCGTCGAACAGGTTCGCGCTCGTCTCTCAAGAGTCATTACCAGTCTGTATAAAGATAAAGATGGCCGCATAAAACTTCTGACACTCAATTCAAAAACCGAACAGCGGTTGCTGGACCATCTTCAAGAAAGCGAATCAGGACGACAGCTCCTTCTTAATGTCGGACAGATAAACGAAGTTGTCGAAAAGATCGGTGAAGAGGCACAGAAGGTTTTACAAAAAGGGGTGGCTCCTGTTATTCTTATTGTTGATCCCATGTTGAGAAAACCGCTTGCCGAAATCTTCGAGCGCTTCAGATTGGATATCGTCGTACTGAGCCATGCGGAAATCGATCCTGAAGCGAAATTTGAAGTGCTTGGAAGCGTGGATATAAACATTTGACGAAATTCACATAAAATCCATCCACTACGGATAAATATAAAAATAAAATTGAAACAAGAAGGATCTATTTTGAAAAAACCGAAATCAGTTTATCATCTGTCGCATACCGACCTCGACGGATATGCGTGCCAGTTTCTAACCTCTTTATGTTTCGAAAATATCAGGTTCCAAAACAGCAACTACGGAGAAGAGATAAACGGACGGCTTAAAATCTTTTTCGATCTCATGCTTCTGGATTCTGCCAAAGAGATCTTGCTCCTTATAACCGACTTGAATCTTTCGTTGGCCCAGTGTCAATTTATTGAAAATCAGATAGAAAAACTTCAGAGTTTCAAAAGCGGCATAGAGATCGAAATCTGCCTGCTCGATCATCATGGCAGCGGTAGCGATTTGGCCCAAAAATATGAGTGGTATTTTCTGGATACGTCAAGAAGCGCAACGAAAATTACATACGACTGGCTCATAGAGAATTTCAATTGCGAAAAGATAAAATCGTATAAAACGGTTGTAGATGCCATCAACGCTGTCGATATATGGCTTAAAGATGAGGATGGGTTCGAATTCGGAAAAGTTCTTATGGGAGCCATCGCTTCTTCAAAAGAGGTCGGAAGAATCCTTTTCGACGAACATGACAGAGCGCAAAAATTCCACTTGATAGAATCTGCCGGGAAAATGGTTGACCAACACAATGCCCACATAAAACTCGACAACGAAATTCACTCTATCAAAAAAGCCTTTTTTTCCACCGGTCGCGACGACAACACTCTTGACAACCTCGTAGCCGATTATCTCACAGATCTTCTCACTTTGAGAAAAAAAGATCTTGAAATCGCCTATAGGGACAAAAGAGGTATTCTGACATACGCTCTTCCCAACATCTCCGTTATCGGCAACGCCTTCCTGGTTGCCAATCCGGATATCGATTTCATACTAAACATTTCTCCGAATGGGTCGATAAGTTTACGTAGCAGCGATAGAGCCGATGTAAGCGAAATAGCCGCCACACTCGCAGGCGGAGGAGGACATCCGAATGCAAGCGGAGGACGCATACAGGGCTTTAAAGAGCTTTACGATTACAATCAGGTCAAATCTTTTGTAGAAAAACTCATAGCTGAAAAAACAAAAACGTGAATAACGATATACGACAAGGAGGCAAGGCATGAGAAGACCGCAGCCCACATCGGTAGAGCGCAGTTTGAAAGAAGAGGATTTCATCGTCTCGAAAACCGATCTCAAAGGCCGAATCCTGTATGGAAACAAAATCTTCATCAAGATTTCCGGCTACAGTGAAAAAGAGCTTCTTAACAAACCACACTCCATTCTTCGTCATCCCGATATGCCAAAAATCATTTTCAAACTTCTTTGGCAGAGAATCCAAAATGGTGAAGAGATCTTTGCATATGTAAAAAACCTTTGTAAAGACGGTGGATTTTACTGGGTTTTCGCCAACGTAACGGTAACAAAAGACAAAAACGGCAATGCGCGCGATTATCACTCTGTACGCAGGAAGCCGTCGGCAAAGGCACTCGAAGTCATAAAACCGATCTATTCGCAGCTACTTGCCGAGGAGCGGCATGGTGGCATGGAGGCTTCCGAGAAGCTTTTAAACAGAATACTTAAAGGGAAAGGACTCGAATATGACGAATTTGTACTCGGCCTTCAGCAATAGACAGAGTCTACTTTTGCTTCTCGCCTCGTTTGGTGCGGCCATCTACCTTCTTGTCAACGGTACATACATAGCTGGAGGTATCGTCTCTATTGTTGCGATTATTGCTCTTTTTATACCAGCCGGCAGCGATACCGATTGTCAAAAAATATTTAACGACCCTCTTATTCGACAAATCCGCGATGTGCTTTTAAAAGCGGGAAAAGGAGAACTTTCGGAACGCATAACCCATATACCGGACGATCATGTTTTGCAGGGAGTCGCATGGGGAATAAACGACATGCTGGATCAGACCGAACAGATAATACGCGATATAAGAGCTTCGGTCGACGGGGCCAGCAAAGGGAAAAAACACCGCATTATTTTCCCTGAAGGGTACAAAGGGGACTTCAGAGCGGCCATTCCTGATCTAAATCGCGCCATAATTTCCATAGCCGACTCATACAAATCCGCGATGCGATCGCAACTCGCAGAAGAGTTCGACAAAACCACCGGTGGGGTTGCAAGCGGGCTCAGGTTGATCCAAAATGAGATGAAGAACAATGCAGGTCTTCTTGAAAAGATCACTGAAAATACCAGCGTTACCGCAAAAGAGGCTACAGAGAGCCGATCAACGGTGCGAAATATCGTAAGCAACCTCGACGAACTCATAAGATTTATATCTCAGACAAATGACGCCATCATATCTTTGAACGAACGCACGGGCGAAATTACCACTGTCGTAAATCTTATCAAAGATATCGCAGACCAGACAAATCTGCTCGCTCTAAACGCCGCCATTGAAGCTGCCCGCGCAGGAGAGCACGGCAGAGGATTTGCGGTAGTCGCCGACGAGGTGAGGAAGCTGGCGGAGCGTACCCAAAAAGCTACGCAGGAGATCGCTATAACCATACAGACCCTTCAGCAGGAGTCCAACGATATACAGGCAAACTCGGAGCGTATAACAAATATCGCCGTAAACTCGCAGGATGATGTAAATTCGTTCGAACAATCTCTTGTAAACTTTGCATCTACTGCAGAAATTTCCGCCAAAGAGGCGAAATATATATGCGATTCTCTTCTTGGCAGTCTTATAAAAGTCGATCATATCATATTCAAATCGAGAGCCTACAGAGCGGTACTGAACGAAAACAGCGAGCTTGCCGAAAGCTTCAAGGACGAAAACGAGTGCAGCTTCGGACAGTGGTACGAAACCACGGGCAAAGACCTTTTCGGCAACACAAAAGCTTACGAAACGGTAGCTGAACCACATAGAAACATTCACCAGATCGCACTCAGAACCGTCCCTTGTGCAAAAAAAGGTCAATGTCTCACGCCAACCAATCGCAATGAAATAGTAAAGAATCTTATGCAAATGGAGAAAGAGAGCGAAAAGATGTTCTCACTGATAGAGCAGATGATTCATGAAGCCAACCCGGATGTAAAATTTTAAAGCAGAACATGAAGCCGGGCTCTGCGGCCCGGCTAACTATATGAAAGCCGCCATGGTGGCAAAATTGGCCCACTGAAAAACGGTATCCACTCTTTTGAATCCGCTCCCCAGAAACATCTGTCTGTTCTCTTCCAACGTATATGGTACGAGCACATTTTCAAGCGCTTCACGTTTTTGCATTATCTCTGTTTCGGAGTAGCCCCGATGCCGCTTGTAGGAGTGATAAATATCAATTATCTGACGATTCAACCACGAATCTTCCATCAATATCTTCTCACTGCAGATAAAAACACCTCCATCTTTCAAAGATGAAGCGATTTTTTTCACCGCTCCCTGACGCACA
Organism: Hydrogenimonas sp.; assembly: GCA_015484905.1. Lineage (GTDB taxonomy): Bacteria > Campylobacterota > Campylobacteria > Campylobacterales > Hydrogenimonadaceae > Hydrogenimonas. The sequence goes on along the minus strand of WFUN01000108.1, from coordinate 9,664 downwards.
AGAGGACGTATAAATTGAAGGGTATAGTTGGCGATGACAATATCTGCAGGAGCGAAATCGGCTTGCATGATATCTTCACAAAGAAATTCGATGCGCGTATCGAACGCCTCCGCCTTTTTTCGCGCAAGCTCCACCATCGCCTCCGAGCTGTCTATGCCAAGAAACTCCACATCCACTCTGCATCGGCGGGCACTCTCTATAAGAAGCGAGCCCGTGGAGGATCCAAGATCCACTATTCGCATCCCCTCTTTTATACGCCTAAGAAGCAGATCTACTATCAGCTCCATATTCTGACGGTAAAAAGGGACAGAACGTTCTATCATATCATCGAATACGGCTGCAACCTGCTCATCGAACTGAAACTGCTTTTTTATAGGTTTTTCGAATATCCTGTCTCTCATAGCGCCTCTATATCTCTTTCTATCTGCTCTTTAAGCTCTGAAATGGAATCGAATCTCCTGTTTTCACGCAAAAAACCAAGCCACCTTATAGATACTTCTCTTCCTGCCATATCGGGAAGTTCATGCCCGACTACATGGCTCTCCACCGCAAACGAACCGTCGGTCGTATTTCTATGGCCTACGAAAGAGACCGACCGGAAACACTCACCATTTATGCATGTTTTGGTAGCATATACACCCTCCCTGGGAAGCAGAAACCGGCCTGTATTCAAATTGAGCGTCGGTACGATCGACCCGGCTCCTATACCCTGGCCTCTTATCACTCTGCCCCAAACTTCGTAAGGACGGCCCAGCATAACGGCCGCTTCTTCCAGTTTCGCCGCTGTAACGAGCTCTCGAATATAGCGGGAATGGACAGGAAGTCCGTTGCGACTGACCTCTTCTACCGTCTCTACCGTTCCATCGAAAATATCTTGAAGCAGCTTGACATCACCCCTCCTGCCGAAGCCGAATCTGAAATCGCATCCAACAACTATTTTTCTAAGGTCTGGAAAGCCTGTTTTCAGTTTGACAACGAAATCTTCAGGCGACAGCTCTTGTATAGAGTCGAAGTCGTAGAAAAAGAGTGGTAAAGATATATACTTTCCACGATAGATATGTGGTGTCAGAGTGGCTCTGTAATGTTCTATCACACATACGCCTCCAGACTCTGTGAGACGTTCGAAAAGGGCACGGTGGCCGATATGCATTCCGTCGAAATTGCCTATTGCAATAGAATCAACCGTTGACGAAGAGATAGAACCACTCACGATTCCCCTCCTTTCCCGGCAACGATGATACATCCTTTACGATCAACCGCCAACCAAGAACCCTCGCCTCTTTTTCAAAGCTCTCCATAGCTACGGCGATCGCCGCTTCGTCGGTAACGACACCGCGCCTGTCTCTTCCTGCCTTTCGTCCAACTTCAAACTGCGGTTTAAACAGCAAAATGGCTACGCCTTTCATCACTCTGTCTATATCTTTTATTATTTTGTTCAGGCTAATGAACGAAACGTCACACGTAACCAGTTCGAAAGGAGACTCCGTGGAAAACTCTCTTATATCTGTATTCTCTACGCATTCCACTCTTCTATCGGCTCTTAGGTCTTTATGCAGTTGAAGGCTCCCTACATCCAGAGCTGTAACACTCCGCGCTCCCTTTTGAAGCAATACCTGTGTAAACCCGCCGGTGCTTGCCCCTACATCCAGACACCTCTTCCCCTCGATATGTACCGGATGAACCTTTAAAAAACCTTCCAGCTTTTTAGCTGCACGACTCACATAGAGTATCGGCTCGTTGACTTCTATCTTATCCTCTTCTTTGGCATTGAACGACACTTTTTTGACCACTTTTCCATTTACTTTGATATTTCCTTGCGCAATCAGCTCCTGTGCTTTGTTGCGGCTTTGTACCACCCCTTTTTGCACAAGAAGAGTGTCAAGTCTCACCGGCAAGCTCCCACATTCTCTCTTCGCTCATCAGCTCTACTCCAAGTTTTTTGGCTTTATCGTATTTGCTTCCAGGATCGTTGCCATATATGACATAATCTGTATGTCTGGATACACTGCCTGTCACTTTCGCCCCCAAACGCTCCAGCATAGCCTTTATCTCGCCTCTGGACTTTTTCATAGTGCCGGTAAGCACTACTGTCTTGCCGGTAAAGGGAGATTGGATTTTCTCCTCTTTTTCCGGCGGGTACGGTTTTATAATCTCTATCAGTCTTTGCACTTTTTTTCTATTCACTCGCATAAACTCAAGAAAGCTTTCAGCCATCTCTTCACCGAACCCATCTATGGCCATAAGCTCTTCTTTTGTCAGATCTATAAAACCAAGTCCATAGTTTTGACATATCTTTTTGCTTGCAACCTCTCCTATATGCTCGATCCCAAGAGCGTTTATAAAGCGCCAGCAGGCAGCTCCTTTGCTCTTCTTTATAGCATTCAGAAGATTCTGCGCTTTTTTATGCTTGAATCCTTCAAGCTTCAAAAGATCTTCCATTTTAAGATGATAGAGATCTTCGAGCTCTCTTACCATACCTTTTTCATAAAGCTGCTCTACAATCTTCTCTCCCAACCCGTCGATATCAAGACACTGTTTGGAGGCGAAATAGATAATGGAGTTAACAACCCTTGCGGGGCAGTTTAAATTTTGGCATTTGATGAGTTTCCCCTCATCCAGAAGCTCGCTTTGGCATACAGGACATTTCGTAGGTCTCTCTATCCTCTTCTCCCGGCCACTTCTGTACTGGGTAAGCACTTTTATGATTTTTGGAATGACATCTCCGCTTCTTATCAGTGTTACCATATCTCCAATGCGTATATCCATCTTCTCTATATAATCGAAGTTGTTAAGGGTCGCCCGCTCAACGATTACTCCCTCCACCTCTACAGGCTCCAAAACCGCAACCGGAGTTACAACTCCGGTTCTGCCTACCTGAAAGAGTACATCTTTTATGCGGGTCTGCTTCTCAACTGCCGGAAATTTATAGGCCACCATCCACCTTGGAGCCTTCACCGTATAACCCAATGCATTCTGTGCGGCTATACGATCCACTTTTACGACCATACCGTCAAGCATCACATCAAGGTTCGATCTCATCTCTTTCAGTTCATCGTATATCTTCTCTATCTCTTCCGCCGTTTTGCAGACTCTTCTTACAGGAGGTTTTCTAAATCCAAGATTGTATACGAAATCCATCATCTCACTCAGATACTCGAATTTCAAAGAGTTGACGCCGACTCCCCAGGGCTGGAAAATCAGATTTCTTTTGGCCGTAATATGCGGATCCAATTGTCTAAGGCTGCCGGCAGCAGCGTTTCTGGGATTTGCAAACGGAGTTTGACCCTTTTCGATTCTTTCCCTGTTGATACGGTTGAACTCCCGAAGCGTCATCAAAACTTCACCGCGTATTTCGATTAAATCTTCATGCTCTATTTCGAGTCTTATTGAATTTATCGTACGGGCATTGTTGGTGACATCCTCACCCTCGACGCCATCACCTCTTGTAATAGCCTCTTTGAGCAGACCGTTTTCATAGACAAGATTTAGACTGGCACCATCGAACTTGGGTTCAACATAGTAGCGTTCATCAGGAAAGTTCTTCTCTATCCGCTCCATCCACTCTTCAAACTCCCTGCTGTCGAAAACATCCTCCATACTCCACATACGGCTGAGGTGTCTGGCTTTTTTGAAGCCCTCTTTCAATGGAGCTCCTACGCGCTGCGTGGGAGATGTGGGATCTATATCTTCAGGATGTTTCTTCTCATACTCCTCCACTTCGCGGTACAACTTGTCGTACACTTCGTCCGCAACCAGGGGATTGTCTTCTATATAGTAGGCATATGCCCATTTTTTTAAAGTCTCTACCTTTTTTTTATACTCCTCTTTCGTCATATCCTGTGCCCCCTATTCGTCTCGGGAAGTTTACAAGAGCTGTTTTGAAACTCTTTTTCAAGCTTCTCGATACTCTCTTGCAGCCGCTCTTGTATCTGTTTGAAACTCTTTTCAAACTCTTTGGTTTTATCCAGAAGTTCCCGCTCCAGCTCCTTTTTTACAGATTCAAAGTTTTTCAAACCTTTTTGCAGCGACTTTTCAAGCATCCTGGACGTACACTTGAGCACACCTCTTTGCAGCGCTTCATCATAATTTCGCATAGTAACTATATCGTCTACGAGCCATCGCCCCTCTATCTTCAACAGCTCCGTATCCATCGTGACATTGCACTCATCATCTTTAAAAGAGTCTATCGGGATCTTGAAATATATGGTAGTAGCGACAAAGGCACGCCCATCCATGACTCTGGCCCCGGAAATTTTTACTCCCGAAAGATCGACTCTCAACAAAAGCTCTTCTATACTTCTTCTGATCGTTACGGACTTTGCAGCACCCATATTTTCATTCACCATCGCATCCCAGAACTTTTGTGCGGTCTGCTGTGGCAAAGGTTTCTCTTTTGTCTCTGCACAACCTGCCGCGATGATCAAAGCAAAAAGTGCCGCTATAGCCAGCCTCATAGAAGATCCCCTTTCTCTATAGCCTCATATACAGCTATAGCCTGCCGATGTTCGGCTACATCGTGACAGCGGACAATCGCAGCTCCACGTCTTATGGCCTGTAAGTGGATTGCAAGTGTTCCGGGAAGTCTCTTCTCCACCGGAGCCGGCGAAATCGTATCTATCATAGACTTACGGCTCGCTCCTACCATAAGCTCGCAGCCGAACCTTGTAAAATGTTCCAGATTTTTTATCAAGGCGAGATTGTGTTCCAGTCTCTTGCCAAAACCTATACCGACATCCAAAACAAGATCCCTCTTATCAAGACCCAGTCCAAGCGCCCTGTCGATTCTTTCTTCAAAAAAACTGTCTACTTCCACTATGACATTTTCATAAGTAGGGTTTTTTTGCATCGTAAGGGGAGTACCCTGCATATGCATGATTACGAGTTTTGCTCCGTACTCTTTTGCAAGCTCTCCAACTCTTTTATCCTTCAGGCCGGTTATATCGTTTACGATACCAAAACCGTTCTTTAAAGCATATGCAACAACTTCCGGGGTATATGAGTCTATACTGAAAACGGCTTGCGACAAAAGCCCCTCTTTACTTATGGCATCTATAACAGGGGTTAGGCGCGAAAGCTCCTCTTCCGTCGTTACCGGAACACTGCCAGGCCGAGAAGAGACGGCGCCTATATCTATAATATCGGCACCCTCTTCTATCTGTTTGCGAATAACCTCAACTGCAGCGGCTTCACGAAAACGGCTGGCCGGATAGAAACTGTCGTCATTTGCGTTGATAACTCCCATAATCTTTATACTCTTTTTATATTTGCGCAAAAAGCTCTTCAAAGAATCGGCAAGCGATCTGAGTCCGAAAGGTTGCAGCTTCTCTTTTTCTATCAGAGCTTCAATCTGCCTGTGCGTACCCATCAAAACAGCTTCGTAGCTTTCATGAAGGCAGCTTACAGCACCCTTCGGCAAAGCGAGATCGGCACCTACGCTGATAGCATCCTGCTTGAGTATGTTTGCAGCTCCTGCAGACAATCCACGTATAACGAAAAGTTCCGTTTTCATCTTTTTTGACATAATCGACACGCCTATGCCGTCACATCCGAGACTTCTTAAAAAAGCGGCTTTGTCTCTCGGTATATCGATTCTGTATATATCCATTCTAACACTTTCTTTTAAGGAGCTTGAGCCCTACCCTGGTTAGAACGAAACTCGGAGGAGAACCCATGTCAAGCAGCCTGATACTTTGCGAAAAACTTTCAAGAAGTGCATCGTCTATTCTGTACCTACCACTCCTGATCGCCTCTTTCGCGAGGTTTTCCACCAGTTTCGCCATATGTTTGGAGTCTGAACGGCGATTTTCTTTCAAAAGCGTGTAAAGAGCCGCCAGATCGAAGTTTTTCAAATCCGGTACCGTTTCACAATGACCTTTCGGACCAAATCGGTTTTCGATAACCAATCTGGAACGGATGGTAGGCAAAAGAGCGGACTTCGAAGAAGTTATTAGTATGAAGTGGGTTTTTCCCGGAGGCTCTTCTATTATTTTAAGAAGTTTGTTTTGTGCAATCTGGGTGAAACGGTGTGCAGAGAGGATGATAATCCGATCTTTTTGGCTCGAAAGGGTAGCTTTTTGTATCGCCTCTTTCGCATGCTCTATCAAAAACTCTTCAGCATCTATGCGATGGATTTCAAGCTTTGGAAAACTCTGAATTATCTCTTCGCAGATCTCTTCAAAAGAGTCGGTGAGAATGATTTTGGAGAAGAGAGCATCCATGCTCATCCGCCCACGTCTACTTGCGCAAACAGAGCGGCACCGAGAGTTTTGTCGAAAAGACGAAAAAGCTGCAGAAGCTTTATATCTATCATCTCGTCGTAAGATTTCAGAGTGAAACTGTTCGCCATCTCTTCGTCCATCATCCATAATAGCGACTCTTCGTTGCGCAAAGCGATACGGGCCATAGGATGGTCCGCCTTTCCTATGTACCAAAAGAAGAAACCCTGAGGGTATGAGAGAGTCATCATATCGAAAAGCAGATCTACATCCTGATCTTTTCTTATAGATGAAGCGAATGGATAAAGTGCATGAAACGAGAAAAAAGGCAAAAGAGGTCTGTTCGTTCCGGGTCGATTGATCTGTCTTACAAGATAATCTTCAAACCATCTGGTGTTGTCGTCGGTTATTACAATGACGCTCTGTCCTTCCAGGATTTTTGAAATTGCGTTTCCCACTATCGGCGCCCATTCGTAGCGCCGCTCTTCAAGCCAGCTCATCATCGTGTCGTCATTGCGAATGGCCTCCAGCGTCCAGTCAAGAAGATCTTTCAAAACTGCCCTTTGAAACTGTAGTCACCCATCGACTCCGGACTCACTTGTCAAGCTCGTACGCATCGTGAAGCGCACGTACGGCCAGCTCTGCATACTTCTCGTCGATAATCATCGAAATCTTGATTTCGCTCGTACTTATCATCTCTATATTTATATTCTCTTTCGCCATAGTCGTAAACGCTTTCGCCGCCACTCCGCTGTGGCTCTTCATACCCACTCCGACAATCGAAACTTTGGCAACTGTCTCTTTGTACTCAATCTCTCCGATACTCTCTTTAAAACGCTCCATCACACTCTTTACACGTTCAATCTCGCTCTGCGGGACCGTAAAGTCTATCTCCGTTTTTCCGTCTGCACCTATGGTCTGGACAATCATATCCACATTAACGGACTCCTCCGCAAGCGCATTGAAAATTTCCGACGCGATACCGGGACGATCTTCGACACCCTTTAGGCTGACGCGTGATTGGTTTTTGTCGAGTGCTATACCGCTGACAAGTGGCTTTTCCATAATATTCTCTTCCTTTGTTATCAAAGTTCCGGGATTGTCGTTGAAGCTGCTGCGTGTAACCAGGTTGATTCCCATTTTCTTGGCAAGTTCTACCGATCGGTTCTGAAGAACTTTCGCTCCCAAAGATGCAAGCTCCAGCATCTCGTCATAACTGATCTGATCCATCTTTTTCGCCTTTGGCTCTATTCTTGGATCGGTAGTATAGACGCCGTCTACATCGGTATAAATCTCACAAAGGTCCGCATCCAAAGCTCCGGCAATGGCTACCGCCGTAAGGTCGCTTCCTCCCCGGCCCAGGGTAGTCACCCGACCATCCGGATTGATCCCTTGAAAGCCGGCAACGACAACTATGTTTCCTTCATCAAGGGCTCTGCTCATCGGACTCGGGTCTATATGGTCTATTCTGGCTGACGTGTGAGTTTTGTCTGTAAAGATCCCGGCCTGACGTCCGGTCATGGCGACAGCTTTATAGCCCATCTCGTTGAGAGCTATACTCAAAAGAGAGGAGGTTACACGTTCACCGGAACTAAGCAGAAGATCCATGGCCTCCCGTTGTGGATTCCTGGAAAAAAAATGGGCATACTCTATCAGCTTGTTCGTCTCTCCGCTCATAGCCGAAACCACAACGATCAGATCGTGTCCTTCATCCCGGGCTCTGGAGACACGCTTTGCAACATTCGCTATTCTGTCGAGATCACCGACACTTGTGCCCCCGAATTTTTGCACTATCAACACAGACGATCCTTTTGAGACATTAGAGGTAACCTTTTTTTCTGAAATAGTTCAAAACCCGTTTGTAGACGGGTCTTTTAAAGTAAGTGATATAATCAAAAATCTGTTGGTACGGGACAAATGTATAGTGAATAAATTCCGGCTCTTCGGTATTGAGATCTATTTTTGCACCCGGTTTCAGGCGAACCAGAAAATATTTCTGCCGCTGACCGTCGAAAGGGTACATCTTCTTCGCTATAACTTCCGGAAAATCATAACTGACCCACTCCGGAAACTCCGCGACAACTTCGACCTCGTCGGTACCTATCTCCTCTTTCAACTCTCTAAAAAGCGCCTGCTGAGGAGTCTCTCCTTCATCTATACCACCCTGCGGAAACTGCCATGCATCTTTTATATCGCTGCGCGAAGCGATAAAAAACTCCACCTTCTCCGGATACTTTGACGAAAGAACGATAGCTGCGACATTGGGTCTGTACTTTTTCTCCTTCAACGGCTTTGAATCATTCATACACTCTTTACTTTCCTGGCGTTGCCGAAAGAGGCGGTGATGCCCATATCATCCCATGCTTTTGAAACAAGATACGGTTCAAACCGCTTTCGATCCGTTATAAAATGTAAAGCAAAACGGTATGAATGGAATCTTTAAGCAGCCTGCCAGATTCCAGGACCGCCATCGTCGACTGAGATACGCTCTTTTTTAGATATGATTATAGAAAAAAATGGATTAAGCCCTTCTGAGAGAACAATCAATGGCTGAGAAAACGCTTCTATACCTTCATATTCCGTTTTGTGACAGCAAGTGCCACTATTGCAGTTTCAACTCCTACGTAGACAGGTTCGAGCTGAAAAAAGAGTATATGGAAGCTGTTACGGCGCAGCTTAGAAACGATCTGGAGAGATTCGGGATCGATAAAAAATCCCTTATGACACTTTTTATCGGGGGAGGCACGCCCACGACAGTCGAAGCGAATCTGTATGAACCTTTTTTCGAAGAGCTTGAAGAGTATCTGTGCGCAGATGCGGAAATAACGACTGAAGCAAATCCAAACAGTGCTACAACGCAGTGGCTTGAAACGATGAAAAAATTTGGTGTCAACCGGATAAGTTTCGGCGTACAGAGTTTTTACGATGACAAACTCCGCCTGCTTGGAAGAGCCCACAAAGCTCTGGATGCGCAAAATGGGGTAGAGCGCGCCGAAAAAGCCGGTTTTGACCATATTTCGATAGATCTTATATACGCCACAGCCCTCGATACACCCAAACGTGTCGAATCTGAAATCAAGCAGGCACTCCAACTGCCCATAAATCACCTCAGCGCCTATGAACTGACAATAGAAGCCGGTACTGTATTCGAAAGAAAACCGCATATGCGCGTAGAATCCGTCGAACAGGCCAAAACCGTACGAAGTCTGCTGAAAAACAGTGGCTGGGAAGAGTATGAGGTATCAAACTTCGGACTCTTCAGATGCCGTCACAATCTCGGATATTGGGAATACAGACCCTATCTTGGTATAGGAAGCGGTGCTGTAGCCCGCATTAGAAACAGACGTTTTTTTCCACACAGTTTACCGGAGCGCTATATCGCCGATCCACTTTTCAAAGAGGTCGAAACTTTGACAGACACACAGATGATCTGTCTCTTATACACATCT
>WFUN01000107.1 GCA_015484905.1 Hydrogenimonas sp. | reverse complement strand
TTTGAGAGGGTGTCGACATCTTTTGGTTCTCCACCCTCTCCTATCAGCGCCAGAGAAAGAAGCGCATATTCGCTCGCCCTGGTTAATAACATGGATACTCTCCCCTGTTAAAATATTGATTCCATTCTATTCTAATTTATGTAAATTTTTGCTTTTTTATGTATAATTGCAGACTTCAATGTTTTGACATTGGGAAATTCAACCAATCAGGAGGTCAGAAATGGCTTTGGATTCGGCTAAGAAGCTTGAAATCATTAAACAGTACGGACGTGGAGACGCAGACACAGGTTCTCCCGAGGTGCAGGTAGCACTCCTTACGGAGCGTATCAAATATCTGACAGAACATCTTAAGATAAACAAAAAAGATCACTCATCAAGACTTGGTCTTTTGAAGCTTGTAGGACAGCGCAAGAGGCTGCTTCGATATCTCAAAAGAAAAAATTACGAGAGCTATACAAAACTTATCTCCTCTCTCGGTATCAGGGACAAATAGATTCCTGCCCGGCGGCCTCGCCGGGTTTAAATTGACCTGTTAAAGAACCGCTCTTCCCAATCTTCAGTGAAATCTTCCGCGCAAAATCGATATAGAGTATCAACGACTTTACGTAAAATATGCCCACATCATAATATTATATATATTATGATTGAAAGAGTTGTGAGGGAAAAAGGCTTTTGTCTCTATATTCTGTATATCTACAGTCCGCTTCGCCACAACATAGACATCATATAGTGTATTATAACGTTAATTAAACACAAATATGTAAATAAACTTGACAGTTTGCCACTCAATTATGTATAATCTATTTGGCATTTTAAAGAATAAGTGCTAAAATTAAGCCATGAAAAGAAAATACGAGACAATTTTAGAGACTGTTGTCAAAACCTTTTTGCAGACACATGAGCCAATAGGCTCCACCATACTGAAAGAGAAACTTCCATTTAAAATTGCGCCTGCGACAATACGTTACTATTTCAACAAGATGGTTGAACGGGGCGAATTGATGCAACTGCATAAAAGTAGCGGAAGAATACCTACGGAAAGTACGATGAAACGGTATTGGCGCAAACACTTGCGTGAACTCGAGTTTTTTAAAGATGCGATGGAAGAGGTTGCGACAATCGGAGAAAAAGAGAATCTTTTCATGCTTTTCAAACCTGTCAGAAGCAACCGGTTGAAAGTGCTGGAGAGAGTTTTGAACAGATATCTTATTCTCGTTTTCGATTCTGATGAATATGTTATAAAATATCAAAGTCAGCTTGAATCTTTTTTAAAAGATCTGATAGGTTATGAGCTGGACGAGATAAAACGGATCGCAAGAGATGTAGGCATGATGTCTTTGTATTATAAAATGCGTGCAAAAAGCGAAGAGGATGTAACTTTGATCAATGCTGAAGCTCTGATAGAGGTTGCAGGCGAAAAGAGCCACTGGGGGAAGCGCAATATTCGCGATTTTCTGGATGGAAACATCATTGAAGAGTTTGACGACGGACTCTATTTCGAGACTCTTATGCCAAAAGGGTATATGGCTTTGAAAATGAATTCGGTCATTGGGAACAGACCGATGAAAATGCTCTGTATAGGCGCTATCGATCGGGATTTTACAAAGATTTTCAAGGAGGTTTGAGGTATGTCTGACAAACACGAAAAACGCAGTGACACGCACACTGAAGAGGAAAAGATCGAAGAAGAGGTTTCGGCAGAGCCTACAGATGTTGAAGAGACTTCAAAAGAGGAGGATGAGCTGAAAAAATGTGAAGAGGCTCTGCGTGCATGTGAAGAGAAGTATCTGAGAATGCATGCCGAATTTGAAAACATTAAAAAGAGATTGGAGCGCGACAAAGAAAAGAGTGTGGCATATGCCCAGGAGCAGTTTGCAAGAGACCTGCTTCCGGTCATGGACTCTCTTGAATTGGCGCTCGCTTCCATTCCGACTCCGGAAGATGGTGCGGACGAACATCTGCAGAAACTTAGAGAGGGTGTTCAGTTGACGTTGGATCAGTTTGTAAAAACTTTTGAGAAACACCATATAAAAGTGGTAGATATAGATCAGGGGTTCAATCCCAACTTTCATGAGGCTGTTATGCAGGTTGAAAGTGAAGAGCACGAGAGCGGGCATATAGTCCAGGTACTTCAAAAGGGCTATACATATAAAGAGAGACTTCTTCGACCCGCTATGGTGAGTGTGGCAAAATAGATTTTGCAACTTTGATTGCAGAACCTGTTTGGAAAAATTGAGTATAATGGACTCAACTAAAAACTTTATGACGAAATCGTGGGGGTTCTGTCAGTATAGCGTAACAGCTTTTGGCGCAAACGGCAGAGGCTATACTGCCATCTCAATTGCGGTAGAGTCGAATTTTTAAATTTTGGAAGGAGAAAAACATGGGAAAAGTATTGGGAATAGACCTTGGAACCACAAACTCTGCAATGGCAGTTTTTGAGGGTGGTGAAGGTAAGATAATCGCTAACAAAGAAGGAAAAAACACGACTCCGTCGGTAGTTGCATTTACCGATAAAGGAGAGATTTTGGTCGGTGACCCTGCCAAACGGCAGATGATAACCAATCCTGAGAAAACTATATATTCCGTAAAAAGAATAATGGGTCTCATGTGTAACGAGAAGAAGGCCGACGAAGCGAAGAGTCGGCTTCCATATAAGATTATCAGCAAAAACGGCGCGTGTGCGGTCGAAGTGGATGCAAAAACATACACTCCTCAAGAGATTTCGGCAAAAATTCTGATGAAATTGAAAGAGGATGCCGAAGCGTATCTTGGAGAAGAGGTTACTGAAGCCGTCATTACGGTACCGGCCTATTTCAACGATTCTCAGCGTAAAGCGACGAAAGAGGCTGGTACTATCGCAGGACTGAATGTGCTTAGAATCATAAACGAACCGACTGCGGCGGCACTGGCATACGGTCTTGACAAAAAAGAGGCCGAAAAGATTTGTGTTTACGACCTCGGGGGCGGTACCTTTGATGTCACCATTCTGGAAACGGGCGACAATGTTGTAGAAGTCCTTGCGACCGGTGGCGATGCATTCCTTGGAGGTGACGATTTTGACAACAGACTTATAGATTATGTCGCAGGAGAGTTCAAAAAAGAGAACGGTATCGATCTCAAAGCCGATATAATGGCGCTGCAACGCCTCAAAGAGGCTGCAGAAAATGCCAAAAAAGAGCTTTCTACTGCTCAGGAGACCGAGATCAATCTGCCGTTTATTACAGCAGATGCAACCGGACCGAAGCATCTTGTAATGAAAATCACCCGTGCTAAATTCGAGAGTCTCATTATGGATCTTATCGACTCCACAATTACAAAAATCGAGGAAGTATTGAAAGACTCCGGTCTTGACAAAAGTGAAATCAAAGAGATCGTTATGGTGGGTGGATCTACCAGAATTCCACTTGTACAAGAAAAGGTAAAAAACTTCTTCGGCAAGGAGCTGAACAAATCGGTCAATCCGGATGAAGTGGTCGCAATCGGAGCTGCTATTCAGGGGGGAATACTAAAAGGAGATGTCAAAGATGTTCTACTTCTTGACGTTACACCTTTGAGTCTCGGTATTGAAACGCTCGGTGGAGTAACTACCAAAATCATTGAAAAAGGTACTACTATCCCGGTAAAAAAATCCCAAGTCTTCTCGACTGCAGAAGATAATCAGCCAGCCGTTACTATACATGTCGTTCAGGGTGAACGCGAAATGGCCAAAGACAACAAGTCGCTTGGACAGTTTGAATTGACCGGAATACCACCTGCTCCAAGAGGAGTGCCTCAGATCGAAGTCACTTTCGATATAGATGCCAACGGAATTTTGACGGTTAGCGCAAAAGATAAAGCGACCGGAAAATCACAGGAGATCAAAATCACGGGCTCTTCCGGACTCAGTGAAGAGGAGATCGAAAAGATGGTCCGTGACGCGGAGGCGCATAAGGAAGAAGACCGCAAGCGTAAAGAGCTTATCGAGACCAAAAACCAAGCTGACGCATTGGTCTATCAGACAGAAAAGAGTCTTAGTGAGGTAGGCGATAAACTTGAAGCGGGAGAAAAAGAGAAAGTTCAGACTGCTCTTGAGGCACTGAAAGAGACTCTAAAAGATGAGAGTGCCACAAAAGAGCAGATAGAGGAGAAAGTCAAAGCTCTTACCGAGGTAAGCCATAAGCTTGCTGAAGCGATGTATAAAAAAGAGCAGGGCGGAGAGCAGGCTTCTGGCGGCTCCAAAAAAGGCGCACAAGACGAAGATGTAATAGATGCCGAAGTGGAATAATCGCAAATGAGTCAAAAGAAGGAGAATCCTTCTTTTGACCATAGTATCGTCAAGCGACAAGAAAAACTCTCTTTTTAGATGAAAAAATCTTTCTATCCATTTTTACCAATAATAGATAAAAATTCAAAAATTCTCATACTTGGCTCGTTCCCCAGCCTCAAATCGTTTGAGTACAACTTCTATTATGCACATCCAAGAAACCAGTTTTGGCCGATCCTTTCCGAGATTTTCGGATTGCCTGCGGATTCTATAGAAAATAGAGTAGCGCTTTTGAAAAAAACGGGGATAGCTTTGTGGGATGTTATTGCATCCTGTGAGCGCAAAAATTCGGCCGACAGCAATCTTCGATCATGTGAGCCCAATGATATTCCCGCACTTTTGCATGAATATCCAAATATCGATATGCTCTTTTTCACAGGTAAAAAAGCGCAAACACTATATCACAGATATTTTGGGAAAAAGATGGATCTGCCTACAGCTTTGCTTCCCTCTCCATCTCCGGCGTATGCGGTGATGGATTTCGAAACCAAAGTAGAGCGGTGGCGTGAATTGCTTTTGTATAGACTGGTGCGGTAGTATAAAAAACTTCGATTTACGCGACTCTTGTATAATAAACCCATCGGTTTCTGTTTTATTTCTCAAATACTCTTTTTAATTGCAAAGCTACAGCTTTCTGTCATAGAAAGAGAAGATATAATGCCTTCGATTAGCCGCTGAGGGGAGAAAATATGAAGATTATAGAGGAATTTATAAAAAAAGAGTCATCTGCAGGACTACTGCTTATCGGGGTGACAGTTTTGGCATTGATTTTGCAAAACAGCCCTTTTTCATCGTGGTATAGCAGTTTTTTACATACGCCTGTCGAGATAAGATTCGGAGCCCTTCAGATAGCCAAGCCTCTTCTTCTTTGGGTCAATGACGGACTGATGGCGATTTTCTTCTTTCTTATAGGGTTGGAAGTCAAGCGTGAAGTCATGGAAGGACACCTGTCATCTTTAAAACAGGTCACACTTCCGGGAATAGCGGCCCTTGGAGGCATGATGGTCCCGGCACTTGTATATATTCTTTTTAACAAGGGGGAGTCGTTCGCTATGAATGGCTGGGCTATTCCTACCGCGACCGATATCGCGTTTGCACTCGGTATACTATCCCTTCTTGGCAGTCGGGTTCCTGCCTCTTTAAAGATATTTCTTATGGCGTTGGCTATTATCGACGACCTTGGAGCGATCGTGGTAATTGCAATTTTTTATACGAGCGATCTTTCCATGGTTTCTATCTCCATAGCTTCTGTATCGCTGCTCCTGCTTTTTGCAATAAACAGGATGGGTGTGGCCAAAAAGGCCGCTTACATTCTGGTCGGTACGATATTGTGGGTAAGTGTGCTTAAATCGGGAGTGCACGCTACTTTGGCCGGTGTCGCCCTCGCCTTTTTCATACCCTTGAAATCCAAGACTGGCAATGGAAAAAGTTTCTCCATGCTCAAAGATATGGAGCGTGATCTTCACCACTGGGTAGCTTTCATGATCCTTCCTCTGTTCGCTTTTGTCAATGCTGGTGTGGATCTTCGTGGTATCTCATTGAGTGAAATGCTTGGCCCGGTGCCATTGGGAATTATGCTTGGACTGTTTATTGGAAAGCAACTGGGAGTTTTCGGTTTCAGCTGGCTGGCCATTCGATTAAAGATAGCGAGTCTGCCAAAAGGAAGCAGCTGGCGTCAGCTGTATGGAGTAGCTATTCTTACAGGTATAGGCTTTACGATGAGTCTTTTTGTCGATTCTCTTGCTTTCAGTGACAGTCAGGTTTATAAATATGCGGACAAACTTGCAATTTTGCTTGGCTCCTTTTTTTCCGGAATAGTAGGTTATTTGGTACTTAGAAGCAGCAAGCCGGAAAAAGAGGAAGATAATATAGGACAAAAAAGTCTTTGAGACAAAAAGTTAAGAGCAGTTTTTTCCAGGCTTAAACCGACTATAACGACTATGTGAACACCTATACCGAGATACACGAATAATACACGATTTTGGTGTAAATTTGGAGTATGAGTAAAATAGAAGGATCTATCATGCAGATTGTCCCGTTTTTTATCTTTATAATGGTTTTTTGCAATATTGGAGCCCATGCCTATTCTGCAAAAGGTATGACTGCTTATAAAAAACTGTGCAAACAGTGTCACGGATCAGGCTTCAAAGGTGCAGCCATGCTTACAAGCGACGAATGGGACGAAATGTTCAAGGCAGAGGCAAAAAGGTTGAAAAAGGTACATAAAAACGATCCGGATGCCGAAAAGATACTGAACTCTTCATATTTCAAACGTAGAATGGATGCTTTGGGAAAGTTTCTTCACAATAACGGCAGCGATATGGGTGTAGTCAGAAGTTGCGACGGACTCAATTGTGGATAAGATGGTTTGACAACAGTTTTTTTCAAAAAATTTCAAGGGATTGAATCGTAATGAGAGTATCGAAAATTCTTCTATTTGTCTTGTTGAGCCTTCCTCTGTTTTCAGACTTTTTGAGTGTAGAGAAGGCCTTTAAACCGTCTGCGACCTTTTCGGAAGGAGAAGTGCACGTTAGAATAGAAATGGCAAAAAATATTCATCTGACCAAAAATCTTCTAAAATTTTCTGTAGAACCAAAAGAGAAAATTCGTATCGGTGATTATGAGCTTCCGCCGGCGCAAAAAGATGAATTTGGAGATGAAATCTATGTAGATCTTTTTGAAGTGGATCTTCCTGTCGTGGTAGAGGACAGGAGATTGGAGAGGTTTACTTTTATTTTGACATATCAGGGATGTTCCGCTACAGGTATCTGTTACCCGCCCGTTACAAAAAAATATAATTTCGTTTTACACCCTGTTTCTGCCGATGCCAAAAATATTGTTCAAGAGAGCGGAAAGTCGATACAGCAGCCGGAACTGTCCGAAGAAGAGAGTGTGGCGTCGACTCTCAGATCCAAGAGCTTTCCTATCGTTTTGCTCACATTTTTTGGTTTTGGGCTGCTTCTGTCACTCACGCCATGTGTATTTCCGATGATTCCTATTCTCTCTTCCATTATAGTCTCTCAGGGCGAAGGGATGAACGCTAAACGTGGTTTCATTCTTTCGATGGTTTACGTTCTTTCAATGGCATTTACATATACGGTTGCCGGTATACTCGCAGGACTTTTTGGAGCGAATATTCAAGCAGCTTTGCAAAACCCGATTGTAATAACGCTTTTTGCAATGCTTTTCGTGGCACTGGCTCTTTCAATGTTCGGTTTTTTCGAGCTTCAGCTGCCGGCTTCCATTCAGACCAAAATCAGCCGTACGAGCGATGAAGCAGGAAAAAAGGGAGGATTGGCAGGAGTTGCGATTATGGGGCTTTTGTCGGCACTGATCGTAGGTCCGTGCGTAGCTCCTCCACTGGCCGGTGCATTGATCTACATAGGTCAGACCGGTGACTCGTTTCTTGGTGGAGCGGCTCTTTTTGTCATGAGTCTTGGAATGGGCGTTCCGTTGATACTCATTGGCATCGGAGCCGGTAAATTCATGCCGAAACCGGGTGGCTGGATGAGTGCCGTAAACAGAGTTTTCGGTGTGGTGATGCTTGGTGTGGCGATATGGATGCTTTCGAGAATTGTTCCTGACTTTTTGACTATGGTTCTGTGGTCGATTCTGTTCGTTGTGAGTGCAGTATATATGGGTGCATTCGAACCACTTGAAGGTAACAGGAGCTGGAAAGCTCTTTTCAAGGGGCTGGGCCTGTTTATGTTTCTTTATGGTACATTTTTGCTGTTTGGTACCTTTACCGGTGCTTCGAATCCGTTGGATCCTCTGAAGGTATTTAAAGAGCGCTCCGTTTCGCCAATCTCTTTTGGGACATCGGTCGGACTCGATTTTGAAAGAGTCGACAATCTCGAAGAGTTGATGAAAAAAATCGAATCCGCAAAGAGGCCCGTAATGGTGGATTTCAGAGCTGACTGGTGTGTCAGCTGCAAAGAGCTCGAGGAGATAACGTTTAAAAATCCGGAAGTGATCAGCACTCTTCGTGAATTTGACCTTTATCAGGTAGATGTAACGAAAAACGGAAAAGAAGAGAAA
>WFUN01000106.1 GCA_015484905.1 Hydrogenimonas sp. | reverse complement strand
ATCATATGGTTTGTCAGTTTTACAGTAATGATTGTTTCGCTTCTCTTTTCCATACGCCAAAGAATTCCGATTCAGGACTTTGCACCATATGTCGTTGTCGCTGTTCCTTTGATGGTGAGGCTTTTTTTTCAGACATATCGTGTACGCCTGCCGCAGTTTCGGTGGCGCTACCAATATCTTGCATTTGCAGTATTCAGCGTACTTTTTCTTAATACGGCGGCACTTCTCTTTCATAAACCGTTTTTTCTGCTGATGAAAGATCCTGAAAAACATTTCGCTGCACCATTCTATTTTCCATATTGGTGTGCAAAGAGATTGCAAGACGCAGGTATAAAGAGTATAAACACCGGCAAAAAGGAGCTCTCCTACCAGTTTAGATATTATGGTATCACTTCGGATGGTAATTATATTTTAAGAGAAAAACCGTGTATCGGATGTAAAAAAGTTTCGATTCGATACAAAAAAAGGGAGCTGAAAAGCTGTTATGTTTCGAAAATAAACAGTAGTGAAAAATGATATAAAATAAATTTTCAAATAAGTATCTGTTTGAAAAAATAATGGTAGACTTATGCAATAAAAATCATAAGGAGTTATGATGGCTCAAAGAGCGATACGCGAGTATGACGGAAAAGCCATTTTTGCCAAGCACTGGAATGAGTATTTCGATGGTTTCCAATACAGTTTCAAATCGGTTCTTGTAACCAGCGCGGATGAACTGCGTCAAAAGGCGCAGGAGCACGGTTTTGAGTGGTTGAATCAAGAGTCGTTGGTAGTAAAACCGGATATGCTTTTCGGTAAACGGGGTAAAAACGGTTTGGTACTTTTCAAGGTCGAAAAACCTGGTGATGTTACACTTGAAGATGCAGCCAAGTGGATTGAAGAGAAACAGAGTCATGAAGTTACGCTACTGACAGGACAAAAAGGGCTGCTCACACACTTTATCGTAGAGCCGTTTACTCCTCATACACAAGATCAGGAATATTATATTTCAGCAACAGTTGTGGACAATGATGATGTTTTATATATGTCTGCGGAAGGTGGCATGGAAGTTGAGGAAGGATGGGAAGAGAAGGTCAACGAAGTCAGGATTCCCATCAATATGAGTGATGACGAGATGGAGCGCGCGGTCCGTGCCAATGTACCGGAAGGAATCCCGTCAGAAAATAGGGAGAGATTCACATCTTTTGCCATTCAGTTCTTCAAATTCTACAGAGATCTCAATTTTGCATATCTAGAGATAAATCCAATCGTCATGTTGGGAAACGATATGCATATTCTGGATCTGGTAGCACGTCTTGACGATACGGCCGGCTTTTTAATGAAAGAAAAATGGGGGAATATAGAGTTTCCGACACCGTTTGGTATGGAAGATATGTCTCCCGAAGAAAAGGCAATCGCCGAGGCAGATGCAAAATCGGGCGCATCTTTGAAACTGACGATACTCAATCCGGAAGGGCGAATATGGACGATGGTTGCCGGAGGTGGTGCATCGGTTGTATATGCGGATACAATCGCCGATTTGGCTGGTGTCAAGGATCTTGCAAATTATGGAGAGTATTCCGGAGGGCCTACCGAAAGCGAAACCCAGTTTTACGCCGAAACCATATTCGATTTGATGACACGCTATAAAGATCCCAGAGGCAAGATCCTTATTATCGGAGGTGCGATAGCGAACTTTACAGATGTCGCGAAAACATTTACCGGTATCATAAAAGCGCTCGAAAAATATGCCGATAAACTGAAAGAGCACAATACCAGAATATATGTGCGAAGAGGTGGACCGAACTATGAAAAAGGCCTCAAAGATATAAAGGAAGCGGCTGAACGACTCGGTCTTTATATGGAAGTCTACGGACCGGAAACACATGTGACCGATATTGTACGTATGGCACTTGAGAAGTAAGGGAGAGGGAAGATGAGTAGCAGACTTTTTACAAAAGAGACACAGGCAATTTTTTGGAACAACAATAAAAGCGCGATTCAGCGTATGCTCGATTATGACTATGTCATTGGAAGAAAGAATCCGTCCGTAGCGGCGATTGTCGCTCCAACAAGTTCCAACAAGTTTGAAAAGTTCTTCTATGGCTCCGAAGAGATCATGATACCGCTATATCGCAATACAGCCGATGCGGTCAGTGAACATAAAGGTGCGGATGTTCTTTTAAATTTTGCATCCTTCCGTACAGCCTATGACGTATCGATGGAAGCGATAGATATGCAAGGGCAGTTCAAAACCATTATGGTTACAGCAGAAGGTATACCGGAAAGACTGGCGAGAAAGATGAATCAGGCGGCCAAAGACAACGGGATTTTGATTATAGGTCCTGCGACGGTCGGTGCGATTACTCCCGGTGCTTTCAAAATAGCTAATATAGGCGGCACGATCGAGAATATTATCAAGTCCAAACTTCACAGGGCCGGAAGTGCGGGATTGGTTACAAGATCAGGCGGACTCTTCAATGAACTTTGTAACATTATCTCTTTAAATGCCGATGGAGTTGCGGAAGGTGTCGCAATAGGTGGTGACCGTTTTGTAGGATCGGTATTCGTCGATCACCTTCTTAGAATGGAGGAGAATCCGGATGTAAAATATATGATTCTACTTGGTGAAGTAGGCGGTACAGAAGAGTATAAGGTTATAGAAGCTGTCAAATCAGGTAAGATCAAGAAACCGGTTATCGCATGGTGTATTGGTACGATAGCCAAACACTTTAGCAGTGGAGTGCAGTTTGGACATGCGGGAGCGAGTGCAAATGCCGAGCGTGAGACAGCTGAAGCAAAGAATGCAGCCATGAGAGAGGCTGGCATCCATGTTCCAAACAGTTTCAACGATCTTCCTCATGTTATACATCAAGTATATACGGATTTGAAGAAAAATGGAGTTATCAAGGAAATAGAAGAGCCTGAAGTAAAAACCATTCCAAAAAGCCGTAAACCTAAAAACTTCATCTGTACAATAAGTGATGACCGAGGAGAAGAGGCTACTTATGCCGGATTCCCTATCAGTTCGGTAGCCACTCCTGATACGGGAAAGGGTATCGGTGATGTTATAAGCCTGCTATGGTTTAAAAAACAGTATCCGAAATGGGCTACCGATTTTATTGAAACGGTTCTTAAAACCGTGGCGGACCATGGACCGGCCGTCTCCGGTGCTCATAATGCAAAAGTGACCGCTCGTGCAGGAAAGTCTGTTGTTGAATCGCTTGTAACAGGTCTTCTTACCATCGGGCCAAGGTTCGGAGGGGCAATTGACGGGGCGGCTAAATATTTTAAATATGCCAATGATAACAATATGACTCCTCAGGAATTTCTCGCATATATGAAAAAGCAGGGTATTCCTATTCCCGGTATCGGACATCGTATCAAATCTCTAAGAAATCCGGACAAACGTGTAGAAGGATTGAAAAAGTTTGCAAATGAGTATTTCCCGAGCACCTCTTTGCTCGATTATGCGCTTACAGTAGAGCAGTTGACAACTTCAAAAAAAGATAACCTTATTTTGAACGTAGATGGAACGATAGGTATTCTAATGGTAGATATGTGGCGTGCTTTGGGTTATACTGAGCAAGAGATAGACGATTTCATTGAAACAGGCACACTCAACTCATTTTTCATACTCGGACGCACGATCGGCTTTATTGGTCATGTATTGGATGAAAAGCGATTGGCAATGCCGATGTATCGTCATCCGTTCGATGACATTCTTTATGATGTACATCCGGCAGAAAAAATAGATTAAATTCAAATTCGACCCTTGTGGTATAATTGGTAAAATCAGTTATGCCCGGGGTTTTGGATGAAAAAAGCTTTTACCTTATTGGAATTGACAATCGTAATTGCAGTAATTGCGATTTTGTCGATAGTCATGATTCCAAGATTTACTGACAACAATCTCCGTGAAGCTGCAGATCAGGTAATTTCGCATATTCGATATACACAGCACTTGGCCATGATTGATGACAGGTTCGATCCTGCAAATGCTGATTGGGCCTCTGAGCGATGGCAAATCGGTTTTTGGCAATGTACAAACAGTGACTGGTACTATATAGTAGGGCACGACCTGGACCATGGAGGAGGAATCGGGTTTAACGAGTCAGCGGTAAACCCTTCTGATAAAAAGGTTATGTTCACTTCCAATGCCTGCAATCTGGATCTGAATGAAAGCTCGGAAATACTTCTTACTCAAAGATATGGTATTACAAATATCGCTTTTTCTTCATCATGCGGGAGCAATAAATATATTGCTTTCGATTCACTTGGACGCCCGTACCGAAGTACCCTCGGCTCCAATACGTTGGATTTGCTAAAAAGCAGATGCGATATCACTTTTACATCCAACAACGGTGTTTTCACTATATCCATAGAGCCTGAAACCGGATATGTACGACTCCTTTCAATAAATGGATCCTAAATATATTCATAAATCAAAACATTCGCTACGTTATTTCTATTTCTCATAAAATTTCAAAATTTTCTTGACAAACAGTAGTCATGGTGCTATAATTCCCGTCCACAAACAAGAAGGCCTCAGAGTTGAGGGCTATGCGAGAAGTTTGATGGCGTTAAAAAAGACGAGATCTTTGACAACCGAGTAAGAGATAAGTAACAACCTTTGAGTGATT
>WFUN01000105.1 GCA_015484905.1 Hydrogenimonas sp. | reverse complement strand
TTGCTCAAGTTACGCAGTTATCCATTTCGACAAGAGAATAGATTTGGATTCAAATAAATACATAAATGACCGAAAGATCACTCTCCAGTTTTTTGTCGACTTGCGTTTTCATCTTCGGATGGTATCTTTATTACAAACTCTTTGCCGCCATAACCATCTTTTGAACATTTTGCTCTGATTATTATCTTTTTCGTTCCCTTCGGAATCTTGAAACCTATAAGTTCCGACTCTATAATCTCTTTTTCAGGTTTCGGGGCAAATTCGAGACGAACGGTGATCGGTTTGCGATCCTGATCAAGTATCTGCCATTCGCTAACATAATCACTGTAATTTATATCATGGTGCCTGATCTTCACATCTGCTATATAGCTGCCACCGTAACTTTTTTTGATTTTTCCTTCGATTACATCCGCTTTTTGTGCAAAAAGGGAAATTGTGATAATAATTGAAAGAAGAACAATCGATTTTTTCATAATATCATAGACCTCTCTTTCCGAAAATTATTATATCGATCTTTTTGCGAGCAAGATCTATTATAGCAAAATCTGCTTTTTATAAAGTACTGGAAGTACTGGCAGAGCGAACCATAAAATCGGAACAAAATAGCTGTTCAAGAACTGCCGTTTTACCGTTGTGCCTTGCCCAGAGATTCAATATATTCGGCAACCGACTTCATCTGTTTTTCAGTAAGTTTTGTGGCCCTGTTTCTCATCATGTTGCCAAAGCCGTACTGGTCGAATTTCCCGGATTTGTAAGCTTTTAGTTTTTCAATAATTTTATCCGATTTCCATCCGGCTATCACTTTGCTTACGCCAAGAGAGCTCTTTTGCGCATTTTTTCCATGGCAGACGGAGCATCTTTTTTTAAATATCTCTTCTCCCTGTGAAGCTATAAGAGAAGAGATCAACAAAACCGATGTAAATACGACTCTTTTCATTTCATCTTTCCTTTGGGTAATAAACAGCTGATATCATGTTTTGAGAGTATATCATTTGTGCTGTTTGCTTCACTTTAATTTGGTGCAATATTGTAAAAAAAACAGATTTTTCAATAGTGATCAGATATTTTCGGATATAATCTGTGCTGCAAAAACGGAGTTTTTTGAAATGATCAAAAAGAGGACCATAATGAGGAAGATAGTTTTATCGACAGCAGTTTTTTTGATAGGAAGCAGTTTATTGAACGCCGGAGTGGAAAGCGGGTTTATGGACCGGGCATACTCTTCGGTTATAAAACGTGCCAAAAAAGGAGATGCAAACGCGCTCTTTGCATTGGGTGAAATGAAATATCTTGGAATGGGAATGAAAAAAGATTATAGTAGAGCGCTGCACTATTTTAATGAAGCTGCAAACAGAGGCCATATTGAAGCGCAATACAAACTAGCCCATATGTATTATGCCGGAATTGGAGTTAAGAAAGATATCGAAAAAGCGCTGTTTTGGTTTCAAAAAGCTGCCGACGGAGGAGATCCGAAATCGATGCTTAATATTGGAATGATCCATTATAATGGTTTGGGTAAAAGAGAAGTAGATTATGCAAAAGCGTTTTACTGGTACGAAAAAGCGTCAAAGAGAGGATATCCACAGGCCTGTTTTCGGCTTGGTGAAATGTTTTATGAAGGAAAAGGAGTCGGAAAAGATTTGAAAAAGGCTGTGAAATATCTTGAAAAAGCGGCGCTTGAAGGAGATGCAGATGCTCAGTTTTTACTCGCTCGGATCTATCTTTCCACAAAAGTGGTGGGCAAAAACCTGAAGCAGGCAAAACACTTGATGCAAGAAGCCTATATGAACGGTAATAAAAAAGCCAAAAAGTTTTTGGACAGGTACGGTTGGAAGATAGTTATTAAAAAAGTGACCCTTCCTGGTTATGATGAGAGCCATACAGATTGAAACGGTATGTATATGTAAAACTCTTTTCTGTTTTGAAGCTAAAAGCGAAAGAGAGGGGGCAAACTCTTTCGCTTCTCGAGGGTATATCAGGAGATAGATCTTTTTAAAACAACTTTTTGAAGTTTTTCGAATCCATTTTTGTTTCTGTAGGCCGCTACGATGAGAAGTGCTACGACCACTATGGCATAATAGACCCACGTAGGTACCGGTACAGGATCGCCTGCGGCGTACGAGTGTAGACCGGAAAGATAGTAGTTGACACCAAAATAGGTCATAATAACCGAGCTGTATGCCACTACAGATAATGCCGCGAAGTTGAATGTGTTCCACGCTTTTGGTATGAAACGCAGGTGGATCACAGCGGTATATACAAGTATCGTAACCAGCGCCCATGTCTCTTTTGGATCCCAACCCCAGTAGCGTCCCCATGATTCATTTGCCCATACGCCTCCAAGAAAGTTTCCTACTGTAAGAAGAGAGAGACCTACAATCATGGACATCTCGTTTATTCTCGCAGTCTCTTTTATGTTAAGAACGATCTGGCGTTTTGTCTCTTCATTTTTAGTGAATCCAAGCATAATGAATAGAATTAGCGCAATCAGGCCAAGGAGGGCGCACAGACCCAAAAATCCATAACTTGCGGTTATAACGGAAACATGGATGGTAAGCCAGTAGGATTTCAGTACGGGCACCATCGTCGTAATTTGCGGATCGAGCCAGCTCAGATGAGCGACAAACAGTGTGATACCGGCAAAAATCGCAGTGGAAGATACTGCAAATTCAGACTGTTTTGCAAAAAGAATTCCGGCAAGAATGATCGCCCAGGAGATATATAGCATCGCCTCATATCCGTTACTCCAGGGAGCATGTCCGGCAACATACCATCTAAGACCGAGATTGAATGTATGGGCCAAAAATGCAAGAACCAATATCGCTACAACCACTCTTGTAGGAGTTTTCAGACTCAGGTTTGGACGAACGAGGCGCAGGAAAATAAGAAACAGCAGAACCAGTCCTGAAAGAAGATAGACGGGAACGAGACGATTGAAGATATCGAGCCTGTTATACAGAAGTTCCGCTTCTACACGACTTTTTGCCGGAATTATATCTGAGCCATATTTTTTCTGATAAGCCTTTATCTCGTTTACGGCTTCATCTGCCAGACTCCAGTCGCCGGTTTGTATGCCTTTGTTGATTCCTGCAAAATTTTTCTCCAATATCTTTCTTATCTCCAGTGCCTGATTTGGTGGAAAAGTTTTCAGGGCATCTGCAGGAGCATACCACTTTTTATTGGGATCGCCTTTTAGAGGAAAGACTTTCATAAATCCGCCGGTATATACCATATAGGCTATATTGAGACGCTCATCCACTTTCAACAGCTCCTTGTCGAAAGTCCCTCTTTCCGCCGGTCTTTTTCTGGCCGCTTCATCCACCTTTTGGGCCAATTTGTAATTTCCGTTTTTATCGAATATGTCTATAAAAGCGAAATATTTTTCATCAGGAGATATGCCAAGAAGTTTTTTGACTTCAGGATGTTTCACTTTGATGAGTTTTATTCTTTTCCAGTACGACGGCTTGACCGCCATACCAAGAATTATCTGATTGTGCGTAAGGCCGAACATTTTGTCAGAGCCGTGTATTTTGTTCAAAATATCTATGGCAGCCGTATCTATAGGTTCTATTCTGCCGTCTGGTCCCTGAAGCAGTATGGAGCCGTAGTTCTCAGCATGATTTCTATCTATCTTTTTGACGACCTCTATGATCTTATTCATATCAAGGGGGGCATGATTGTGTCCGGCATGGTTTTGCGCAGCTACAAGGTCACTGCCGGAAATAGATATCAAAATCGTTGCGATTGCCGCTGCAGTGCTACCTTTCGCGCTTTCTATATAACGGATTCTCGCCAGTTTGCCAAAACGTCCGTAAGGGTTGAAAAGATTGATAAACATACCTACTGCCAGTAAAATATAACCGATATATGTGGGCCATTTGCCTGGGTCGTGGTTAACAGAAAGTACCGTCCCTTTCTCGTCTTGATCGTAGCTTGATTGGAAAAACTTGAACCCTCCATACTCCAGAGTGTTGTTCATGTATATTCTATAGGGCATTTTCACTCCGTTTTTCTCATCGTAGAGTACAACGTGACTCTCGTATGAAGAGGGGCTCATGGAGCCTGGATATTTTTCCATAACGAACTTTTTGAGATATAGGTAAAAAGGGAGCTCTATCTCTTTGGACCCCCACTCCAAAGCGAGTTTGACATCTCCTAAGTCCACATTTTCAGTGAAACCTTTGAAGCGTTTTCCCATTCCCATCAGAGCCACCTCTTTTTTCCTGCCGTCATACTCCACTTCAACTACAAGAGCCGAAAGCGGTTTTTTCATTTTCAGCTCCATTTCGTTTTTGTAACTACTTAGAGGCACCAATGTTTTTATTCCCTTGACAAGTGTCATTTGCGGCACCATCTGGATACCGTTTACGATGTACATCATCTTTTCTTTGAACTGATGCTCCTTGCCGGCTTCGAATACCCCTCTGCTCTGATCTTTCATTTTCATCCAACCGATTCCGATATTGGATCTGAAAAAGAACTCGTTGTTTTTTAGATATATGAAAATATAGGGTTTTGTAACATATGCCGGTTCATCTTTTCCAAAGAGTACTACGAATGGGCCAAGATCTGTGTATTCACCCTCTTTGATGAAATATTTTTCCGGTCCGGAGGGAGTTACGACGGTATAGACTACCAATGGGGTGCCGTTTGGATCTTTTTTGGCTGTCTGTACAGCCTCTTTTATAAAATCTTTATATTTTACTTCAAGAGTCTTCCCCCCTACCTCAAGGCCTATATCAAAGTCGTTGCCCCCAATCGCAGAAATAAAAACCTTTTTTTCGGCATGGGCTTTTTCTCCATTTTTCGTTTTGGCATCTACCTGGATAAAAGAGTCTGCAGAAAGCATCCTGTTTTCGCTCGTTCCTTCACGTATATGCATCACTCCTTCATATCCAAGGTACCTGGTCATCGCGGAACCGAGAAGAATGACAAGAAAACCGGCATGAAAGATAAAGGCCGGAAGCTTTTTCATTTTATAGAGTCTGAAGCGAATTATGTTGCCAACAAGATTTAGAGCGAGAAGAACTTGAAGAACCTCGAACCATTTTGCACCGTAAACAAGCGCCCAGGCGGTTTCTGCACCATGATCGTTCTCTATAAATGTCGCCACAGCAATGGAAACCGCGAATACCAGCGTCATTATCACCATTGTTTTCATCGAAACAAGTAACGACCATATAGATTTAAAAACTCTCTTCATAAGACCCCTTTGGATATCTGTGAAATATTTATCAACCCGTTTTGAAAATGGTTTTGGTACGAATCAATATTTGGAGCATCTTTAGAGTATAAACATTGTTTGTATGTACCATGTTTAAACCATTTTAAAAGAGCATACATACTTTATAGATTTACTTATAAGCATTGCAAGACAATTCTATTTAAGTAGATAATTTTAAATTTACTTTAAAGTGGCAGATCCAACTTGTTGACTCTTTTTTAAAACTTTTTCCGATAATATGCCGATTTTTTCTATTTTCCATGTGCCGTTTTTATTTATCAGTTCATATCTTACGCTATAATCTATTTTCTCCGAAGGCCAAGCCTGGAGCGTTTTATTGACATCAATATGGCGCAAATAGGTATATTCCCACTTCTCATCGGTTATCACTTTGGCTCTATCATCTTTTTGTTCAATTTTTTTGAAAACAATTTTTTGCAGCTTCGCATTCATATATAGATTGTTTTCGTGCCACGATTTTATCCAAATATAAAGTTTTTGTGCAACTTTTTTTTCGGCAAACTTTTCAAGCTTGTGTTCATCTTCGAAGTTTTTTAGAAAATGTGGATTTTTTGCAGCCTCTATCAATGTTTTGTTATAGGATATTATTGTGTTTTTTATCGACTCATATTCACTTTTCGCTATTAAAGGGGTGCAAAAAAAGAAGATTGTAGACAGAAGGCAAGCCAGCCTTCCGACTCTTTTAAGGGAGAGGATCGACAGGGTCATACCCGGCTCCTCCGTCTGCGTATGAGTAGACCTGCATTTTATGGCAGCCGCATCCACTCATACCACCGCCTCCGGCATAAACGTGGCCTTTGTAAATGTTTGTAGAAGGGTTGGCTTTTTTGT
>WFUN01000104.1 GCA_015484905.1 Hydrogenimonas sp. | reverse complement strand
ATATAGTCCTGAGGAAACATAATGCCGTTATCTTTGTTCATGGGTGCTTCTGGCATGGTCATGACTGTCCGCTTTTCCGTCTGCCGAAAACACGCACGGAATTCTGGAAAAATAAAATAAATGGAAATCGGAAGCACGATAAAAAAGTATACTCCAGACTGAAAGAAGATGGCTGGCGGATTGCAACCATATGGGAATGTTCTATGAGAGGAAAATGGCAAATGGACTTCAAGGAACTGATCGAAAAGCTAACAGAGTGGATCGAGTCTGATAAAACATCACTTGAACTCTCAGGAAAACAGCCATGACTTTCCAGAAACTCCTTGAAATTTTTGATGAAAAAAAAGTGAACAGGGTATTTTTCAAAAAACTTTCGCCTAATGATAACAGCAAGAACCAGCCCTACTTCGGTAGTAATCTTGCTGTATTCAACATTCTTCCGGTTGGAGAGATCACATCGGAAGAAACATCGTCATCAAAAAAATCGAAAACGACGACACGGATTAAAGCACCACTTAATTTTTTCTGGGTTTCGGCTAAAGGTGAAGTCTCCTCCGCTCCGAATGCTCAACTCATATTTTATCCTCAGTATCCGGAAATGAGATTCTCTGGATTCATCAGGGGGTGCAAAACTGCTCCGAGTAAACTGATGGACCCGAAAAAGCGTGGCAGGGAAGAAGGCCGGATACTGCTGCTTGGAACAAATCCTGAAGGTGAAATCTACGGCTATCTTGCAGACAGGGATTGCTGTGCACGGGAGCTTTCTTCTTACAGAATAGCCGATACGGACTCCGTTTTACAGGAAGTCATTCTTCCCAAAGCGAAAGATACCGAAGCGGAACTTCTGAAAAACCTAAAACGCATACATGAAGAGGGCTGGATACGCGGAAAAAGAATTCTCCCGGACGGAAATTTTGTCCCGTGTGTAACAAGTCCGAACTGTGGCGGCTATACAATGGAAGCAGAACTCGGAATTTCTGCAAACGGAAGAGCCGAGCCTGATTTTCTCGGATGGGAGATCAAACAGTTTGGTGTAAAAAACTTCACATCCCTCTCACATGTCATTACGCTGATGACACCCGAACCGGATGGCGGCGTGTATACCGAAGATGGGGTCCTGTCTTTTCTTCGGGAATTCGGATACCAGGATACAAAAGGCCGGGAAGACAGACAGAATTTTGGAGGTATTTTTCGTTTTGGAAAAATATCACCTAGGACGGGCCTGCGTCTTGAACTTATCGGTTATGATTCGGCTGCAGGAAAAATCACTGATGTTTCCGGAGGACTTGCGCTTGTCTCAAAAGATGACCGCATTGCGGCAATGTGGGGATTTACAAAACTGATAGAACACTGGAAGACAAAACATGCAAGGGCGGCATATATCCCGTCGCTGAGAACGGCTAAACCGTACTATTATCACTATGGAAAGGATATTACACTCTGTCGTGGAACGGACTTCATGCTTTTTCTCGGTGCGGTTTCAAAAGGTAAGGTCTATATTGACCCTGCTATAAAAGCTGAGAAATATTCTACTGCTGCTCCCGCAATAAAGCGCAGAAACCAGATTAGAATATCATTCAAGGATATCTCGGACATATATCATCATGTAAAGACGGTTGACTGCACAATCTGAGATTTTCCGGGCATTAGGGGTCAGTCGCTACCTTAAAAACACCCTAAAAACATAACAATGCTACCGATTTGTTCAAAGCTTTGCAAAGAAGGGGTGCGGGCTACTCTTCTTTGTTCGTCTCCTCTCCGATCATCCCAACTGTACATGGTCTACTCTTACTGGCGTTTCAGCTCCCCCGCCTTTTGCATCTCCTCTTCGTGGACTCTATCTACCAGCTCAAGCGCGTCGATAGTGTTTTTTATGATCTTTTTTTTACTCGTAAGCGGCTTCATGGCGAGGTTTTTCGTGCGTTTGTCGGTTCTGGGGTCGGAGATGATCTTCATCGCTTCGCTCTCCAGCTCTTTTATGTACTCTTCGAGACACTTCTTAATGTTCACTTTCAAGCTCCTTTCGCAGTTTGAGCCACCGCTCTTTCAGATCTTTGCCGTCGCCGTAGCGCAGGAAGCGCCAATAGCGGCGGTGTGCGTTGCGTACCCTTCTTGCGTGGCGTATCGGGCACCAGAACTGTTCGGTTCTCGATGCAATCTCCTGTACATATGCTATGAGGCCGTTGAAGTAGGCGCAGTATACGCAGTTTAGTTTCTGAAGCGCGTTTAGATACTTCAGCCGGTGCCTGTCGAAAACTATGTAGTCGCCGCGCTTCACTTTCCGTATTTTGTAGACAGGGAAACAGACGGCCTGATAGATCGTTACGAAAAGATCCATTACAAGTGCCGGAATTATCATGGCATATATGACAGGAGCCGTAATAATGTAACCTGCTTTTGCAGATTTGATATACTCCCAAAGAGGTGTCTTCTCCTGCAAAAAGTCGCTCTTTATATCTTTTGCCTCTTTCTCCAACTCTTTATAGAGTTTCAATTCTGTAGATTCGAGATCTTTTAAAAGCTCTTCAATTTTAGTCTCATTCATCTGTGTTACCTGAATATTTAATCGTTAAATGATACAATAAAAAAAAGTATTAAGGTGGTTTGAGTGAAAACAGAGGAGAAAATTCTTCAAGAACTTGGAGATTTCAGTGATATTGAAGTATGCAGCAACTCCGATCCGTTGCCGGTTCTTCTGAAAAAGAAGAAAGCCATAAGAAAGTATCTTGAAGCTGAAGAACTAAAACCTTATCAGGCTGAACTTATAAAACTTCAAAAACATCTTGAAATCAACAGATTGAAAATGATCATACTTTTCGAAGGGCGGGACGCCGCGGGTAAAGGTGGAACCATACGAAGGGTCACGCGCTATATGAACGAGAAACACTACCGTGTAGTCGCGCTCGGAAAACCTACAGAAGAGCAGCGAACGCAGTGGTATTTTCAGAGGTATGTAGAGCAGTTCCCCCATGGCGGAGAAATAGTGCTTTTCGACAGAAGCTGGTACAACAGGGCCATGGTAGAGCCGGTCTTCGGCTTCTGTACGCCTGAAGAGTACCAGACTTTCATGGAGGATACCCCAAGTTTCGAAAAGGGACTTGTAAGAAACGGTATCACGCTTATCAAACTCTATTTCAGCGTAACCAAAGAGGAGCAGCGACGTCGATTTGAGCGAAGAAAGACAGATCCTTTGAGACAATGGAAACTAAGCGAAGTCGATTTGCAGGCACAGGAGAGATGGGATGATTTTACAAATATGAAATATGAGATGCTCAAACACACCCATACCACGATCGCACCATGGACGATAATACGCTCCGATAACAAACATCTTGCCCGTCTAAACGTAATGAGAGTCATCCTCAATTCCATCCACTACGAAGGTCGTGACGAACTTTTGGATTACGTACCGGATAGCAATATCGTTGTTTCAGGTGCGAGAGAACTAGAACTTATGGAAGCACAGCGCCTCAGAAGCGGCAAGTTTATAGGATAAATTTATACAGAAGCGAGGAAAAGGAGGCTTTGAGATATTTCGGCCTTATCGGGTAGTTTCTACCGGGCTCAGGCGTATATTTCAAATTTTTTCATATTGTCGAAAAGGCGGTCGAAGAGCTTTTTCGAGCTCTCTACAAGCGCCCTGCTCTTTTTAAAAGCCGATAGAACTTCATCCATCGTATCGATCGTTTTGCTTTTCAACATGTTGAGCATATCGTCGTTTTTCACTTCCGGCATTTTGCTTTTAAAAAGCTGCGCGACATTCGCAACCTTCTTCAAACCGGGCATCTCTTCACTTTTTTGCACGCTTTGTAAAAACTTCTCGAACATGGGTTTTATGATCTTCATAGCTTTCTCTATCTCGGCCGTATCGCGCTCGTCTATTCCGTTTCCGCTGTATGAAAAATAGTAGCCGTACTCATGTTTGAGGCTCATGGAGAAGTTTGAAAAGTTTCCGCCCTCCTTCTTTTGCATAGAGAGCGACCTGTTGTCGTAGAACGATAGAGATATCCGGTCTCCGGAACTTGTCGTAAGATCGAACGAGAAGCTGTTCGATGTTGCCGTGAGTGAATTTAACTGCATCATTGTGCCGCCTTGATATAGAGTGACTACATCAACAATCGGCAATATCGAAACTATTTTAACGGTATGAAAAAGGGGTCACTCTTTTGCAGGAGCTCCTTCTTGCCAAGATGGCAGCGGGCGCAGCCGGCTATGGCTCTATGCTCCGGAAGCGGTGAGTTTGCAAGCCTCTTTTTGTCGTGACACTCGAAACAGTCCTGCCCGCATGTAGATACTCCCGTCGAACTCTCTTTATGGCACTCGATGCACCGTTTGATGACTTTGTGGTAAGGTTCGTCTATGCTTTTTTTGAGAACCGGATGACACTTTATACAGTCTCCGCTGCAGGCAAATGCCGCGCTAACGCACAATAGCAGTGTAAAAAGTATACCTCTCATCGACTCCTCCGAGACAAAAAACAAAAAGATCGCTTTCATATAAATTTTAACTTTTCAACCGCCGTTCTATTATAGTGAAGAGTAGATTAAAATTCTGACAGCAATTCTCATATGGGAGGAAAAATGTACAAAAGAGTCGAAGCTGTCGTAGAGTCTGAAAGATTCAAAAATTTCATAACGCTCATGATTATCTTCAACGGTATAACCCTCGGTCTGATGACCTCCAAGAGCATAATGAGCCATTTAGGCCCACTGCTGCTCTTTTTTGACCGTCTGGTCATAGCCATTTTCACTGTAGAGATCGCCATGAGAATCTACGTACATAAAAAGGCCTTTTTCAAAGACCCGTGGAGTCTTTTCGACTTTTCGGTCGTTGCCATCTGCCTGGTCCCGGCCGGTGAACAGTTCGCGATTCTAAGAGTCCTCAGGGTGTTGAGGCTATTTAGGCTTCTTACGATCGTTCCACAGATGCGAAAGGTAATAGGCGCGCTGATCAGCGTCATTCCCGGCATAGGCTCCGTATCTTTGGTGCTGCTGCTTATCTTCTACGTATTTTCTATCATGGCCACCTCCATGTACGGCGAGACGTTTCCGCAGTGGTTCGGAACGCTCGGGGCCTCTATGTATACACTCTTTCAGGTGATGACGCTCGAGAGCTGGTCTATGGGGATAGCCAGACCGGTGATGGAGCAGTTTCCGACTGCGTGGGTCTTTTTCGTAAGCTTCGTTCTCATATCGACTTTTATAATGGTGAACCTTCTTATCGGTATCATCGTCGATGCTATCTTCGCCATAAAAGATGATGACAAAGAGGCTGAAAAGATGGAGTCAAAGAGCGAAGAAGAGAGCTCCGAAATAGAGCGCCTCAGAGGTGAAATAGAGCAGATGAAACAGATACTTCAAAGAGTCGAAAAGAGGCTTGGCTAACCCTCTTTCGGCCTGCTGCTCACGCGCCGGATACAGAGACAGGCACGTTTATCTATATACCATCACACCCCGTCGTGCAGGTGGGTACGCTACCGGTATGAAGCCGAAGCGGTCCGCTTTTAAAAACCATCTTTTCTCAAAGCTCCCTGGAGTCTGCGATTATCGTAACCGGCCCGTCGTTCACTATCTCCACCTCCATCATCGCTTTAAAGATACCTCTTTTTACTTCACACTCTTTTTGCATCTGCTCACAGAAGTAGTTATATAACTTTTCGGCCTCTTTAGGCTCCATCGCACTGTCGAAAGCGGGTCTTCGTCCCCTTTTTATATCTGCCGCCAATGTAAACTGACTGATGACAAGCGCTTCGGCTCCTATATCCTTTAAAGAGAGGTTCATCTTTCCATTATCGTCGACGAAAATTCTGAGATTCACAATTTTTGAGACAAGCTTCCTTGCATCCTCTTCGTCGTCACCCTTCATGACCCCAAGAAGAATATTGACCCCTTTTTCAATTTTGGAAACCTCTTTTCCATCCACACTCACACTCGATCTTGAAACTCTCTGTATAACAGCTTTCATTCACCTCTCTTTTCTATCTTCTTCGCCTTTCTTTACTTCAGTACCCTTGTCGCCGTATCGCTCTTTGTACTTCTGGGCATGGTAACCCTTTATTATCCAGATCATGAAAAGAATGAATCCTACCGTCATTGCGATATCCATAAATGTATTCACATCAATCCTTTAAAAGCTTCGAAATTCTGCCTTATCGCCTCGTAAGCGACTATTCCTACGCTTATGGAGATATTCAGGCTGCGTCCTTCCGGAGTCATCGGAATCGTAATGCATCTTTTCGGATACTTTTTCAGAAGTTCTTCCGGCAAGCCGGTAGTTTCACTGCCAAAAAGCAAAAAATCGCCCGGCTCAAAGCGCGCTTCGAAGTAAAGTTTTTCCGTTTTTGTAGTTGCGAGCCAGAGTCTTGCGTCTGCATGCTCTTTCATGAACACTTCGAGCGACGGCCATATGGTGGGATTGAGTTTATACCAATAGTCGAGTCCCGCACGTTTGAGACGCTTGTCTTCTATGACAAAACCGAGAGGTTCCACGAGATGCAAGGATGCTCCCATGTTTACACAAAGCCGTCCAATCGTTCCGGTATTGGGTGCAATTTTTGGTTCGACCAGAACTATATTTATCATTTCACGCCAACTCCATCAAAAGTTGGTACAATTGTAACCAAAAAAGCGAAGGGTTTGCCATGAAACGGCTTGCACTTTTTATCGCCACACTTCTTTTCATGGCCGGTTGCGCCAAAGCTCCCATAACCGGAAGGACGCAGATCATCATGCTCTCGCCAGATCAGGAGATGGCTCTTGGGCTTCAGACGGAACAGGAGATCTTCAAACAGGAGAGGATTTCGCACGATCCCAAATATACGGTTCCGGTAGAGCGTGTAGGCAGGCGCATAGCAAAAGCTACAAACATCGACCTCGACTGGAAGTTCTATGTAATAGATAACGACAAGATACCAAACGCATTCTGCCTAGCCAACGGTCACGTCTTTGTCTATACCGGCCTATTCAAATATATAGACAACGATGCGCAGCTAGCCACCGTCATGGCGCACGAGATTGCACACGCCATAGCTCACCATGTAGCGGAGAGACTGAGTGTCGCACAGCTTACCGGACTGGCGGCCGCCATAGCGAACCGGGCCATTAGCCAGAGCGGAAGCGAGTATGCGCAGCTCTATAAGGCCGCCATAGGAATAGGTTCGCAGGTTGGAGTGATGCTCCCATATTCGAGAATGCAGGAGAGCGAAGCTGACCATATAGGACTTATCATAATGTCGATGGCCTGCTACGACCCAAAAGAGGCTTTGAAGTTTTGGGAAAAGTTCGCTAAAGCGGGCAAGGAGCCGATTGTATACCTCTCGACGCACCCTACTTCAAGAAGCCGTATAGAGCGACTCAAGGAGCTTATGCCAAATGCGATAAAAGAGTACGGAAAGTGTCATCAAAAAAGAAGCGGAAATCCTCTTTAAAACTCTTTGAGTGCGCAGAGGCTTTGAAGAATTATCCGTCGCCAGGGGGATCATAGCCTGTAAAACGCCCTTTCGAGAATTTCGCTGAATGTCGGATGGGCGAGAATCGTCTCTTTGCACAACTTTGCATCCATCTCTCCGGCCAATGCCATAGAGACCACAGCTATAAGCTCCTGCGCCCCGGGCGCCAGAATCTCGCCCCCCGTAATGAAATCGTCAGAGTCTTTATACAAAACGATCACTCCCTCTTGCGAGTCGCAGATCTCGGCATACGGCCACCCTTTCATAGCCATTACAGAGGTAGTATCCTCTTTGGAGAAAGAGCCTACCGCCGCATAGCTCATGGGAAGTGTATGTATAAACTTGACTACCCGGCTCAGATCGAGCCTATTTACGCTGCCATCAAGTACTCTTTTCGTTACGTTCAGCACCTGCGCCCTGGCGGCATGGGCAAGTTGCAACTTTCCATTGCAGTCTCCTATCGCATAGTGTTTTGGCAGCGATGTTTCGAAAAAAGCGTCCGTTTCTATACCTCTTTTTCCTATTACAATCTCAGTAGTGGCTACCGCGTCCGTAACGGCTCTTCTTCCAGTGGCTACCAGTAGCATAGCGACGTAGTGTTCAGAACCATCCTCGAAAACTATATGTACCCCCTTTTTAGGTGTGGCTTTGGCGCTCTGGATGGATCTGTTCGGCATCAATTTGACGTCAATCGCTTCGAGTTGTGTTCTCATCGCTTTGCCGATTGAAGGATGGGATCTTCTTAAAAGAGTATCATGTCGCCATATGAGTTCGGTCTCTACTCCTGAAGCCGCCATGAAAGAAGCCATCTCAAGACCTATCGCTCCGTCTCCATATATCGCGATCTTTTTTGGAAGCGACTCCAGATTGAGTATCTCGTCACTCGTTACTACACTTTTACCATCATAATCTATTCCATCCGGTATGAACGGCTTCGAGCCGGTGCCTATCACTATGGTTCCTGCCTCATAAACGGTACCTCCTGCTTCCACGCGGTGCGGTGCCGTCAATTTCGCTTCCCCTTCCACCAAATCCACATGGCCGCACTGCCACTTTATAGCTTTGGTAGCTTTTAAGACGATACTCTCCTTCTCTTTTTGGAGTTCCTTCATATTGAGTGAAGCAGCGCAGTCAAATAGTGGTTTTTTGCTCGAAATGGCGGTGGAAGCGGCGTGCAGAAAGAGTTTCGAGGGTATGCAACCGTTATGAAGACATGTCCCTCCCAAATGCTCCATATTTTTCTCTATCAACAACGTTTTTAGCCCCGCTTTTGCTGCTACTACCGCGCCTGCGTAGTTCAGGCCGCCTCCAATGAAGCATATATCATATTTTTTATCCATTCTCTTCACCCCTTTCAAACTCGAAAAGCAGACTCTTGAACTCCACTATCTTTCCATTCTCTACGGCAACTCCCTCCGATCTTAAAAGCTCCATCTTCCTGATACTGCCGCCTTCAGCCGAATAGTTGCCGAGCTCTCCGCTTGATGGTACCACTCTGTGACAGGGTATTTCCGGAGCGTACGGGTTTTTTGCCACTGCACTCCCCACCGCACGTACCGCACGGCTACCCAAATATTCGGCTATCGCTTTATATGTCGTGACTCTGCCTTTTGGGATGAGTTTAAGAGCTTCCCAGACTCTTTTTTGAAAATCGGTCGCCATTCTTTTTCGCTCTTTTAAAAAATCTTTTACTTTAAAGTCCGTCAATTGGAT